>CAZRJW010000004.1:11172-68582 GCA_964600845.1 uncultured Gammaproteobacteria bacterium | reverse complement strand
TTGATGGATCCGCTGTTCGGGTTGGAGTTTACAGCCACTCCGTATCTCGGTACGCAGGGTACGGGCAAGAATGCTCGTCAAATTAGAATGAAGAACGTTTTGTATTCGTATAACCTCGGCGATGCTATTCGAGGGAAATTGGTAAAAGATCCGTGGGTCGGCACCGAAGCAGATGTGGATTTTAAGCAATTTGACGGAGATTCTATTGAGACGGATGCACGTAAGCTTCAGCTTGCCGCGTTCTTTCATGAACGAGCCAAAACTGCTCTAAAAGAGTATGCGTTAGAGAATAACAAGCCCCTTGTGAAACCGGTATTGCTTGTTGTAGCAAAGGACACGACGCATTCTGCAGAATTGAAAGCACTGATCGACAGCGACAATTTTCGAGGTGGGCAATTCAAAGGGAAGGTTATTGAAATCAATACCAAGATTCGTGGAGGTGAGTCCGACGACAATATTGAGAAACTTGTTTCCCTTGAACATCCTGACAACATCGTGGAAGTCGTTATTCATGTGAATATGTTGAAAGAGGGTTGGGACGTCACAAATGTCTATACCATTGCTCCAATTCGTGCGGCTGCTACGGCCATTTTGACCGAGCAAACGATCGGTCGTGGTCTGCGCCTGCCATATGGAGAGCGTACAGGTGTACCTCTTGTTGATCGATTAATGATCGTTGCTCATGAACAGTTTTCAAAGGTGGTGGAGCTCGCGAAGGACTCTCCGCTTATTCAAGGGCAAGTAGAGCAAATATCTGAAAATGAAACGAAGGAAGTAAAGATATTGACCGAGGTGCAGCCAATCATTATCCAGAACGTCGTAGAGGAGATTCGGCAAAATTCAGTCGTGATGCAGGCGGTGATGGATCGCGTTGAAGCAGAGATTGCTAAGCTGCCTCAAGCTGCAGTAATGGACCTAGGGGTAAAAGAAAAAATGCTGGACATGAAAAAGGACGCATTGGTTGACGTTATGGCTAGAGAGATGGTCGGATCGCAGTCTCTCTCCACTTTTCATCATCAAAAGCCTACATCCACATCGGAGTTGTCTTTTGGTGCGGATACGCTCTTTGGTTCGTTTAGTATGGAGGCGAAGGACGCGCTTTCTGTGATTGCTAAAAAATCTGCATCTGACTTAGAAACAAGAAATATTCCTATTCCGAGGTTGATTCTGACCCCGCATTATGGGGAACTTGTCATGCATGATTTTGATTTAGATACGGGTGTAGGTGTTATGCGGTCCTATACGAATGAGCGAGCGGTTTTGGAAGCACAACTTCAGAATGAGCAAGACAAGAATCTCCTCGGTGAGGATGTACCTGGTCGGCGTGTGACGCAGGTCACCAGGGTGACAAGTTTTGGCGCCCAACAACGCCAATCTCCGCAAAGCACCATCATCGCTGCGCTGCTGGATTTTCCTCTCGTTGATTATGATGACGCTGCGCAAAAGCCTCTGCTTTTAAAGCTGGCGGATCAGGCGGTGACTCATTATCGTAAGAAAGCTGTAGACGAAGAAAATCTTGCCTTGATTATCGAGAGTAACGCACGAGCAATCGGTGAAGATATATACAAACAGATTTTAGCTCATAAAGAGCTGAAATCAGATGGATATCTGGCATCCGATGTTGCCGAAGCGAAGAGTTATTTGGAGCAGTATAATATGGCTCTTTCACTTGGCGAGAGATCCGTTTCGTTGGAATCGCAACTAGATACATTCTCTGCAAAGTTTACTTATACGCAGTTTCAAAAAGGTTGTCATGCCAAGTATCGCTTCGACTCTTCTGATGAAGTTAGAATGGCCTATCTTCTTGATCGAGATGAGTCTGTTGAGGATTGGCTTAGACCAGCTCCGAATCAATTCGAAGGATTATTTTGGCGAGATGCCGAAGGAGAGGCTCACCATCGTTATGAACCAGACTTTGTCGTTGAGTTAAAGAGTGAGATTGTGATGATTGAGGTTAAACCAGATGATGAGATCGATACGCCAAGCGTCCAAGCTAAGAAAACGACGGCAGAGAAATATTGTGAAGTGGTTAATCAGAATATTGGAAAATTCGGTATCGTGAAGCCATGGAGATATGTAGTTGTCCCGACGGATAGGATTACGATCCGCTCAACCATTGAAAGCTTGCTGCGGTAAGTATGTCTTTCTCGCTGTCTAAGACGGACTATATTCTCTATCGAGAATGCCCCAAGAATACCTGGTTCAAAATCCATAAACCCGACCTTTATTATGCGTCGGGTCTTTCAGATTTTGAAAAAGCCATCATCGAAACAGGTAACGAGGTTGAAATAGTTGCGAGAAAGCTCTTCCCTGAAGGGAAGCTCATCGAAGGAAGAGGGATCGAGGCGCAGCGACTCACACAGGATTATCTGTCGAAACACGAACCCATCCTATTTCAACCCGCTTTCTCCCAAGAAGGTTTCTTTGCGGCGGTCGATATCTTGAAGTTCGATCCTGTATCGAACCATCACGCAATATTCGAGATCAAAGCAACCAGCGATATTGACGAAAAAGTGCATCTATTCGATTTAGCCTTTCAAGTCGTTCTGTTGCGGAGAATGGGATTAGAGATCAATGAGATCGGTCACATTCATCTTGATCCTGAATACAAGCGTTTTGGCGCGTTAAATATCCAGAATCTCTTCAAGGTAGAGGACGTAACAGCGGAAGTTGAAGAGCTTATAGAAGAAGTGTCTGCTCAAATGATCGAGGCGTTAGAGTACCTCTCTCAAGAAGCAGAGCCAATGGGTTCCTGTTGCTGCATCTACAAAGGACGATCCAACCATTGCAGCACGTTCAAGCATTCAAATCCGCATGTGCCTGAATACAGCATCCACGACCTCGCCCGTATTGGGAATAGTAAGAAAAAGCTGATCGAATTGGTGGATATGAGTATTTTCCATCTTCAGGAGATTCCTGAAGATACCCAGTTGTCTGATATCCAAAAGAATCAGCTGGATACGCATCTCTCGGGAAAGGTGATTCGAAACATCGATGAGATTCGTGAGGAGCTGGATCAGCTGGTTTTTCCGCTCTATTTTTTGGATTACGAAACATTCCCAGCTGCGATTCCTCGCTTCAACGGTTTCTCGCCTTATCAACAAATTCCCTTTCAGTATTCGTTGCATGTACTAGAGACGCCAGGGGGTGAACTTGAGCATAGGCAATTCCTTTTCACCGAATCAGGCGATCCAAGCCGTGATTTAGCAGAATCTCTCCAGCAAAATATCGGGGCAACGGGAAGTGTTATTGTCTGGAACAAGGGTTTTGAATGCGGAATCAACGAGGCGCTCGGAAACAGAGTGCTCCTGTCTAAATCCTTCCTACAGTCGGTAAACGATCGCGTCTTTGATTTAATGGACATCTTCAAGAAGCAGCATTTTGTGCACAAAGACTTTCGAGGGAGTACTTCGATTAAACGCGTGCTTCCCGTATTAGCCCCTGAGCTGAGCTACAAAGACCTAGAAATCCACGAAGGTGGAACGGCCTCGCAAAGCTGGAATAAGCTCACCACGACCGAAATGAGCCCAGAGGAGAAGACCAAAATAGCGGAAGACCTCGGGAAATACTGCGAACGCGATACCTACGCGATGTACGTGATTTGGAAGCATTTAGACGAGGTCTGCTCTGGTGCAGCTATTTAAAACAGATCCTCCTCACTCTGAGCCCAATCACCCGTCCTTGCCCCGCCTGACTTTCCTCTTTTCCGATATTTTGATACAAACGGCCTACGTTGCCCGCAACTAGCTGCGGGCCCGTTTCTCTGAGGTGTGGACATGAGTGAGATGCCGACTGAGTCGCCGGCAACCGGCGATCCGGAGGTCGAGGCCCTCCTGAAGGTTCTGAACGAGCAGGGTGAGTTGAAGGAGCACTCCTTCGGAGATGCCTTCGTCAGCGCTCTGCAACGCGAGCTTGCCGGACTGGATCCTTCCTGTAGTGATCCGTTCGCGCTCAACCGGCTCCTCGAGAACCCGATGGCGGCCCGCTACATGGCGGTGCTGCTCCTCGGGCTCAACAAGCCGTTTCGGGTGTCCGTTCGAGTGCCGGGCTACGCCTGGCGCACGTACGTGACGAACAAGCACCGGGTGCTCGTTGACGCGCTCCGGTGGAAGTACGAGCGTTTCACGCTCAGCCGCGTGCCGGCTGCCGAGCGTCTCACTGGACGTCGCAAGGTGGTCCACCTGACCCCTGTGTGTGCGATGAAGCCGGTCACGGCGGAAGAGGCGGTCACGCTCATCCAAAGCCGTGGGCTCCGCCCAGCTCATCCCATCGAGGGATTCCAACTTGCGAATCGTCGCCCTGATCTTCTGCAGGGTCCGGCGCCGGTGACGATCCTCGGACGGTCTCTGTGCCTGCGGCAGTGGCCCGATCAAGGGCGTGAGGATCCGCTCCCGGCCTTCTACCTCACCCTGTGGGGGAACAAGAACGGGCTCACGACCTACCTCGAGCCGACACAGGACCGGGTCTACCCAGCCTACAACTTGTTCCTCGCGGCCGAACTGTAGCCGCGAAGAAAAACATCCCGCTCATGCGCGGTTCCTCGGAGGAGGAGCCTAGCGCGTGGGCGGGATGGTCTGTTTAGGTCGGTCCTTTACATACCCCCAGGGGTATGGGTACACTGAACCTACCCTATGCCAAGTTCAGACTGTAAACCCTTGATCGACCACATCAGCCGTCTCGAAGGACAGCTCGCCTCTATCAAGAGAGAGCTTCAGTCAGATTCGCCCGATTGCGTGAAGTCGGGTGCAACTCTTCGGGCAGCATCTCGATCATTTTCTTCACTGAAGCATGCATTCGTGGCCTGTTTTCTAGAGAAGACGTTTTTTTCGCCCAAGCAAGTGTCTTCCGCGCATGATTCTCCGGAATACAGCGCCCTTCTTGATCTCATTCGTTCTTAAGCTCCCTCCTACCTATGAAGCACATTTCGATCTCCGCCTTTCAGCAAACATTGGAAGCAGAGAAATCTAACTCAACCGTTGAATTTATCAATGTCTGTACACCGGATGAGTACAAAGCAAAACATATTGAAGGCGTAAAAAGCATGCCGCTCGATCAGCTCGCGGCGCGCCTGTCAGAGCTGCAAGAAAAAAAGACGATCTACGTCCATTGCCGTTCTGGAAATCGAAGCAAGCGTGCGATTGAAGAGCTGGAACGCTTAGGAGTGAAGGCGGAACTTGTGAACGTGGAAGGAGGTCTTATGGCCTGGGAAACAGCCGGGCTAAAAACAGCCTCGACGTCTTCTCGGATTCCTCTGACACAGCAGGTTTTTATTGTGGCTGGTTCACTTATTTTGCTCGGTGTGGTTCTCACGTACGTAGGAGGGGTCGGGTTCCTTCTCCTTCCAGGCTTCATCGGTGCAGGATTGGTATTTGCCGGCCTGACGGGATGGTGTGGAATGGCACTTCTCCTCTCAAAGATGCCGTGGAATAAGCAATAAGAGATTCGATCCCTTATCCGTATGCTTCAACCCCTCATCCATTCATTTTTCGACAAGGCGACCTTTACGGTAACGCATGTCGTGGCTGATCCCGAGACGCGAGAAGCGGCGATTATTGATAGCGTGCTTGATTTCGATCCATCGAGTGGAACGCTCTCGTTTGAGAATGCGAACCAGATCATCGAGCTTATTCGTCGGGAGCGCTACTCGGTTGTTTGGATTCTCGAAACGCATGCCCATGCCGATCACGTGACCGCGGCCCACTATCTGCAGCAGCAACTTGGTGGGAAGATCGCGATCGGGGAGCGAATCGTAGATGTGCAGAAGGTCTTTGCGAGCGTCTTTCATCTCTCGGAACGTTTCCCTACGGATGGGAGTCAATTCGACCATCTCTGGAAAGACGGGGAGGTCTTTGCGATCGGCTCCCTAACAGCGACTGTGATGGCGACCCCGGGTCATACTCCCGCCGATGTCTCGTATCTGATTGGGGATGCACTGTTCGTGGGGGACACGATTTTTATGCCTGACTACGGAACGGCGCGTTGTGATTTTCCAGGGGGAAGTGCCGAAGCGCTCTTCGATTCGATTCATCGCGTGTATCAACTCCCGAGCGAAACCAGAATCTTTCTCTGTCACGATTATCTCTCTGAAGGAAGAAGCGAGTATCGATGGGAATCAACCGTCGAAGAACAAAAACAAAGAAATAGGCATGTTTCTGAAGGCGTGACGAAACAGGAGTTTATTCAGACACGCGCTCAGCGAGACGCGACGCTTGGGATGCCTCGCCTGATTATTCCGTCTATTCAAATCAATATCCGCGCAGGAAGGCTACCCGACCCAGAGGAGAATGGAGCCGTGTACCTTAAAGTTCCTGTGAACGGAGCGTTTGCAAAAGCAGTCTAAAAGTACTTCAACAAGCCGTCATAGTTCATAAAACGAAATACGCGGAAGAAAAGCCCGGTCCAAAGATCCATATGTCCCGTGAGGACAAGGAGACCAAGCATCGCAATCAAGATCCCTCCAATGACGGAAAAGAGCGACAAGTACTTGCTCATCTGACGAATGATTTTTGTCGCTTGTCCGATCCCAAGCGCGACAAGGAAAAAGGGGACCGCTAACCCAAGGGAAAAGACGGCGAGCAGAAACGTCCCTTCAAGAATCGTTCCGGAAGTCGAAGCGAGGAGCAGAATCGACCCCAAGATCGGACCGATGCAGGGAGACCAACCAAGGGCGAACGTGGCTCCGAAGAGAAAGGAGCTCAAGGGTTTTCCCGGGGCGAGCTTCCGTGTGAAGGTGAAATGCCGGTCTTTTGCGAGAAAATCAAAGAACGAGAGATCGAAGAGGCGCGTCATCGAGAGGCCTAAGAGGAGGATCAATCCACCGCTGATTTTTTCAAGATAGACGCGATAATTCCCAAAGCCGTAGCGTCCGAGGCTGCTTAAGAGCGTCCCGAGCAAGATGAAGACGACACTAAAGCCCAAAATATAGAACAGCGCGTTCCAGAGAATCTTTTTGCGTATGGATCCCGCGTCTTCTTTGTTTTTCTGTGTCTCGTGGACAGACACCCCGCTGATAAACGCCAGATAGCCAGGCACAAGGGGAAGTGTGCAGGGCGCAAGAAACATCAGAAATCCAGCGAGGAAGGCGGGGATCGCAAGAGCAAGGAGCATGATGTTGTGAATACTAGATTGCTCCCGAGCCAGCGTCAACGTGAAGATGTCGCATAAACACATCGCCCCACGAACCGGGTCGATGGTCGTGGGGTGGAGGAGAAAGACAGCGGTCTCTTTCAGGCTGCGAGAAGCGCCTTGAGACGGACAAGGTCGAGATACGCCGCGTACCAGCGCTTTTCACCAGCGTGCTCCTCTTTGATCAGCACGGCGGGTTCGAGCGGAACGCCGACCAGGAGGCTTAACGCGTCCAGGTGCATGAACTCATACTCGTTAAGGGCATCTCCCTTCAGTCGTTCAATGAGAGGGAAGCGTTCTTCGTGGAGCCACCTGTTCTCGGCGAGGGTGAGCAGGAGACCTTTGTAGGTCTCTTCCGCCCAGAGCTTCGCTTTCAGCAGTTCGCGTACACGATCGGCAGCGTCTGAGTTGTTGCCTCGGATCGAGAGCAGATGAAGGATTCGAGCACCCTGTTCCGTTTTTAGCATGACCTGATGTCTCCTTGTCGCTGTGCGAATAATTCATCACACAGCGACGCAGCGGTCAACTGAAGAGAGGTGAGTCTAGGCTCGTCGCTTCAGACAGGTCTTACAAATACACTTTTTCGGCGTGATAATGCGAGTGAAATAGTCCTTTCCGTAGTCGTACGTGATTTCTTCTCCCGCTTTGATGCGCTTGGTGGAGAAGATGTAGATACGATTGCCCACCGTGCGCGTCTCGGCATTTGGCCGACAAGCATGGTTTACGTAGCGCGCGATGTTCTTGCGCGTGCCCCCAAGAATCGCATTTCCATTTTCTAGGTCAAATAAATAGCGGCCGCCCACCTTATCCGCGACGTCACTTGTGACAAGCTCTCCCCAGTATTCGAGAATGAACCGCCCGGCGGGGATCTCCTCGACCGCAAAAATCCCGAATCCTGCCGCGCTTTTGCCAACGCGGAGAGAAAAAATCGGAGGACGGGGGAGAGGATGGGGCATAGCGGAGGATGGGGCAGAAAGGAGGACGCAAGTATACAGGATAGACGTAGCACTCTGCCAAATATAAGGTATAATCCCCTTATGAAAGCACACATTACAGAAAAGTGGTTCTTTTTCACCCTGTCCCTCCTGACGTTTCTATTAGTGGCGTTGATTTTCCGGCCTTTCCTAGCAGTCTTAATTGTAGGAGCTTCGTTTGCGGTCGTTTTGCATCCAATTTTCTTATGGTTGCGTGCCAGGAAAGTTCCCGACTTTCCCGCGGCACTTCTCGTGATCACTCTCTTCGCGGTTGCGTTGGGAATTCCCTTGATCGGCATTGGCACGTTGGTCTTCCACCAGTCACAAGACGCCTATCGTGAGCTGGCGGATGGAAGAGGAGCCGTTGCTTTCCTGGATACGATCAATCGTTCTCTGCAAACGATCCTGCCAGAAGGATTTTCCTTCGATTTACGGGAACGAGCATCAGATAGTATCTCGCTCGTGACAAAAAATCTCGCGTCCGTCTTCGCTTCGACCGTATCAACGCTCTTTGCGGTCCTCTTAATGTTCATTAGCTTGTTCTACTTCTTGAAAGATGGCGCCCGCTGGGTCAAAGAGGTGGTGAGGTTTAGCCCGTTACCGGATCGGGACGATACAAAAATTCTGACAAAGCTCGCTCAATCAATTGATGGGGTTATAAAAGGATATTTGTTGATCGCGATCATTCAAGGGTTGCTCATGGGGATTGGATTAGCACTCTTTGGGGTGCCGAATCCCGCCCTCTGGGGATTGGTGGCGATGTTCTCTTCACTCTTGCCAACGATCGGAACCGCCTTTGTTTCCGTTCCGTCCATCATCTTCCTCTTTTCGACGGGAAATACCTGGGGAGCGATTGGAATGGCGGCCTGGTCAGCGATTCTCGTGGGAGCGATCGATAACTTCTTGAGTCCACTCGTGATCGGAAGCAAGATCAGCATTCCGCCACTGTTCATTCTCTTCGCTGTATTGGGTGGGATCGCCTTATTTGGACCTGTGGGGTTGTTGATTGGTCCGCTGGCCGTCAGCTTGCTCTACACACTCACCTCGATCTACAAGAGCGATTTTTCTTGATCGATTCCACGCATAAAAAAGCTGTCATACGCATGACAGCTTTTTTATAAATTGATCTTTGTATTATTTGTTCTTTTTCTTCGCCGCCGCGTATTCCGCGTAGAACTGGTAAAAGCGGACAAACCGGATGAGGTCCGGATCCATGTCGTCTGTAATCTTCAAATGTTTAGGACGAAGGCTGAAGTAGTCATGATCGTCTGGGTCACAGCCGGTAGGAACAAAGAAGGCATTTCCACTCGCAGGATCTGTCCCGGCGACAAATTGAATGCCCTTTTCCTCACACAGCGCCATCAACTCAACAACGCTCGGCATGCCGGGTGGGTTGTATTCCTCGCCTGCTTGTATTGCCGCAATGCTCTCCTCTGTGAGGCCGCTAAATGTAAAGCCTCCGACTTTCTCAGCGAGCTTGTCTGTTAGGGGAAGGATCTCCCGCTTGTATAACTCAATATCGATCGCAACTTCGGCGGCAGAGACAACCGTGCCACTCAACGGCGCGACTTCAATGGCTGTTTCAGGTGCTTGCGGAGCGGAAGGGGGAAATTTCTCGTTGTTCATAGGGATACTTTATCTCTCAGTGAAGCGACGGGGAAGTGTATAACGCTTACAGTAACGGTTGGAGCAGCCCCTGTTTATGGAGTGCTGCGATATCTTCATACCCACCCATAAACGTGTCATCGATAAAAATCATGGGAACACTGCTCCAATTATGTTTTGTGCGGAGCTCATCGGCGAGGTCCGGATTGCTCCAGAGAGAGATCTCTTCGTAGGTTGCCCCGAGCGATGAGAAGAGTCGTTTGGCGGATGTGCAGTACCCGCATCCGAGGGAGGTATAGATTTTGATGTTGGCCATAGGGTGTTTTATTCGATGATTAATGCTTGGAACTCTCTGTCTTTTCGTAGCCCGCAAGGAAGTGGCGTTCCCAATCTTTGTAGATACCAAGAGCGACGGCATAGGCGAGATGCGTTCCGGGCTTTAGGTGAAGCTGCTGGGGATTTTCGTGAAACGCGAGTCGGTCTTTTTCGGCAACACGGATGTACCAGGCGAGACCTTTCACTTGCTCCCGGGCCAGTGCCCCGGCTTTTGTGAGATGTGGCATGAAGTACACAAACGGCAGGAGAAGGAAGATTTGAAGCTGCATCAGCTGGAGCCCCGGATCGTTGAGACGACCCTCTAAGACGAGGTACAGCCCAATGGTCCACCCGACCAGGATACATGTGCTGAGAAGTTGAATGACGCTGACGTTGGAAGAATACCAGTCACGGCTCACGAGGCGTTCATGAACTTTTTTCTCGAATAAGCGATAGGCGAGACGAGTCTCTTCTGAATGCTTCCCGAGTCGTACATACTCCATCTCATCCTTGGATCCCTCCGAGGAAGGAAAAGGATATTGAAATAATCTCTGCAATACGGGGACTTCGATCGTATCCAGTCGATGGGTTCCTCGCACGCGCTCGATGTTAAACATAAGGTAGCCACCCCCTTCCTGACGATTGAGTTTCACCGCGCCTCGTTCTACGAGATCGAGGATCATTCCGACGAAGCTTGCATAACTTGGACCTTGAGCGAGCAGTGCCCCAGCTTCGTAGGGTTTTATGTCGTTCAATACCTCTTCACTCGGAATGACGACCCCTCGACCCCGATCATCACGGCCAAGGAAAAACCACAGACCAGTCATGAAGAGTAGGTGTACCCCGATGATCAAGATCCAGGCAGGGATGCGTGGCGCGGGACGCACAGACAAGGGGGAGGCGAACGTTCCGCGTGGATAATCGAGCTCAATAAACAAGCCCTCTTCGCTTTCTAGCCAACGAATGGCTTGAAAGCGGGTCAAAGTTCCGCCGGTCGAATCCGTACGGCAGGGATAGACCTCTTTTCCCGGAACAGTCCCAACGTAACATCGGGCACGTAGGGGAGCGACGGGGCTCATGACTGTGACGGAACTCGCGTCGATGGGCACGCCAAAGGTTCTATCAGTCGGACTGAGTCGGACCGTTTCGATTTCACCGATCTGGCTCGCCGCCTGATGAATCACATACGAGATTTGGTATGGCTGTTCGCCGCTTATGCTCGGAGCCTTTCTTTCAAGACGAAGGGAGATATGCTCGTTCGTCTGATGAGTGGTAAATGATTCAGGGGTGGCATTTCGTGTTACCTGGGAAAAGCGGATTCCGCGATCGTATAAGAAATAGTCTCCAAAGGGATGGTTGCGTGTCAGTGACCGGACGAAGACCTTCTTTGGATGCACCTTCGCGTTATAGACAAACTGCTCTTGAACGAATGCCTGCCCGGAGGGTTGGAGTTCGATCTGGCTTGTAAAAGAGTCGATTCGTTCGAACTGGGTGATCGCTTTCTTGGGCGCTGCATTCAGGATTGTGATGACAAGCGGAAATGCGAGGGCTGCAACGGCAAGAAGGATGAGAACCCAGATATTCCGATAGGCGCGAATATCCTCAAGGAGCGAACTGAGTTTGAACTGCATGTAGCGGAATGCTAGCAAACACTCTGACGATGGACCAGGAAAAATGGACGAACCCTTAGCGGATGACTACACTTATACAAGGAGCGTCTCATTCCTCATATACATCTATGGCACACGCAAAATGGGTAGAAGCAACCTGTGAAGGAATTGTTGGCTTTAGAAAGTGCCAACACGAAATTGGAGGATATACAGCAGATGAGATGGAGGCGGCTGCGTATGCGCACATTCAAGATGCGCATATTACGGAATACAGCGGAGGAAAGCTTACGAGCAATGACGTTCGTGCGATAAAGTTAGCCGTAGCCGGTCATTTCAAGGCAGAGGAGTCTGCTGCGGAAGAAACGGTAGCTGAAGAAGAGGTGACTGAAGAACCATTGGCAGCGGAAGAGGTTGTGGAGGAATAGGCTCTTCAGTCCTGTCTTCGCTAGATTGAATCGATCTCTCTGGTAGCCGGAGGAGCTAGGAGCGCTAGGCTCCTCCGACGGGCAGAAAGGTGGATCGGCGTAGATCCACGATCCACGTAATCAGCGAACCACGGGAAGTGGTGCGATCGAACGTGGGAGCGCCCTACATAGATGGTTTATTGGTTGTACACGCAGTTTTCACCGCCTGTTCCGACACGATTGAGCGCCCCGCAGGCGAACACCGCGTTGGGAGGCGTGCCGGTGAGGGCGGCGATTCGATCACCGAGTGCAGGCGCGCTGGGGTTGTACTCTTGCCACCTTGGATTCAGCCACTTGTCAGGGTTGGCGATAGGTCTCGCCCTCATCAGGAGCTGGGCCCCTGGCTGACCCGTGTCGTCTTCCTGGCAGAGAACGTACCGTTCGATGGGGAGGACTTCTTCGGAGTGATAGCCCATGAATGTTCCACCTCCCGTCCCGCTTGGACTGCAGGTTGCGTTCATGTTGGGAGACCCGTTCGTCACCCAGTGGTTGCCACCGAACTGGAAGCTATCTCTCCACAGCCCGAAACTGTTCTGTTGCCAGATACCAGCGTGGTGCAGATGAGAGGTGCGTCTGTCATAGACGTTCAGCCCCGGTCCGGACTCGTACGCGACGAATCTCTCGCGCCAATATTCTCCCCAGGAGAGCCTGGCGGCACTTGACGCACGCAGGTCTTCTGCTCCGACGGTGAGGAGGTAGGGGTAGTGCCAGCCGCTGCCTCCCCCGTACCACGGAGGGTGGTTGCCGAGATGGCCATTCACCATGAAGCACTCATTCCGTCTCCGGAGGGGGAGTGCTTGCGTCGCGTAGCCTCCGACCGGCGTCAGGTTGGTCGGCTGGGGCGGTAGTGGGGCCGCCGGAAGAGTGATGGGGGGGAAGCTGCACGCCGAGAGCGACTGGTTGTCGTCGAAGTTGTTGCCACACACGTCTCCTCGGTGGTCGTCGTACCAGTTCGAGCCGCCCGCGGCGATCTGGTACAGCGAGATGAACATGCTCGGAGTGCATCCGAGCGTCATCATGTTGGCTACTTGCCGGGTATCAGAAGGTGTATCCGGCACGTCCTCGATCGGCGCACAGCCGAAGAGCAGGATGAGAGGGGGGATCGGAGCCCACGTCTTGAGAAGAAATCGTAGATTGTCCAAGGGTGCACCTCGGGTTGCTCCCCACGCCCTATTGCATGAGGAGGCCACGAGGGTAGCAAAAACGAATTATTTTATCAAATCCTTTGGCGGGTGTTTTGGGGAAGTATAGTTGATCGAATCAGGTATTGAAAAAAACGGCCTAGGCCGTTTTTTCTTCTAAAGTTCGTAGAGCTCGCCGTACTTTTCCTTCAAGTGCTTGATAAAATAGCTTGCTTGTAATGGTTCACCAGTGATCTCTTTTACCAGCGCTTCGCTCGTAAAGGTTTTGCCGTGCGCATGAATGTGTGTCCGGAGCCACTCTCGCAAGGGGGTGAAGTTTCCTTTTTCGAGCTGCGCTTCGAGTTTTGGGAGCTGTTTTTTGGCGGTCTCCGAAAATTGAGCGGCATACAAGTTTCCGAGCGTGTAGGTCGGGAAGTAGCCGATTGCGCCGATCGACCAGTGGACGTCCTGCAGGACACCCTCACGATCGTTTTTCACGGTGACTCCCAAATAGTCTTTCATCTTGGCTTTCCAAAGCTGAGGAAGGTCCTTAGCTTTGAGCGTTCCTTCAATCAAGCCGCGCTCGAGCTCATAGCGGATGATGATATGCAGGTTGTAGGTCACTTCATCGGCTTCCGTTCGGATGAAAGCAGGTTCGACGCGGTTCAAGATCCGATAAAAGGTTTCAAACGGAACGCGTGCGTATGGCTTGGGGAATTGCTTCTGAAGTTTTGGATAAAAATACTTCCAAAACGGACGGCCTTTGCCGATCATGTTTTCCCAGAAACGAGATTGCGATTCATGAATCCCGAGTGAGACGGCTTCCGCAAGCGGCGTCCCAAAATGTTCAACCGGGAGACCTTGCTCATACAATGCATGACCCATTTCGTGGATAGTGCTTCCAAGGGCGTACAGCGCATCAGTCTCGCTGTAACGTGTTGTGATGCGGACGTCATACGGATGGAAATTTGTAGTGAAGGGGTGTGTGCTCTGATCGATCCGGCCCGCTTCGAAATCAAATCCAACCTTGCGTAAGAGCTGTTCGTTAAACGCCTCCTGCTCACGAAGAGGAAATTTCCCCTTTAAACGGGTTGCGGCTGGCGGCTGTTGTTTTGCCGCTTTCAATTTTCGTAGGAAGGGCTTCAAGAAGTCACGAAGCTCAGAAAAGAGAGGATCAATCTGGGCGCTCGTGAGACCAGGCTCGTAGGTATCGAGCAGCGCATCGTAGGGAGAATTTTTGTAGCCAACGTAGGCCGCTTCTTGGCGCTTTAACTCAACCAGACGTTTCAGCGAAGGCAAAAAGAGCGAGAAATCAGACTTGGCGCGTGCCTCTGCCCAGATGGTTTGGGCCCGCGAGGTGAGTTCGGCGAGTTCCTGGACAAACGCGGTTGGGAGCTTGCGTTCACGGGTATAGCTCCGCCAAACGTCTCGAATGACGATCGCTTCGGGAGTGTTCGGGGTCTTTTTGGCTTCCTGGACGAGCTTTGTCAGTAATTTACCTGAATTGAGGGCTAACAGTTTTTCGTGAGCGACGACGCTCAAATAGCTGATGAGTTTGGCGCGTGGTTCGCCACCTTTTGCTGGCATATAAATCTCTTGATCCCACTGAAGAAGGGCGAGTGTTGAGCTAAAATGAGCCAATTCTTCGAGTTGGGTACGGAGTTTGGCGTAAGCGAGGGTATCCATGGCCCTATACTACCCGTTTTGCACGAAGAGAGAAGGGGAGCGGCAATCAGCCGCTGCTCTTGATTATTTCTGTAATATAAGCTAATATCCGGCGACTAATACCCCATCCACCCATCCACGTAATTATGATTAAGCGTCCCTATCAAAGTATGAGTTTTAATGGTGCTTCTGGCCGCCGCCCAACAGGTGGTTCAAGTTTTGGCGGAGGTAAGCCTTGGGAGCGCGGTGGAGACCGTGGAGAACGCGGTGGCTCCCGTGGGGGTGATCGTGGAGGCTTCGGTGGAGACCGCCGTTCATCCGGTGGCTTCGGAGGGGGCCGTTCCGGTGGATTTGGGGGAGGTCGCCCATCGGGAGACCGTGAAATGCATGACGCAACCTGCAATAGCTGTGGAAATTCCTGCCAGGTTCCATTCCGTCCAAACGGCAGCAAGCCAATTTATTGCAGCAACTGTTTCAAGAAAGACGACGCAGCTCCTCAGCGCTTCAACGACCGTCCTTCCTTCGGAGGTGACCGCGGCGGAGACCGTCCTTCCTACGGTGATCGTGACTCACGCGATTCACGCGACAGCGGCTACCCAGAAAAGCGTTTGTTCAAAGCAGAGTGTGCGAAGTGTCACAGCGAGTGCGAAGTGCCTTTCCGTCCAAACGGAGAAAAGCCTGTCTACTGCCGTGCCTGTTTCGGTCAGTCTGAGGTCGGTGCAAAGGCTGCAGCCGCTTCCGACGTCACGATGCACAAATTGAACGAACAGTTCAAACTTTTGAACGCCAAACTCGACCTTATCATCGAAGCGATCGGCCTCAATGATGAAGATGACGAAGAAGGTGAAGTGGAGTACGAGGATGACGAAGAAGAGGGAGACGAAGAAGTGGAAGAAGTCGAGGCGACAGACGAAGTTCTCTCGCTGGATGGAGACAAAAAATAATCCGTTTCCTCACAAAACCCCTGCCAACGTGGCAGGGGTTTTCGTTTTCTCTGAGATGAGTCCATGCTATGGTCTCTGATATGTCCTCAACTCTTCCCTTGAACGCGAGTGTGGAACTAAGCAACGGCGTTTCGCTCCCGCTTCTCGGATTAGGCGTTTATCAGATTCCAAAAGGTCTCCCAACAGAGCAGACGGTTCTCTGGGCGCTTGAAGCGGGCTATCGTCATATTGATACCGCTTCCTTTTATGGCAACGAAGAGAGCGTAGGGAAAGCGATTCGCGAGAGTGGAATCAAGCGTGAAGAGATTTTTATTACAACGAAACTATGGCCTACAGATTTCTTTCGCGCGGAAAAAGCCTTTCATAAAAGTCGTGAACGGTTAGGCTTGGATTATGTTGATCTCTATCTGCTCCATTGGCCCTCTCCAATTGCACGAGGCGGTGCGTGGAAGTCGCTAGAGAAGCTGTATGCAGAAAAGCACATCCGAGCGATTGGCGTCAGTAACTACTCCGTCGCCCAACTACAGACGCATCTGAAAAAGCATGAGATCGTTCCGGCCGTAAACCAGGTTGAATTCAGCCCCTTCAACTACAAAAAAGAACTCCTCGAATTCTGCCAGGCGAATAAGATCCAACTCGAGGCCTATAGTCCGCTTACGCGTGGAAAGAAGCTCGATCATCCGGCACTCGAAGATCTCGCAAAGCGCTTAGGGAAGAGTGTGGCGCAGGTGATGCTTCGCTGGGCGATCCAGCGGAATGTGGTTGTCTTGCCGAAGTCACAACGGAAAGAGCGCATCAGTGAAAACAGCCAGATCTTTGACTTTGAGATCGCCCCAGAAGAAATGGCGATCCTGGATAGTCTGAATGAGAACTACCGAGCGCTATTTAAGTAGGGTCTTGGCCCCCGCTCGCTTATTTTGCCATTTTCCGCTAGACTCGGGCGCGTATGGATCACGGAAATGTCATCGTGCGTTTTAGCAACGTATCGTACGGATACGACGAAGAGAACCTCTTGTTAGAAGAGGCGAACTTTTCGGTACGCGAAAACGCCAAAATAACGGTCATGGGCCAGAATGGGGCTGGAAAGAGCACCATCTTCAAGCTCATGACGGGTGCCTTAAAGCCGCTCGAAGGCTCCGTTCACATCCAAAAGGATGCGACGATCGCGACCGGGCTTCAGGTCATCCCACGCGATCGCATGGGGGAAACCGTAGAGGAGTATTTCCAGCATGCGTTTGGCGAAGAAACGATCTATGATTTAGATCGTCGTATTAAGGACGTCCTCGAAATCGTGAACCTCCAAGCGCCGCTCGATAAAAAACTCAACGAATTTTCTGGAGGTCAGCAGGCTCGCTTATTGCTTGCGTACGCCCTCATTCAAAATCCAGACATTTTGCTTTTGGATGAGCCGACCAATAACCTCGATAAAGAGGGGATCGAGCATCTCACGGGCTTCCTCATGATGTACCCAAAAACGGTGCTCGTGATTTCGCACGATGCAGATTTCTTGAATGCCTTCACCGAAGGCGTGTTGCACTTGGATGTCTTCACCGGAAAAGTTGATGCCTATGTTGGGAACTACTTTAACGTGGTTGAAGAGATCGCCGCACGTTTGGAACGTGAGCGCATGCAGAACGCTCGCCTCTTGAAAGATATTCAAGATCGTAAAGACAAGATCAACTTCTTCGCGAACAAGGGAGGAAAAATGCGTAAGCTTGCGAGTAAGCTGCGTGAACAAGTCTCTGATGCAGAAGAAGACATGGTTGATGTCCGACGCGATGATAAAACGATCCGTGATTTCGAGATCCAGGCCCAGGAATTCCCTGAGCCGATGGTGAAGATTAACTCGGTGAAGGTCATCAAGGATCATTCTCCGTATCGTGCGCAAATCGAGATTCAGCTTCGTCGCGGCAAGCGTCTCTTTATCACCGGACCAAACGGGATTGGGAAAAGTACCTTGCTCCGAACGCTCGCGAATAACGAAGATACGGGGGCTATCATCACTCCAGAGGTAAAGGTTGGGTATTATCGCCAAGATTTCTCCGGGTTGAACTTTGACGCAACCGCTTACGATTCGCTGGCCGAAGTCATGGAAATTGAGTCGAATGAAAAATTGCGCGCGGTTGGAGCCCAGTTCTTACTCGGATCAGATGACCTCAAGACGAAGGTTGGTTCTTTGTCTGAAGGACAAAAAGGGTTGCTGTGTTTTGCTCGGTTCGTGTTACAGCGTCCAGGGTTGCTGATCTTGGATGAACCAACCAACCACATCAACTTCCGACACCTGCCTGTCATTGCAAAAGCCTTGAATGCGTATGAAGGTGCCATGATTCTCGTGAGTCACGCGCCGGAATTCGTCAGTCAGATCCGTTTTGATCAAGAGTTGAAGTTGGACACATTACCAGCGGTTCCTGAACTGTAAGGAGCCTGTTTCCCGCAAAAAGCCACCGATCAGGTGGCTTTTTGCTATACTGGATCCATATGGACCTCTCCAAACTCGACCTCAAACCGCTGAATGTGTTGAAGCTCTCGGGTCTCGCGCTGATTGTTCTGGTGTTTTTGGCCTTTCTTTTTCGCTTACTGAGTCCCTCGGTCCCTGCTTTTCTGACGCGGGGTGAAGAGAGTACTAGCTCTGCGGGTATGGCTTCCTATGGCTACGCTACAGGCATGCCCACCGGTAAGATGGCGCCTGATGCCTACGACGCGAGCATGCCACAGCTGTCTGCGCGTAATGTGATGTCTCCCGTGCCACCCCTGTCTGGAGGAACCACCGGCAACCAGGCAGAGGCATTTGAAACAAAGGAATATACCGGAACGATCGAAACTCGTGATTTAAACGCAACCTGTGGGGCGATCGCTAGTCTCAAGGCTCGCACCTACGTTATTTTTGAACAGGCGAACCAGTCAGATCGTAATTGTACGTATACCTTCAAAGTTGAACGCGCTAGTTTAGAAGAGATCTTAGCGATCGTGAAGGGGCTCAAACCAAAAGACTTGTCTGAAAACACCCAAACCATCAAACGCACGATTGACGACTTCACGAGCGAGGTCGAGATCTTAGAAAAGAAGAAGGCGACGATTGAAAAGACACTGGATGATGCGACGAGAGCCTATGACGAAATTACGACGTTAGCCACGCGCTCGCAGGATGTGGCAAGCCTCGCCAGAATTATCGAAAGCAAGCTCCAGATCATCGAACGTCTGACGCAGGAGAGAATCAACGTCAATGAACAGCTCGATCGTCTCACGCGTGGTAAGGCTGAGCAGCTCGATCGTTTGGAATATACCTATTTCAATCTCAGCGTCTACGAAAACAAGTTCGTCGATGGGGAAAATCTCAGAGATTCTTGGAAGGGAGCTGTTCGTGCGTTTGTCTATGACTTGAATCGCGTCGCACAGGACCTGACAGTTGGCCTCGTCGCTCTGTTCTTCTTCGCCATTCAGTGGATCATCTACTTCTTCATTGTCCTCATCATCGCCAAGTACGTTTGGAAGTTCGCGAAAGCGATCTGGAAGAGCTAATAAGTCAGTCTAAGAGCGCTTGAGAGATCGATCAAAGAATTCCGTAGACTGGCGCATGAAGTCTGGCCAGTCTCGGCCGAATTCGTGGGGTCCGTTTGGATAGATAATAAGTTCCGCGTCCTTACCCGCTTCGTTCAGAAGGCGTTTCGTTTCTTTTGACCAGTCGAGCGGCACATCTTGATCGGCCGTTCCATGAAAGATGCGTACGGGTGCCGTCACGCGGTTATAGAACGTTTCCGCAGAGACGTTGTCCCAAAATTCTGGAGCTGAGGCAGGCTCGCCATACAGCGCGCGAATCTTTTCCGCGGCTTCTGGTCGACGAGACATCCAGCGCTCGTAGCTTTCTCGTTGGTCGCCTGAAACCGGGGCGTAGAGAACGGCCGCATCGATGAGATCGGGCTGTGTCACGAGAGCGGCGAGCGTAATGCCTCCACCCATCGAATGGCCAAGCATCCCAACGTGCTCTCCATCGACGTAGGGAAGATCGGCGGCCCGTAAGGCTACAACGGCATTGATGACATCCTCAACGTATCCCAGTCGAACTAAGAGCTCGTCTCGTGTGTCCTTGCTCGATTGGGCATGGTTCCGATAATCCGGGTGAACGACGATATACCCAGCTCGGGCGAAGTGATCCTGTTCTCGACGAAGTCCGCGACCGTTCGTGTAAATGGCGGTATCGATGTATCCATGATTCAAAATTAAGACAGGAAACGGCCCTGTCCCTTTAGGGACGTTCATGATGCCCGAGATCGTCAGCTCGCCACTTTTGTAGGTAATGTAATGACGCGTATAAACATCATTCTGTTCAAGAACACGACCTACCTTGAATTCAGATCCGCTAAAAGGCTTCGCAAAAAGAGAGGGGAGTGAAAGTGCGTGTGAGCTAGTCGCCGTAGCTGACCTCGCCGGTGTGCTCGTGCTAACGGGAGTCGGTTCAATTACCGTTAGCGTTGAAGAGGTTGAAGGAGCTGTTTCAAGCGGAAGAAGAGCTGTTGGTCGATTGTCTTGATTGAAGATCACAAACAGCGCCACGAAGAGCGCGAATCCACCCGCCATGACAAAGAAGTGGGAGCGATGATGTTGAGACATGGAGCTACTGTAAAGGCCAGTCTACGGCTTCGGCAAGTAAGTCCGCCCTTTGAGTTTATCGGGAAGATACGTCTGATCGATCGGCTCTTTGAAATCAGGATTGTATTTGTAACCTTTGCCATAGTCGAGCTCTTTCATGAGTTTGGTCGGGGCATTCCGAATGTGAAGCGGAACGGGCTCATTCGGGAGCGTTCGAATGTCTTCGCGAACGGCATTGTACGCTTCATAGAGCGCATTTGATTTTGGGGCGCGAGCAAGATACGCGACAACTTGCGCAAGATGGACGTTGCATTCAGGCATACCCAAAAAATGAGCTGCCTGATAGCCCGCAACCGCTTGTGTGAGGGCGTTCGGATCAGCGAGACCGATGTCCTCTGAAGCGAAACGAACAAGCCGTCGGGCAACGTAGAGCGGATCATCTCCACTTTCGAGCATTCGTCCCAACCAATACAAGGCGGCGTTCGCATCCGACCCACGCATCGACTTATGCAGGGCGGAGATAATGTTGAAGTGCTCTTCACCGTTTTTGTCATACAGCACGTGCGTGCGCTGCAGGAGTGATTGAAGATCTTTGACGGTGGGGGTGAGCTTCCACTTCTTCGTCTCTGGATCCTGCTCAGCGGAAGACGCTTGCGCTAAGTACTCCAAGGTATTCAGGGCGGTGCGTGCATCGCCATCCGCGACCAAAATAAGACCGTCGATTACCTCTTCTGGAAGAGTGAGGTCTTTTTCGCCGAGGCCACGCTCTTTATCTTGAACTGCACGCAGAATGAGTCCACGAATATCCTCTGGTTCAAGTTTTTTTAACACGAACACTTTCGCGCGAGAAAGGAGAGCGGCGTTTATTTCAAAGCTTGGATTTTCGGTGGTTGCTCCGATCAGTGTGATTGTGCCGTTCTCGACGTGTGGGAGAAATGCATCCTGTTGCGATTTATTGAAACGATGAATTTCATCGATGAACAGAACGGTCTGTGTTCCATGGAAACTCAGCCGTGCCTCCGCCTCTTTTAATACTTGTCGGACGTCGGCAAGCCCGGAAGTGACGGCGGAGAGTTCGATAAACGTGTAGCCGCCTAAGCCAGCGATGAGCTTAGCTAAGGTTGTTTTTCCAGAGCCGGGAGGTCCCCAGAGGATCATCGAAGGAACATGGCCAGACTCAATCAGTTTTCGTAGGACAGCTCCAGGCTTCACGAGATCTGTTTGCCCAACCACTTCATCGAGTGTCTGTGGCCGAAGTCGATCCGCAAGGGGAGCGGCCTTTTTTCTGCGTTCCGCGTTGTCGGCATCAAACAGGGTGGCCATATCGAACAAAGATAGAACGGGCTCCACGAGGCGTCAAAGAATACAAAACACCCGCCATCTTTCGATGACGGGTGCTCTGAGCGGTGAGGCTATTAGGCCTGTACGCGCTGAACGTTGACAGCGCTTGGTCCCTTTGGGGAGTTCTCGATCTCGAACGTGACTGTTTCACCTTCGCGAAGATCATCGAACATAACACCTACGAGGGACTTGCTGTGGAAGAACAAGTCTTTTGCTTCTCCTTCAGCGCCGATAAAACCGAATCCGCGATCTGTGAGCTTCTTAATGATACCTTTCATACAATATGTAATGAAAAAGGAATAAAGTGTGAAATATACTACGGCGTTATGCTACGGCGGCGAAAATCTACGACTTTGCTGCTCTTCGTTTAGAAGATAGGTATATTCAACTATGGAGGATAGCAGAAAAGCCAAAAAATGTCAATGTTTCATCTCCGTCACATTGACAATGCGAATTACTTGCAATAAGCTGAAGAGCAGATAATCCTATGATTTTCAGCCAAAAAAGCCGTATTGCGATCATTGTGGGAGGCCTTTTTCTCCTCGGTCTCGTTGTCTTTGTATTGAGCGCTTCACGCTTCTTCGAGACAAGGAAACCGATGAGCACGAATCAAAAGGTGCAGATTGTGGCCACGATCTACCCGTTAGGGGATTTTGCGAAGAACGTAGGAGGTGAATTGGTTGAGGTCATAACGATCACGCCACCGGGGATAGAACCGCATGAATATGAACCAACGCCTCAAGATCTCGTGAAGATGCAGAAGGCGGACCTGGTGCTGATCAATGGAAATGGCGTGGATCCTTGGGCGGAAAAAGTGGTGGATGGGCTGCGGGCGAAGCAGATTCGTGTATTGATCCTGAGTGAAGGGATCGCGGTATTGCCATCGGAAGAGGGGGAAGGGCTCGATCCGCATGTGTGGCTCGATCCAGTGTTTGCAGCCCAGATCTCGGAGGCGATTGCCACAGCACTGTCTCAGAGCTCGCCAGATGCAGCTCGGTTCATAGCGCAGAAAGATGCCTATGTTGCTCGTCTGAAGGCGCTAGACGAGGCCTACCGGGCAGGGCTGGCACGCTGTGAACGACGGGAGATTGTGACGTCGCATAACGCGTTCCGCTACCTTGCGAAGCGCTACAATCTAACAAACTACTATATTCTCGGCTTGTCGCCAGAAGAAGATCCTTCGCCGCAGAAGATCGCGGAAGTCTCGACGCTCGCAAAACAGAAGGGAGTGAAGACGATTTTCTTTGAGACGCTGGTGAGTCCAAAGTTTGCTGAAACGGTCGCCTCGGAGGTGGGGGTTGGAACGGCGGTCTTGAATCCAATCGAGGGACTAACGGAAGAAGACCTTCGGTCGGGGAAGGAGTATATTCAAGTAATGGAAGAGAACTTACGTGCCTTACGAACGGCATTAACCTGCGTATGAGCACCCATCCGCTGATCGAAGCGCGTGATGTCTGCTTCGCTTACGACCACAATCTCGTGTTAGAGAATGTGTCATTTTCGATTGAGGCGGGGGATTATGTCGGGATTGTGGGGCCAAACGGCGGAGGTAAGACGACGCTTCTAAAAATATTGGTTGGATTGTTGCGTCCAACCTCAGGTGAGGTGAAAATTGCGAACTTAGCGCCGACCGTGGCCAAGAATCAGGCAGTGATTGGCTATGTGCCTCAGCGTATCTCGCAAGATCAGGCGGCTTTTCCTGCAACGGTGACTGAGATTGTTGAGAGCGGTCGAACGGTGAAGCGAGGAATCTTCGGACGATTGACCATCCGCGACCAGAAGGCGATCCGTGAGGCGCTCCAGGTGGCAGGGATCCTGGATCTGAAAGATCGGCTGATGAGCAGCCTTTCGGGCGGTCAGCGTCAGCGTGTCTACGTAGCGCGCGCCCTCGCAAGCGAGCCGAAGCTCTTGATCCTCGATGAGCCATTCGTGGGGGTAGACGTAAAGACACAAGCGGAATTTTACACCTTCCTGAAAGAGCTCAATACAAAACAAAAACTCACCATTCTCTTTGTCTCCCACGACATCGATGCGATTGCGGAAGAGGTGAAATCCATCTTGTGTTTGAATCGTGGGTTATTGTGCTCGGGAGCGCCTTCCATGCTCCACGAACCGCATGTGATCGATGGGATCTACGGAAAGAAGATCACGCATATCCATCGTCACGCCTAACCTATGCTTGAGATCTTCCAGTACGACTTCATGCTCCGCGCCTTTGCGGCCGGATTGATGATCGCGATTCTTGCACCTGCGATCGGTATTTTTCTGGTGGTAAAACGCTATTCGCTCTTAGCAGATACGCTCTCGCACGTTTCTCTGGTCGGAGTCGCGCTGAGCGCCTTGGTAGGGATCAATCCGATGGTCGGCGCGTTGATTACGTCGTCCGTCGCTGCCTTGGGTATTGAAGAGCTGCGTACCCGTCGGAAATTGTTTGGAGAGTCATTGCTCGCATTGGTTCTCTCCGGGAGTTTGGCGCTGGCGATTATCCTCTTTGGATTCACGCGTGGGCAGAGTGCGAACTTGCTCAGCATTCTCTTCGGAAGCATCACGACCGTCACCTTGTTTGACCTTTGGCTGATTGGTGTCTTCGGGCTGGCGGTCCTCGGGATTGTTCTCGCTGGCTTCAAGACCTTTTTCTTGGTCGCCTACGACGAAGAGCTCGCGCGAGCGAACGGAGTGCCTGTTCGCCTGTTAAACGCCGTGTTAGTCATTCTAGCAGCAATTACGGTGTCGCTCAGTCTCCGGATCGTTGGGACGTTGCTCGTGGGAGCGCTCATGGTGATTCCGGTCTTAACAGCTACGCAATTCAAACAGAGCTTTTCACGGACCTTCCGGATCGCGCTCGTGATTTCAGTCCTATCGGTCGTGATTGGACTCTTCACTTCATTCTATTTCGACCTCCCGAGCGGTGGATCGATTGTGTTGATCGCCCTTGCACTGTTCATCGGAAGCCTTGGTTGGTCACGTATTCGCGCCTGAAGAGCGCTAGCTCTTGAGAAGGATTCTGTGCTACAACCTGTGCCATGAAGGTTGCAATTATTGGTGGGGGAGCGGCAGGGCTGATGACGGCCGCAACGCTTCTCGAAGCACATCCAGAGACGGATGTATTTTTGATTGAAAAAAATGATGGGCTCGGGAAGAAGGTGATTATTTCCGGCGGTGGACGGTGTAACGTGACGACAGGGATCACGGACGTCCGTACGGTCCTGACGCGCTATCCTCGCGGAAATAAGTTCCTCTCCTCGGCGATGTACGCCTTTCCTCCAGAAAAAGTGTTTACCTGGTTCGAAGATCACGGCGTGCCGCTCAAGGTCGAAGAAGATCTGCGAGTCTTCCCCCAATCAAACGATGGAAAAGATGTTGTTGGGGTTTTTGAGCGCCTGTTTGAGACGTCCTCTGTTCAGGTGTGGCTGAAAGCGAATGCGATCCGTGTAGAGAAGTACGGAGAGCAATTTCAGATCTTCTTCAAAGATACGGCCGAGCCGCTCGTGGTCGACCGGCTTGTGCTTACGACCGGTGGTCAAGCGTATCGTCACACGGGCTCAACAGGAGATGGCTATGCCTTTGCCCAAACCTTGGGTCACACTATCACGCCACTTGCCGCCAGTTTGAACGCCTTTTTTACACTCGAAAAATGGACGGCAGAAATCTCTGGGCTCTCCTTCGAAAAAGCGAAGATCACGGCGAAACGGGAGAAGAGCTATTCTTGGACCGGTCCCTTTTTGTTCACGCATAAGGGCGTGAGCGGACCGGCAGTCTTTGCTGTGTCGGGCTTAGTCGCGTTTGAGCTCTATGACCAAGTGCATCCGCTTGAAATTTCCATCGACCTGTTCCCAGACGACTCACCGGAGGAGTTGTTGCGAGCACTCGGAGAACGGATTGCGCAAACGCCCAAGAAGAATCTTCCAAACGGATTAACAGGGTTTGTTCCAAAGTCCTTGATAGAGATTCTGTGCCATGAGCTGTCATTCTCATTGGAGAAGCACGCCGCTGAGTTTTCAAAGAAAGAGTTGCTTCAGGTGGTGGGTTGGCTAAAGAATATCAAATTACATGTTGTTGCGCGCGGAGCAGGGGATGAGTTCGTCACGGCGGGTGGCGTTGATCTGAAGGAAGTTGATCCGAGCACAATGGAATCAAAGCTCTGCCCGGGATTATTTTTTGCGGGAGAAATTCTCGATGTCGATGGATTCACCGGAGGGTTCAATCTCCAAGCGTCTTGGGCAACCGGACGACTTGTTGGGGGAAGTGTCTGTGCACAGCTTCCTTGACGTTATAAAAGAATAGGGAGACAGTGGAAGTCTGACGTAACCTAAAGACTCCGATTCTATGGGTATTATTCTTTGGATCATCTTTGGCGCGCTTGTCGGCTGGATTGCGTCGCTCATCATGAAGACGGACGGACAACAAGGATCTCTGCTGAACATCGTTGTGGGGATCGTTGGTGCAGTTCTTGGCGGGTGGATCATGTCGTTCATTGGAAAGACAGGAATCACGGGTTTCAACTTGTATAGCTTCATTGTCGCGCTTCTCGGTGCAGTTGTGCTCATCGCGCTCGTCAAAGCAATAAAACGTTAAAACAACAGTTGATCTAGATACCAAAAACCCTCAGCGTTGGCTGAGGGTTTTTGTTTTAGTGGATGCCAAGAATGAGATAGGTCGTTTTTCCGTTCGCGGTTTGAATGTCTACAGAGTCTCCCACGACATGTCCGAGAAGCGCTTCGCCCAAGGGGGAGACGTGCGAGATGCGACCGTGGGTAGGGCTCGATTCTGAAGGGCCAACAATTTCATAGGTGCGTTCTTTGTCGCCTGTTTGAAGCACGACCGTCGATCCGAGTGCGATGACCTGCGCGGTCTTTTGGGTCTTGCGAATAACGACGACCCGCTTCAAGCGTTCCTTGATGTAGAAGATACGGCTATGTGTGCGAGTGAGGCGATGTTTTGCTTCTTGGTACTCGGCATTCTCCGAACGATCTCCAAACGCGCCGGTACGTGCCACGTCTTCGATCGCTTGTTTTTGATCTTTCGTCTCGAGGCGTTTCAATTCTGCTTCGAGTCGACGAGCTCCTTCGGCGGTGAGATAGACGGGAAGCCCATCTTCCTCGTAGGTTTTGAGGAGTTCGTGCCGACGTTTAGGGAGTCGCATGGGGAGGGGATGAGTGTTTTCTGGAACGGCTCTTCCAGGTCAGGAAGAGATGTACGACGAGGAGCGCGCCATAGTTCGCAAGGATAAACCAGGGGCGACCCCATGAAAACCCGTCGAACCGCCAGTCAGAGAGGGGCCAGAAGACAGGGGTTGGGAAAAATTCCCCCGTGTGGGTCGGGATGTCGCATAAGATGTGAAAGAGCCAACCACTCATTTCCCAAAGGGGCCGACGGCCTCGGATGAGGGTGACGACGAGGAAGATGATGGCGAATACAACAAGACTGTGACTAAAATTATAGAGGGTATACGCGAGGCTCAGCATCGCGGGTGAACCGAGTGAAGGTGGACCGGCGGAGGTTGAGGAGGTGGAGAGGGAGGTGTCTCCGCTCATGAAGCCCCAGAGCAGTACCAGCATGGGAATAGCGAACGCAAAGACATCTGGGAAGATCCCAAAAAAGAAGGCGAGTCCGGACCGCATCACGCGTTTTCCTGTTTTGAGGTTTGCCCCACGAGCGATCGCGACTGCCCAGAGCCCATGCGAAAGAATATCCATAGAGTCAAAGTATACCCTACCCTGAGCGAACCTGTAGGTTTTAGCGGGTGTATGTTAACCTCGGGGGTATGAATACGGATGTTCCCTTGAAAAAAGCGGATCTTTCGCCTGAGCTCCAACGAGTAGCGCTTGAGAAAGGGACGGAAGTGCCCTTTACGGGGGAATACTGGAATTCGCATGAAGATGGAACGTATCGCTGCGCGATCTGTGGTTCGGAGCTCTTTTCTTCTGATGCGAAGTTTGATTCCGGAACAGGCTGGCCAAGCTTCACAGAGCCGGCGAATACCAAGAACGTGGAGTTGAAAGTAGATACAGAGTTTGGGATGCAGCGAACAGAAGTCCTCTGCAAAGCCTGCGGGGCGCACCTAGGGCATGTCTTTGATGACGGTCCTGCAGATAAAGGTGGGCAGCGCTTTTGTATTAATTCGGTGTGTCTACGCTTAGACAAAAAATAATCAATTGTATGGCAACAGAATACGCGACGTTTGGAGCGGGTTGTTTTTGGGGCGTCGAGGAGCGTTTCCGTCAGGTTCCGGGGGTGCTTGAGACGGCGGTAGGGTATATGGGTGGCAGTATCGATCATCCAACCTACGAACAAGTCTGTAGCGGGACCACAGACCATGCGGAAGTAGTGCACGTAGCGTTTGATCCCGAGAGTGTTTCCTACGAGGCGTTGCTCAAGCTCTTTTGGGAGAATCACAATCCAACGACGCCAAATCAACAAGGGCCTGATTTCGGCACGCAGTATCGTTCCGTGATCTTCACGCATACGGAGGCACAGATGGAAGCGGCGCAGGCGTCAAAAACGGCACTCGAAGCCTCTGGGGTCTGGAAGATGCCGATCGTTACAGAAATTGTGCCGGCTCAGGAGTTTAACCGTGCCGAGGACTATCATCAGAAATATTTCCTGAAAAATGGCGGATCCTGCCACATCTAACCGTATTTTCTCTATGTTGCATTCCTCTTTCCTTTCTCTCACGGGCGTCGTCGTGAGTTGTGCGTTGTTGGGGGCTGGATGTACGCGGGTAGTGAACAGAACGATTCCCGCGTCTACATCAACGCCAGGCGTCGTGGCACCCATCGTTGCTCCATCGACGACAGAGACTCTTTCGTCTCCCACCTCCACCGTCCTGTCTGAGGGGAACGCCTCACAGTTAGTCTTCCTTGAGGGGGCGATGCCGGATCTTGGAAAAACCTCCTTTATCATGACGCTCGGAACCGAGCAGATGAGGGGTCGATATGAATCCAGTAAGGCAAAGGGGGCGATCTATGGGCGGTCTAGTGGAACATCAACGAATGATCTCCTCATCTTTTCTTTCTATTTAGGGGATGAAGAGACCTTTGTGTTTGAAGGTCGATACGCATCAACGACGGGTGAATTTGCGGGATCGGTAAAACGGTCTTCAGAGGCGGTCTCGCAACCAATCAAGCTCGCGACAAAGCTGCCCAAGGAAGGGGCGAATATCAAGCTTCAAAAGATTGAGCTCGGGCAAGCCTTCCGTAAAGGAGTGAGCTGTCATACCACACTTGAATACCCGGTCATTCTCCCAAGTAACTATATCCCGGCCGAGCGTGCCAACGAACTAAATCAACGCATCCGATTCTTTCTTGGGGAAGTTGCGACAACGACCCTTCAGATGCGTGTAGAGCAGACTCACGCAGAGTGTTTGTTGATGCAAGAAGAGATGGTGGCGAGTCAGCCGACGACGCAGGAGGAGGAAAACGGCCTCAATGATTACGAATACGAAACGACGACGCTTGTAAATCGAAATGAGCGTGGACTTCTCTCCCTCGTGTACGCGACCTATACCTTCACGGGTGGGGCACATCCGAACAGTTTTAGTCTGTCACAGGCATTCGATCTTACAACGGGAAAAGAAGTAACGATCAACACTCTTGTACGACCAGAGGCGCTCGCGACCTGGGTCCAGCGTGAGCAGCAGGCGCTACTTCGGTCTGAGTATGCGGAAGCGCTGTTTGATCGAGAGGTGGCGGAAAAACTCGCCTCTGGAAAGATGAGTAAGGAAGAGGCGGTTCAAACCGCCGCCTACGGATCGCTTGATCAATGGTACGTGAATGGGAATACGCTCGTTCGGTACTATCAGCCCTACGAAATAACCCCCTACGCAGCGGGAATGCCCTCGATTGAACTCCCGTTTACTTCATGGAAAGATCTGGCACTGCCCGGCGTTGAGCGTTGGTTTCGGTAATTGATTCACCTTGTCTTGTTGTCCTCATGTCATTCGCGATTGAACTCAAAAACGTCAGCAAAACCTATCCGGTTGCGGGCAAGGAGCCGTTTATCGCCCTTCAGCCCACCACATTCCAGGTTGAAGAGGGGACGATTCATGGATTGCTCGGACCAAACGGTGCGGGCAAATCAACCACGATCGCGATGTTAGGTGGAATGCTTACGCCCGATCAGGGGACGATTGAAATTTGTGGGATCGACTTAGCGAAAGACCCGGTCAAGGCAAAGAGCTATCTTGGAATCGTGCCGCAGGAATTAGTTGTTGAGCCGGCATTTACGGTGAGCGAAGTTTTATATTATGCGGGTGGGATGTATGGGGTGTCGCGGGAAGATCGGTTGAAGCGGATCCCGGAGTTGCTCGAGGCGCTCGAGCTCGGCCCCCAAGCGGACCAAAAGGCAATGAAGCTCTCAGGAGGAATGAAACGACGGCTGATGGTGGCGAAGGCGCTTCTGCACCGTCCGCGCGTCCTCGTGTTGGATGAGCCGACGGCGGGGGTTGATGTCGCTCTCCGTCAGCGCTTGTGGGATCTCGTTCGGACCTTGCACCACGAGGGAACAACCATTCTCTTCACGACACACTACCTCGAAGAGGCAGAGCAGCTCTGCGAACGCATCACGCTCTTGAATAAAGGGAGGATCGTGAAAGAGGGGAGTCTTCAGTCTCTTCAACATGAATTCAGTGGGAACTTGCTCTCGTTTGAGCTCTTTGATGCCGACCAACCACGTATGGAAGGTGTACGGCAGAACGGCAAAACCTTAGAGCTTGCCTATGAAGACCTGGGGCAGGCGCTCGCAGCGGTTGCGACGCATTATGGGAAGAATCTGAAAACGGTTCAGAACCAACGTGTCTCACTTGAACAAATCTTTCTTGAACTCACGCGTTAATCTTTTATGTTCTCAACTTACGGCTGGGCGCTTTACGCGCGTGAAACGAGACGCTTTCGAAAGTTGTGGAAGGACACCCTGTTTAACCCAATTGTCTCTGTCGGACTCTATCTGTTGGTCTTTGGTGTCTTGATTGGGAAGCAGCAGATTGGAAATACAAATGCGCTCGCCTTCGTGTATAGCGGGTTGCTTGGGATGGTTCTTGTAAACGGGGCATTTTCAAATCCAGGGTTCGCACTTGTGATCGCGCGTAACCTCGGAACGTTGCCGGACTTACAACTCGCTCCGATTCGCTCCTGGGTGATTGGGCTTGCGTATGCGTTGGCTGCGATGACGCGCGCCGTGATTACAATTCTACTTGCAGTCGCCTTAACAGCTTGGTGGGTCCCGGGGTTGACGCTCGCTCATCCATTCCTGTTATTGCCGATCATCTTGTTGAATGGGTTACTCTTTGGATTCTTGGGCGTGATCTTCGGAATGAAGGCACGAGGGTTCGAATCCCTTCAGATCGTAACAACGTTTGTGTTACAGCCGATGATCTTTTTGGCGGGGGTTTTCTACCCGGTATCGCGTTTGCCCGCGCCTTGGAACACGATCAGTCTTTTCAATCCACTCCACCATACGATTAACCTCGTCCGCTACGCGATTTTGGGCTATCAGGATATCAATCCGTGGATTTCGTTCGCGGTCGTGGGAGGATTATTTGTGGTCGCAGGGGCGGTCATGAGCTCGATTGTGTCAAAGGAGCTAAAGCGGTAGAGAAAATAGACATAAAAGACATATTTCCTCGCGAACTTGATTTTTTCGGTATTGTATTGTAATACAATGGGGCGTTTCTCGCGAATCAACGCGACGCCACAAGGAGGAAGCGCGCCATGAGCAACGATTCACGTCAGGAAGTTCCCGTCGCAGATGAGGTGGGAGCGGATAACGGTCAGGTTCGACCGGCTGTCGTGCCGACTACCCCCGTTCGTAAGCCGCCGGGGAAGGACACGGGCATGCTCGCCGCTGTTCTCGATGGCGACGAGCGCATGCTCGGACCGACCTCGGGGTCGGGAAGGGCGGGTGCCGTCGGTCCCGACGGCGTGCCGTACTCCGTCGTGTTGGCGCAGGATATCCGCGCCCAGGATCCGGATTTCACGGCGGAGAAGTTCCAGGCACGTGCTAGTGGCGCGAGGCCGACGCTCCACCTGCCCGCCAAGGCGGTGATCCGAAATCGGAAGATGCGGCGGTTCGCTATGGTCGCCACGATCCTGATGATCGCCTCCACGGCGACCGTCGTCACCCGGTTGGTTGTGGGCGTCTGGCCCTGGACCCTGCTCTGGGAGGCTATCCAGGCAATCTGAACTGCGTTCGCGCGAGAAACGGAAGGGGGTCCTGCTGCTCAGCTGGGCCCCCGCTACCGTTTTTAAGGCCCTTTTGCTACGCTTCTGTCGCAGTGAATTCCCCTCATTTTCTATGAATCGATTTTTAGCCTATCTGAGTAGCTTTGTTCTCGGCGGCGCCCTCGTCGCGGTAGGCGGTTTTTTCTATCAACGTCACATTTCACCCCCTCCGTCGGTGAAGGCGGACACGTGTCTGCTTGAGGAATGTTTAACCGGGTCAGTAACCTATCCGATTGATGTCCTTCAAGAACAGGAGCGTATTACGCTCATCGAGCTGAGCTTGGAACAGCAGCGTTTGGAGACGGTCTTGAGATTGTTGGCTGAGCGCTTTGGTCCAACTGTCCCGCCCTTCTCCACTGCCTGGCGGATTGAACAACGCCAAACGGTCGATCTGAACGCCCTTTTTGATAAATACGGAATCGCCGAAGCGAAAATCCCCCCAAGCGGGTTAGGGGATGCACTCGCAACCACTAAGCGAGCAGGCTGTGTACAGGCATTAGACCAGGTACGGCACTTTCAGGAGCGTATAACGAATGAACGAAGTAGTTTTGGTTCACGTCCAGATATCCGTCGGTTTTTGCAGTCAGCGAGCCAGACCTCAGAGCGTGTGATCAGGCCCGTGTTCGAACAGTGCGCCAAAGAAGAATAAGCTATGCGACTCCACCGTTTCTTCGTAGATCAATCGTTCGAAGGGGAAACGATCATGATCACCGACGCCGACCTTCTCCATCAGTGGAGTCGTGTTTTGCGGTATACGGGGGGTGAACAAGTTGCACTCATCAATGGAAAAGGAAAGGAAGTGATGGGAGCGTTGACCAGCTGTTCTCGAACAGAAGCTGTTGTTGAAGTAACGTCGCACACCACTTCCAAAGAACCAGAACAGCCAACACTGACGCTGTATTTTTCCCCTCTCAAGCGTGATCTGACGGAGCTTGTTTTACAGAAGGGGACAGAGCTCGGAGTTTCATGCTTTCAGCCAATTCTCTGTGATCGTACGGTTCGAGACGGCTTTCACTTAGAACGGACTGCGCGGATTCTGAAGGAGGCAACCGAGCAATCGGGTCGTTTATGGCTGCCGGAGTTTCAAGCGCCCATCTCTTTTAAAGAGGCGTTGGCCGAGAACCGGGCACAAAAGACGTTTTTTAGTACGCTTCTCCGCTCGGAAGAGAAAAAGAGTCCTGAAAAGAAAGAGATAACGTCTATTGCGCTGTTTGTAGGCCCGGAAGGCGGTTGGACGGAAGTCGAAGAACATCAGGCGCTTGAGGCGGGGTACACCTCCTTTCAGCTCTCTGCCCAGGTTCTCCGGGCAGAAACCGCCTGCATCGCTGGAGTAGCCCTCCTTCGGGCAAAATCGCTCGTCTAAAGAAAATCCTTTATACTGAACTCCATGTTAACCTTGATCATCTTTTTAGTTGTTCTCTCGGCCCTGGTCTTGATCCACGAGCTTGGTCATTTCTTGGCGGCTCGTTTTTTTGGGGTAAAAGCCGAAGAGTTCGGAGTGGGTTTTCCGCCACGCGCGATTGGGTTTGTGAAAGACAAGGGCCGCTGGAAGCGTGTTGCTGGCAATGACACGAAAGAATATGCCAATACGATCTGGTCGATTAACTGGCTCCCACTGGGCGGATTCGTGCGGATGAAGGGCGAAGAGGGGGTTGCGATGGATAACGATTCCTTTAATAGCAAGCCCAAGTACGCCCGCGCCATTATTCTCGCCGGAGGAGTGGTGATGAACTGGTTGCTCGCCTGTCTCATTTTGACGGCGGGATTGATCGTCGGAATCCGAGGGGACCTGACGGGTCTGCCCCCTCATGCACAGGTCGTAGATCGTGCGGTTGAATTCGTGAATGTGCTGCCGGGTTCGGCCGCGGCCGAAGCGAGTATCCGCCTGGGAGATCATCTTGTCCGAATCGATGGCCGCGAAATTACCAATGTGGAACAGGCGCAGACGGTGATCAAAGAACAGGTTGAACAGCACGACACACTCCAAGTCGAGGTTCGTCGCGGAGGAGAGATGACGTCGGTCGCAGTCACTCCAAAACCCATTGAAAGTCTTGGCCGCAAGGGGATGGGAGTCGCGATGGCGGATACAGGGACGATTCGTTTCCCTTGGTATCGGGCGATCCCAGAAGGAGCAGCGTTAACGGCTCGGTATACAGGGATGATTTTTACCGGGTTCTTCGATCTCATTAAAAATATCGTTGTTGGGAAATCGGTTGGGTCAGACGTGTCGGGTCCGGTTGGGATTGCGGTGATGACGGGAAAGATTGCTGAACAAGGTGTTTGGCCATTGCTCCAGTTCGCAGCCCTTCTGTCCTTAAACCTCGCTGTTATCAACTTCTTGCCGATTCCCGCGCTGGACGGAGGGCGTTTCCTCTTCCTTATCATCGAAGCAGTTCGTCGCCAGAAGGCTTCACTCAAGCTCGAAGCTGCCATCCATCGCGTTGGGTTCTTCTTCTTGATGGGTTTGGTATTGTTCGTAACGGTGCGTGACCTTCGTCAGTACGGAAGTGTGATTTGGAACGGAATTAAAAACCTTATTTGATCGATATAGGCTCTGCCTGTAGTGTTTTCTGCATCTATGACTTCCTGGAAAGACCAAATTACCGAGTTGTTGAACAACACGGTCAAAGAAGTGGAAAGAGTGAGCGCCAGCAAATCGCTGGAAGAGCTTGAAGTGAACGTCTTAGGGCGTAAAGGGCGCTTAGCCGAGCTCATGAAGGAGCTCAAGGACGTTGCTGCCGAAGAGCGCCCAAAGTTGGGCGTGCTCGCGAATGATGTCAAAACCAAGATCGAAGAGATTTTTGTGCACGCACGCACATCGTTTGCGTCAGCTGAGATTAAACAGCGCTTGAACCATGAAACCGTTGACGTGACAGAGCCAGGGGTTCGTCCACCGGAAGGACACCTACATTTGACGACGCAAGCCATTCGCGACATTCGTCAGGTTTTTGAGCGCGCGGGCTTCTCAACGGTTCGCTACTCGGAAATCGATTGGGATTGGTACGCCTTCGAATCCTTGAACATGCCGAAGGATCACCCAGCCCGCGATGACTGGGAGACGTTCTTTGTGGATGTTCCTTCGAGTGACAAACCCGAAGAGGGGAAGATGGTGCTTGTGCCACATGTCTCCAACTGGCAAGCGCGTGTCATGAAGCGTGCTGTCGCTCAGGGGGAATTCCCTGTGCGTTTGATTAACATCGCCAAGTGTTACCGCCGCCAGAGTGATGCGACGCATGTCCCGATGTTTCACCAGTTCGAAGGCATGGTGATTGATAAAGAAGTTTCAATCACGCATCTCACAGGTACAATGGATTACTTCGTTCGCTCGTTCTTTGGACCAGATCGTCGAGCACGTCTTCGTCCACATCATTTCCGTTTTACCGAACCTTCTTTCGAGGTCGATATCTCGTGCAGCTTATGCGGAGGAACAGGGAAGGATGCGAATGGAACAAAGTGTCGTTTGTGCAAGCGCGGTTGGGTAGAACTGGGAGGTGCTGGGATGATTCATCCAAATGTCTTACGCGCTGGCGGAATCGATCCAAATGAGTATTCCGGCTTTGCCTTCGGCTGGGGCGTTGAACGCACCTTCTCGATGAAAGAAGGGCTTCAGATCGATGACCTCCGTATTATGTATAAAAACGACGTGCGCTTCTTGCAACAATTCTAGCTATGAACCTGCTCACTTCTTATAACTGGTTGCGCGACTACGTCACTTCCGACCTGACTCCCGAAGCCTTCGCGGCACGGATCTCGTTGTCCGGACCAGCTGTCGAAAAGATCATTCCTCGAGAGGCAAATTTCGAGAAAATTGTGGTTGGAAAGATTGTGAAAGTTGAGGCACATCCGCAAGCGGATCGGTTGCGTGTATTGTCTGTGGACGTCGGCACAGGAACTCCCTTGAATATCGTATGTGGAGGATCAAACGTCGCTGAAGGCCAGTTCGTGCCAGTAGCTCTGCTTGGTGCACGTGTGCGTTGGCATGGAGAAGGGGAGCTCGTCACGATGGAGCTCACGAAGATCCGCGGCATTGAGAGTCACGGCATGGTCTGCGCCGCTGATGAGGTTGGTTTGACCGAAGCCTTCCCGAAAAAGGATGAGCGTGAAATTTTGGATTTAGGCGTCGCCTTTGCAGGTGAAACACTTGTCCCAGGTCAGCCGCTGACGGATGTCCTTAAGTACAACGGAGACGTTGTCATGGACATTGAAGTGACGACCAACCGTCCAGATGCGATGTGTATCGTCGGTCTGGCGCGTGAAGCGAGTGCGATTCTGGAACTTCCGTTTAAGGGCGTGAAGTCGCAGCCGATCGTGCCAAGCGCTACCGCGAAGCCACTGGACGTCAAAGTCGAAGATGCGCAGCGCTGCCGACGCTACATGGGCGTGCGCCTTGATGGCGTTACGAACGGTTCTTCGCCTTGGTGGATGAAGGAGCGCTTGCTTTCCGCTGGCGTTCGTCCGATCAGTACGCTCGTGGATATTACGAACTACGTCTTGCTTGAACTTGGTCAGCCACTTCATGTGTTTGATGCGACGAAGCTTGAAGGTGAACAGATCCGGATCCGGGAAGCTAAAACAGGGGAAACGATCCAGGCCTTGGATGGAAAAAACTATACGCTTCAGCCAGGGATGCTGGTGATTGCGGACGCGACCAAGCCGGTCGCTGTTGCCGGAGTGATGGGAGGCGAAGCGACGGGTGTGACCGCTGAAACAACGTCGATCGTGTTTGAAGCCGCGAGCTTCGATCCAGTATCGACTCGTCGGACGGCACGTGCGCTTACGCTGTACTCCGATTCTCAGTCTCTCTATGAGAAGGGTTTGTCGACAGAAGCGCTGCCTGGAGCGTTGGCCCGAGCGGTTGAGCTCTGTCTGACCTTAGCCGGTGGAACCGTTACGAGTCAGGTCTTTGATTCCCAAACAGAGGACTACAAAGAAGAAGCGTATTCGATCTCGTTGAAGCAAGCGCGTTCATTGATCGGCGTCGATCTTCCAACAGAGGAGATGGTCGGAACTTTGGAACGTCTTGGGTTCGGCGTACGCGTGAAGGAGGAGTTGCTTACGGCAACTGTCCCTTGGTGGCGTGATCACGATATCGAAGATGGTCGTGACTTGGTTGAGGAGATCGCTCGTGTGCATGGCTACGCAAAACTCCCGTCCATTTTCCCAGCGGGAATTTCCGGACGTCCTTCGGATGCGATTCTGGAAGTTGAAGATCGGTGTCGTACGATTCTGCAGGGCGCGGGAGCAACCGAAGTCTATAGCTACGCCTTCGTGTCTGCGGATCAGTTGAAAAAGACGGGCTACGTCACGGATGAAGCACTGCATCTTCAGAACCCATTAGCGGCTGATCAGGAATACATGCGTCCAAGTCTTCTCCCGGGCGTGTTGCAGGCCGTCGCAGATAACCAAGAGCGTGTGTCGGATCAGGTGTATTTCGAGCTCGCAAATGTCTTCGTAAAGCAGGGGGCGACTCTGCCTGACGAACGCCCAACCCTGGTTGTCACCTTCAGTGACGATGAACAGGCTTGGAAGCGCGCAAAGGGAATGGCTGAGCTCCTCTTGGAACGCTTTGGAGTGCAGGGAGTGGAATGGAGTCGTCTCGAGACGGATGCGCGTGGTCAGTGGCATCCTGGTCGGTCTGTGCGTATCAGTGTTGGCGGAACAGAGATTGGTCGAGCCGGCGAACTTCACCCAGAGATGGCGCTTGCCTGGAAACTGAACCAGCGTTTGGGAGTCTGTGAGCTTGATCTTGGATTACTTCAGTCCGCTCTTCGTTCGACGATTGCGTACACCGCGATCCCAGCGTTCCCAGCTTCGAAGCGTGATATCGCGATCGTCGTTGACCGAGCGGTGACGGTTGAACAGGTGACCCAAGCCGTGAAACAAGTCGCAACGTTGCCGACTCACGTTGAATGGTTTGATACCTACGTCGGGAAGGGTGTTGAAGAGGGGAAAAAATCGCTCGCCTTCCATCTGACCTTCCAAGAGGCAGCACGTACACTGTCCTCGGAAGAAGTAGACGGGCAGGTGAAGACGATCACGGATGTGTTGGTAAAAAATCTAGGTGCTAGCATCCGTAGCTAAGATGTGTCGCAGAATAAAAAGAGAGCCTCTGAGCTCTCTTTTTTGTACGAGAAAAGCGATGTTCATAGATTCACAGAACGCCGTACAGCCTAGCATTATTGTGGATTCATATATTCAGACATATACTAAGAATGTATGACAGAAGAAACGCGGAAACGTTTACAGCGCATAGAGGAGCTCCTTCGACAGAGGTCTGAGATTGATCGAGAACTAGAAGAGCTCTTGAATCCAACTCTCCAGGACGTGCGACTGCCGGAAGTTCCTCCAAAGAAAGAGCGGCCTATCATTCCTACCACTCATACGTTTGTCGAAGAGGTGTTAAGTGCCCACCCAGAAGGTCTGACGACGCGTGAGGTATTCGTGAAAGCGAGCGCTGCTCATCCTGAGATGAAACTGACGCAATTCGCGATCACCGCCTCGCTCGTCTATCTGACGCATAAACGGGGATCGACCGAACGCATTGGTCAGGGGCGGTATCGTCTGTCGCACGGCTGAGATCGACGCCATACGGAATTATTTGTATACTGTCCGTAATCCCTATGTACCTTACCCCTCAAGATATTTGGTATATCGTTGCGAGCATTTGTCTCGTCGCGATCACGATTTTCCTGTGCTTGGTGCTCTATCGCTTGCTCAGCGTATTACGTCAGACGGATGAAATTGTGACGACGACGCGTGAGAAGATTGAAGCGGTCGAAGAAGCCGTCGAGAGCCTGGTTGAGCGCTTCACGAGTCTCTCGGGCTATGCGGCTCTCGCGTCCGAAGGAGGAAAGAAGCTTTTATCGCTGATCGGTAATCGCGCCTCTGGCTCGAAAAAGAGCAAGAAAAAGGCGCTTGAAGACGACGAGGAGGACGCAGAATAGGCGCAGAGGCCCACCTAGAAAAAAAGTCCGGATTTCCGGACTTTTTTCGTCCATTGCCCGACGCATCCCGGACGGTTACTATCGCTTGACTCGCTCAACAAGCAGTTCCCATGCCCTCTCCCTTTGTCCACCTGCATACGCACTCGATGTATTCCCTCCATGACGCCATTGGCGACGTGGATGAGATTGTCGAACACGCAAAAGGGCTGGGCTACGATGCGATTGCCCTGACGGACCATTCCGCCATGTACGGCGTGATTGAATTTTATGAAGCGGCCAAAAAAGCAGGGATTAAGCCCATCCTGGGAGTAGAGGTTGCGGTTGCACTGAATAAGCATACGGATAAGCGTGCCGGTATCGACAACCGAACCTCGCACCTGACAATCCTCGCGGAAACGAACGAGGGCTATCAGAACCTGTTGAAGCTCGTGTCCATTTCTTACCTAGAAGGGTTCTACTACGTTCCGCGTATCGATAAGGAGATTTTGAAGACCTATGGTGCCGGATTGATCGTTCTCTCAGGCTGCATGAAGGGGGATATCCCAAAAGCCTGTCAGGCACATGATTTGGAGAAAGCGCGCGAGCTGATCCAGACCTACAAAGACGCAGTAGGGGAGAACAATTTCTTTCTGGAACTCGTTCATCACCCAGAATCGCCAACGCAATCGGAAATCAACGAGTTTTTGATCCAGCTGTCAAAAGAAACGAATACACCAATCGTCGCAACCAAAGACGTGCACTATCTGCACGCGGATGATCGTGAAGCACAGGACGTCTTGGTCTGTATCCACGACGGGAAGCTCCTCTCAGACCAGAACCGTCCCTCGAGTTCTACAATGGACCTCTCCATGTCCTCGCCAGAAGAGATGGTAGAGGCATTTAAGGACTACCCCGAGGCGATCGAGAACACGCGGAAGATTGCGGACCGCTGTAACGTCGAGATTATCCTTGGGAAAAACCACTTGCCTGAGTTTGATGTACCAGCAGGGGAGACGGATAACAGCTATCTCCGGCTTCTATGTGAGCAAGCATTGATTGAACGCTATCCAGACCCAGAGAAATACAAAGAAGCCCAAGAGCGTTTGGAGTTTGAGCTTGGTACGATTCAGCGCATGGGTTTTGCGGCCTACTTCTTGATCGTGCAAGACTACATTGTCTGGGCAAAGGAACATGGTGTGATTGTAGGTCCAGGACGTGGATCGGCTGCAGGATCGGTTGTTGCCTACGTATTAAAGATTACCAACCTCGATCCGCTCCGCTACGGGTTGCTCTTCGAGCGCTTCTTGAATCCGGATCGTATTTCCATGCCGGATATCGATACCGACTTCGATGACGTGAAGCGCGTCGACGTGATCAAATATGTGACCGAGAAATACGGTCTTGATCGTGTCGCCGGTATTATCACCTTCGGAACCATGGCCGCCCGTGCGGCAGTGCGTGATGTGGGTCGTGTCTTGGGTTTGCCATATGGCGATGTCGACCGCATCTCGAAAGTCATCCCTCCCCCGGTTCAGGGAAAACATATTCCGCTTGAAACATCGATTAAAGAAGCGCCTGAGCTCCGTGGAATGTACGAGACGGATCCCCGCGTCAAACGCCTCGTCGACCTCGCGATCAAGCTTGAGGGGACCGCACGTCACGCCTCACAGCACGCCTGTGGCATCGTGATTTCGCCAGAGCCGCTCGTACAGTTCTCACCGATGCAGAAGGCGCAAGGCGGTGACGTGGACCGTGTGGTGCAATATGCAGGGCATTCAGCGGAAGCGATCGGACTCCTCAAGATGGACTTCTTGGGGCTATCTAACTTGTCGATCATTCGTGACTGTCTCACGATCGTTGAAGCGGTCTATGGCGATGTCTTGAATGTCGACGACATTCCTCTCGATGATGCCAAGACCTTCGAGCTCTTAGGTCGCGGTGATACGACGGGGGTCTTCCAGTTGGAATCGGAAGGCATGAAGAAGTATATTCGTGAACTGAAACCCACGATTATTGAAGATATCATCGCCATGGTGGCCTTGTATCGCCCAGGTCCGATGCAGTTCATCGAGTCGTTTATCGCGCGTAAACATGGGAGAGAGAAGATTCGCTACATGCATCCGCTGACCGAGAGCGCGCTGCGGAATACGTACGGCATTCCGGTCTACCAAGAGCAAGTAATGCAAGTGTCGAAAGACATGGCCGGCTTCACCCCAGGTGAGGCTGATACGTTGCGTAAAGCTATGGGAAAGAAGATCGCGAAGCTGATGGCGGAGCTCAAAGTGAAGTTCATCGATGGCTCCGTAAAGAACGGCGTGGAGCACGACACGGCTGCCGCTATTTTCCAACAGTTTGAAGAATTCGCGGCTTACGGCTTCAACAAATCGCACGCCGCTTGTTACGCCATGATCGCGTACCAAACGGCCTATCTGAAATCGCGCTACCCAGATGCCTTCATGGCGGCGCTCTTGAACTCAGATTGCCAAAACATCGACCGCATCACGATTGAGGTTGAGGAATGTCGACGCATGGGGATGCCGGTACTCGCGCCAGACGTGAACGAGTCGTTCGCGCGCTTTGCTGTTGTGAAGGGCCAGAACACGCTCCGTTTCGGCCTGCTCGCGATTAAGGGCCTGGGAGAGGATGCAGCGGACTATGTGATCCAAGAGCGCAAGGCTAATGGCCCGTACAAAGACCTGATGGACTTCGTCCGCCGCATGAACCACAAATCGTTCAACCGGCGCTCGCTTGAAGTCTTCGTCCGTTCGGGAGCGCTCGATCGATTCGGTGATCGCAACCAGCTGTATTTCAACATCGAGACGATCCTGGAGTATCACCGCCGTCACGCGCAAGAATCTAGCTCGGGACAGTTCAATCTCTTCTCGATGACGGTGAACGCCGTCGAAGAAGGGTTGCAACTTCGTCCTGCGCCGCCTGCCGTTCAGCGGGAGTGTTTAAAGTGGGAGAAAGAGCTCCTGGGCCTCTACCTGTCCGCTCATCCCTTTGAGGAGTACAGCGGCCGTTTATCGCACTTCTGCACGCCAATCGGCCAAGTTCCACAGAAGGGAATCGAGATGAAGCGTCAGAAAGAAAAGTCGATCCGTGTCGCAGGGCTCGTCACAATCGCCAAGAAGATTGCGACCAAGGCGAACGAGCCGATGGTCTTCATGCGCTTGGAGGATCTGAGCGGCGATATTGAAGTCGTCGTCTTCCCACGTACCTACAAAGAAAAACCAGAAGTCTGGGAGGCGGAAAAGATCTTGGTGGTCAGTGGCCGCGTCCAGGAAAAAGATGGCGAATGGAAGATCCTTGCCGAAACTGCTTACGAAGTGACGCCGGACAATATCGACATGATCGAAGAGTCGACCCGAGGTGGGGTTCCATCGATCGTTGAAGAACAATCAGACGCACTCAAAAAAGACCTCGCGAATTCCGGCTTACGAAACAAACCCATTCAAGCGGTTACGTTAACGTTGCGCGCTCAGTTACCTGAAACCATTCTGCTCACGCTCCGAAGCGTCCTCGATAAGTACCCAGGTCAATACAACGTCTATTTCCTTATCGAAAATCCGGGAGGAAAACAAAAGATTCTTTCATCGTATCGTATCGCGTTTAACGACCTGATCGCGAAAGAAGTAGAGGGAATCTTGGGAGCGGATACGGTACGAGCGGAAGTCTAAGCGCCTGCAATATCCAGCATGGGCTCATTCTGGTAGAATGGGGATGGAAATATGAAACTTACGTTCCTTGGAGCAGCGCGTGAAGTCACGGGCTCGTGTTATATGGTGGAGACGAAACAAGCGCGCGTCTTGGTCGACTGCGGCATGTTTCAAGGCTGTGAATTTTGTGAGGCGCGCAACTTTGAAGAGATTTTTCTGCACGCAGGGACGGTGGATGCGGTATTTATTACCCACGCGCACCTTGATCACACGGGGCGTTTGCCGCGTCTTATTAAGGGAGGATTTAAAGGAAAGATCTACGCTACTGGTCCAACCATCGATTTGATGAAGCTGGTGCTTGAGGACGCCTACCACATCATGGAGGAGAATCACCGTCGGAACGCACGTCCAATGTTGTATGAGGAACAGGACGTCGCACAGGTGCTCAAACGCTGTGTTCCAACCGAATACAGTCATTCGGTACGCATGGGGGATCTGATGGTGCGCTTCCGTGAAGCGGGGCACATCTTTGGGAGTGCTTTTATCGAAATTCGCGAGCAAGGTGGAGCGAAGCTCGCCTTCTCAGGAGATCTTGGACATGCAAACGTGCCGATCCTACGTGCAACCGCTCAGCTCTCCGAAATGGACGCAGTTGTCATGGAGTCGACCTACGGGAGCCGTGTGCACGAAGATGAAGGCTCACGCAGTGACAAGCTGCAGGAGCTTGTACAGCAAACGATTCATCAAGAAGGGACGTTGTTGATCCCTGCCTTTGCGATTGAGCGAACGCAGCAGCTGCTCTACGAAATGAACGAGTTGGTTCAAGAAGGACGTTTGCCAAAAGTAAACGTGTACTTGGATAGTCCTATGGCGATTCGCGCAACGCGTGTGATTCGAAGCTATCCTGAATACTACGATCCTGTCGCGTTGAAAAAAGTAACGCACGGAGATGACTTGTTTGATTTTGAAGGACTTCATCTGTGTGAGACGCGTGACGAATCAAAAGAAATAAACTTCGTTCCGCCGCCAAAGATCATTATTTCTGGAGCGGGCATGATGAATGGCGGGAGAATTCTGCATCATCTGGTGCGGTATTTAGGGAACGAGAAAAACACCGTTTTGATTATCGGGTATCAAGCGCAAGGGACACTGGGGAGAAAGCTGTTTTCAGGCGAAAAGACCGTCGAGGTGTTGGGAGAGCGTATTCAGGTGCGTGCGGCGGTAAAAAGCATCGGGGCCTATAGCGCGCACGCAGATCAACCAACGTTATTGAACTGGATCCGATCCGCCTCGGCGTTACCAAAGCACATCTTCTGCACCCACGGCGAAGAGGGGACGGCGATCGAGCTTGCGGAGCGTATTACGAACGAGTTGGGAATTCAGGCGCACGCTCCACGGTTGGGAGAGTCGGTGGAGCTGTAATGATCTCTTTATAGAGCCATGCAGAAGCTCTGGGAGTGCGTGCTTGAGTTACGTAGTCGACTTCTACGAGGCCAAACCGAGGCGTGAACCCGTCGGCCCATTCAAAATTATCGAGGAGGCTCCAGTGAAGGTATCCAATAACAGGAGCTCCGTCAGCGATGGCAGAAGAAAGGTGGGAGAGACTGTCTTGAATGAACTGTGGTCGGCGGGAGTCATCCGCGTCCGCTAACCCATGCTCGGTGATCAGGATGGGTTTTTTGTGTTTCTTGAGGGAGCGAACGATGCGGCCAAGGCCTTCAGGAAATAATTCCCAGCCCAGATCGCTTGTTGGACGGTTTGTTTCTTGTGGATCTTGAAAACGCGGCCACCGACGTCCGGTTGCATCCAGTCTCCGATGGAAATAGTAATTCACCCCTAGGACATCGTGTGTCTTCCAGCCACTGAACCAATAGAAGGAGAAGTTGTTCACGGCAGCCATCCAATGCGCAGCAAAACGTTCCCTCCAACTCGTTGGATGAACGGTTTCAAAGGTCGTCATGTTCTGCGCGATCCCAACGGGGAGAGCGGGGAAGTGTCGTTTGATGATCGGGTAGGCTGCTCGATGAGCCCGTGCCATGTTCCAGAGGACGCGCTGCATTTGCCACGAACTCTTTACCTGAGGCGGCCAGAACCCAGCCTGATACGACATGAAGGCATAGACCCCGGGCTCATTAATCGTCAGCAGGATATCTATATCAGCCCCAAGCTTTTTGATCACCACCTCCACGTACGTAGTAAAGCGTTTTACGACGCAAGAGCTTAGCCAGCCACCCATCTCTGATAACCAGAGTGGGTTAGTGAAGTGGTGGAGCGTTACCACGGTTTTGATGCCTTTCGCATGGAGCGCCTGCAGGAGCTGCTGGTAATGGTCTAAAGCCGCTTCATCGAACTCACCAGGTCGGGGTTCGATACGTGACCATTCAAGCGAGAGGCGGTGGGCGTTGTGCCCTAAATCTCGTATAAGCTCGACATCTTCTTCCCAGCGATTCCATTGATCTGAAGCCAATCCAGACCACTTTAGCTCGACATCTTCTTCCCAGCGATTCCATTGATCTGAAGCCAATCCAGACCACTTTTCAGCCGGTTGAACACGTTTTTCCCAGGTATACCAATCATTTAAAGTGTTATTTCCCTCAACCTGGTGGCTGGACGTGGCAGCACCCCAAAGAAAACCGGGTGGAAAGGGGAGAGAGGGCATAGTCGCTCCCTTCAGTATGGTCGCTTGACGTATCCACTGACAAGGAGTGTGATGGAGATAGGTAGTGGTTGAGCTGTCAAACGAGAATCGTTTCGCCGCAAGGCGTTTGCTCCCCTCCATTCGTTCCTTCACCGGTTCGTTCAAACAAAAAACATCGTACGTTATCGGGTGGTGCACCACTGTGTGTGCCGCCCGCTGTAGAAAGAGTCTTTAATGTAACCCCGCGCCAGGTATTGTCCTGGTCCTCTCAAGGTAAGCGCTCCGGCGCTAGCAGTTACAACAGACTCTTTTTAAATTCCACAAAAATAGGCATACCAGGGCAGGGGGAGAGCGCTGTAACGTTTTACGACGCAAGGAAAGGGTCAGGTCTAAGCCAAGTTCTTTGACGGAAGGGGATCGGTCCGCTATACTTTTGCCCAGTTACACCGGCAACGGTGCCTCTTTTTATCTTACGCTGCACACCCCTTATGGATATCCGCAATATCGCCATCATCGCTCACGTTGACCACGGGAAAACCACCCTGGCCGATGCGCTTTTGAAACAGTCTGACACCTTCAAGGAAAGTGGGTTAGAAGGAGAAACGATCATGGACTCGAACGAACTCGAGCGTGAGCGTGGGATTACGATTCTCGCCAAGAACGCCGCTGTTTTCTATAAGGGCACAAAAATCAACATTGTAGACACACCAGGACACGCCGACTTCGGCGGAGAGGTCGAACGCATCATGAGCTTGGTCGACGGTGTGTTGCTCTTAGTCGACGCCAAAGAAGGACCAATGCCACAGACGCGTTTCGTGTTGAAGAAAGCGATCGAAGCTGGTCACCGCATCATTTTGGTCATCAACAAGATCGATAAGCCAGACGCACGTCCAGATTGGGTCTTGAACCAGACTTTCGATTTGTTCGTGACGCTCGGCGCTTCGGACGCACAGACAGACTTCCCAGTCGTCTACGCCTCCGCCAAGCAGGGGAAAGCTGGCCTCGAGACAGACCTCTCGACGATGACAGGTGTTCTTCCGATCTTCGATACCATTTTGAAGGAGGTAACAGCCCCAAAGAACGATTCAACCGGTCCACTCCAGGTGTCGGTCGCAAACGTGAGCTACGACAACTACAAAGGAAAGATGGCGATCGGTCGTGTGGTCCGTGGGGTATTTAAGCCAGGGAACGTCGTCTGGATTAACCGCGATGGAAAACAGTCTCCTGCTAAAATCACCTCAATCATGGGATTCGTTGGAATGGGACGCGCCGAAGTTCAGGAAGCTCAGGCCGGAGACATCGTTTCCTTTGCAGGTGTGTCTGAAATCAACATCGGAGAAACAATCGCTGATCCAAACACCCCAGAAGCGTTACCAGTTATCAAGATCGAAGAGCCAACGGTGAAAATGACCTTCGGTGTAAACACCTCGCCATTTGCGGGAAACGAAGGTCAGTTCTCAACCTCACGTAACATCAAGGAACGCTTGGATCGTGAATTGCAGAACGACGTCGCGCTTCGTGTTGAATCCGGCGGCGGAGAAGGTTCCTTCATCGTGAGCGGTCGTGGAGAATTGCACCTCTCGATTTTGATCGAAAAGATGCGTCGTGAAGGCTTTGAACTTCAAGTGTCTCGCCCTCAGGTTATTTTCAAGGAGGAAGGTGGCAAGAAGCTTGAACCATTTGAAGAGGTTTCGATCGAATGTCCAGAAGGAGTGAACGGCTCCGTTATCGAAAAGATGGGTCGCCGCAAGGGTGAAATGAAGGACATGCGTATCGAGAACGGCACAGGCTATCTTGAATTCGTTATTCCAACGCGTGGGTTGATCGGGTACCGCACAGAATTCATGATGGACACACGTGGTCAGGGTATTATCAACACGCTCTTCTTGGGCTACGAGCCACACGTCGGTGCGATTGAAGGCGCTCCACACGGATCGCTCATCGTGCACGAAACCGGAACATCCAACACATACGGTCTTCAGGCCGCTCAGGAACGTGGTCAGCTCTTTATTGGTCCAGGGATTGAAGTGTATGAAGGAATGGTCATTGGGCAGAACGCCAAGCCAGAAGATTTGGCGGTGAACGTCTGTAAAGAAAAGAAGTTGTCCAACATGCGCTCAAAGGGGGACGGTGTTGCAGAAGGCTTGGACACTCCTCGTGCCATGAGCTTGGAAGAAGCGCTCGAGTACCTTGGAGAAGACGAGTTGCTCGAGGTTACGCCAAAGTCCCTCCGCATCCGCAAGCAGTATCTGAAAGAATTCGAACGCAAGCGCGACAACCAAAAGAACAGTCAGTAACGCTGGGCGAAGAAAGAATAAAAAAACAGAGGGCTCCATTACGGAGCCCTCTGTTTTTTTTCTATTCTTCCTCTTCTTCGTGTGAGCGTGCTATCCTCTTGCCACTATGCGAAAAGAAGTCGTTCTTGATATCGAAACCCGCAATACATTCCAAGATGTGGGAGCGTATAACCCAGCGTTGTTGGAGGTTTCATTGGTTGGAGTCTATTTCTACGAAACAGATACGTTTGAATGCTTCATGAAGGAGGATCTCCCGGCGCTCTGGCCTCGCTTAGAGCGTGCGGATCGAATCATCGGCTACAACTTGTTTGGCTTTGATTATCCATGTCTTCAGACGAGCTACACCGGGAACCTCGCCGCGTTACCAACGGTCGACCTCCTGTTTGAAATCGAAAAGCAACTCGGCCACCGCATTAAGCTCGATGACGTTGCTCAAGCTACGCTCGGAGTAGGGAAGTCCGGTCATGGGTTGATGGCGGTCGAATACTGGCGCAAAGGGGAAATCGATAAACTTAAGGAATACTGTCTCCAAGACGTCCGCGTTACCCGCGACGTTTACGATCACGCTCTCCAAAAAGGCTTCGTCGCCTTCAATAATCGCCAAGGGGAACGCCAAGAAATCACCCTTCCTCTTTCGTTACCAAACGAAGAACCTAAGCAAGCCATCAACCTGTCTCTAGGTCTTTAGTAGTTTCTCTCAGCTTTAGGTTTCTAAAAAGAAGTAATACAAAACACCTACTTCGCGTAAGGGGCTTTGGCCAAGTGACGACTTGGACAACGAGCTTGAGCTTCAGCAGAAGAGCAAGCGTACCCTGGAGAGAGGTAGGTGTTTTGTATTTCAGCTTCCTTCTTTAGAATCCGCCCATTCCTTCTTCGTCGGGGACAAGCTCATCGTCGTCGAGACCTTGTTCCAAGCGATTTGCTTTCTTTGCGAGGAGGTTGAGAATTTCGAGATCGTCGCCTTTGGCTAAGATCGCTTCTTCATCAACGGGTTCTTCCTCTTCGTCTTTATCGTCGGTCTTTTCAGGATCTTCTACCTCAGCCGTGACAGCCTCATCTTCTTTTACGGCTTCTGCATCTTCTTCCTCATCAAGGACGTCTTCAAGATCGTCTGGTTCGAGCTCGTCATCATCTAAAGCGATTTCGTCGGCAGAGCCCTTCTTTGGAGAGGGGGCTGAGGAGGAGTTCTTTTTCTGAGCAGAAGAAGAGAGGGTAGGGGGAGGAGAGGGCTTCTTTGGCATAAGGCAATGAGTTCAACGGGTCGAAGATAACACGAAAGATTGATCAGCGTCTGTGGATAATTGTAGATGGGGCGCTCCTTGTCAAGCATCTTCCCCTCCTGGGACAATGCCTGAGCTATGCAATGGATTCTTCTCGCTCTTTTCGTGGTTGGGTTTGGAGGGATGGCCTATTTTTTATGGCAACTGTCACAGCGCATGGCCCAGCCAGCCATTGATCCGAATATCTTCCTGCTCTTACAGCAGAAGCTCGAGAATTTGCAGGGGGATGTGAAGACTTCGTTGGTTGAGACGTTGAAGCAGCAGCAGACATCAAGTCACCACATGACGAGCACTGTCCGTGACGTCACAGAACGTCTTGTGAAGATCGAAGAGACAAATAAGCAGGTCTTGTCCTTCTCGGGACAGTTAGAGCAGCTGCAGCGCATTTTAAGTAATCCGAAACAGCGTGGAGTCTTGGGAGAGTACTACCTCGAGACGTTGCTACGGAATTTGTTTGCACCTGGGCAATATCAGATGCAGTACCCGTTTAAGGATGGGTTGATAGTCGATGCGGCTATCTTCGTGCGCGATAAAATTGTTCCCGTCGACTCAAAGTTTAGTTTGGAAAATTATAACCGCATGGTAGAGGCGACGTCGGATGAAGAGCGGGATCGGCTGGAGAAAGCCTTCGTGAATGATTTGAAGCAACGCATCGTGGAGACGTCGAAGTATATTCGTCCGCAGGATGGAACGACGGAGTTTGCGTTCATGTTTATTCCGCACGAGGCGATCTATTATGACCTACTCGTGAATAAGATTGGAGCGCTCACGGCTGAGACCGAAAACCTCCTTCAGCGTGCCGCTGCGAAGTACCACGTCATCATCGTGTCACCAACCTCCTTCTCTGCGTACCTACAAACCGTCCTGCAGGGGCTAAACGCGCTTAAGATCGAGGAGCAGGCGAAAGAGATCCGTATTCGCGTGGGAGATCTCTCTCGTCACCTGCAAGCGTATGAGTCCTGCTTTATGGCAGTGGGAAAGCATCTCGGAACAGCCGTGAACCAATACAACCTCGCGAGCAAAGAATTCGTAAAGATTGATAAGGACGTTGTTCGTATCACGGGTCAGGCGGCAAGTATTCAGTTGATGACGATTGAGAAGCCACTAACGGATGAGTAATCATGCGTTTTCTCGAGAGAGGTACGTATCGTAGGGTGGCTCTCGGCACCTTCGTCTTGGGTGTTCTTGGGATGGTTGGGTCGATTGGGCTCATTCTCTGGGTGCAGATTCCTTCGGCTGCCTATATTCGACCCGTTGAGACGCTTCAGCTGCATCCAGACGCTGTTTTAATCTTAGGGGCAGGGATAGAAGCGTCTGGGGTTCCGAGTGACGCATTGGCAGACCGCTTGCTCATAGGGGAGCGGGTTTCAAGGGCGCTGGAGGCCCCGATGCTGCTCACGGGAGATGGCGGTCGTTTTCGAGTGGATGAAATAAGCGTAATGCATCGTTGGCTGCTTGAGCGTGGGGTTGCTCCCGATCGGATCGTGGTGGATGACGAGGGCTTTCGGACCTATGAGAGCTGTAAGCGAGCGGCGCAGGTCTATCGCCTCAAGCGGGTCGTTCTTATTACGCAGCGATTTCATTTAGGTCGTGCACTCTATCTATGTCGTTCTTTTGGTCTGGAGGCCTATGGCGTTCCAGCAAACGTCCGAGCCTACGAAAAAGACGCGTGGTATGTCACGCGTGATTTGCTTGCAAGTATTAAAGCCTGGATTGATGTTACCGTCCTTCCGCCTGATTCACCGGTACAGAGCTTGTCCGTTCCCAATTCTCCCAAATAAACGCGTACTGATACGTAGGGCGATGTGTTTTTGCTAACGCGGTCTGGGCCTTTTTGAGTTCCTGCTTTGCCTCTGGAACGAAGTCGTGAAATTGAATCTGAAAATCTCGCACGTGGGAGAGAAGGTTTTGTTCTTCCATACGAGCTAAGAGTGGGTACTCCGCCCCTTCAATATTCATTTTCATCAACCCCACCTGATCCAACGCGAGCTCTTTCCAAACGTGGGAGATGTCCCGTATCGCGACAGATTGAGTGTTAGCCCCCGTTTCATTTCTAAAAAGAGACGTTCCATTCTCAAGTAGAGCGATCTCTAAGGTCTCATCCTTCGCCCCAAGGCCGTAGGCGTGCACATGGACGAGTGGATTGTGCTGGAAGCGCTGTCGAATCTGTTCAGCGAAGGCTGGGACCGGTTCAAATACATGAACAGTACAGCCGTACATTGCCACGATATCGCTTGCCCACTGTCCTTCGTAGCCACCAACGTCGAGTACGACGCTCTGGGAGGTCAACGGGTATCGAACGCGGAGGCTTCTTTCACGTTCATCTTTTACATACCGCTGCTTCTCTTGTTCGCGCGGAGACGTGTAGATTTTTTTTGAGAGGCTTAAGCAGACATGTCCAAGTTTTGCGAAAGACGCCCGCAGGATGTTTCGGAAAGAAGAATGATCAGACATAGGATATTCGAGGGGCAGAATAGCAGTTTAGGGCAGGGGATGCACACAAAAGACACAGAATCATTTTACGACGCAAGGGGTGCAAGGTACTCAGATACCCCTCAGAAGCATGAAGGGAGGGGAAAGAGTGGTTTATTTTCTGTGCTTTAGCAGAGCGGCGACCACGCCAAGGGCGATAGCGATGAAGGCTGTAACGATCAGAATCAAGTCGCTACTGAGTGCGTCCGAGGATTGGTAGACGGAGTCGAGCAGGGGAAGGGTAGAGCTCATAGGATGAATGTGAGTATAGCTCAAAAGTGGGAGGAGACATAAAACGTTTTACGACGCAAAAGGGAAAAATTTTTAGCAAAAAAGAGACCCTGTAGGGTTGAGGTTTTATCCGCCGCCCTAAGAGAAGCGGCAGCGGGGGACAAAGGTTCGAACCTCCTCCTTTAACTGTCTTTTTATTGCTTTAGGTTAAAAGCTTGCGTCGTAAAAGATATGTATCTCTTTTTTAGAAGCGCCTAAAGAGGTCTATGCGTCAGCCGACACCCAAAGACCAGGGACAGCAGAACAAGGCTATCTAAACGGGCTAGAAGCCAAGTAGATCTCTAAGGTCCACTATGGGAACCTTGTATACAGGATCCAAAACCCAACAAATTTTGCTTAACCAAGCCAAGGAACCAAGATCTAGAGGTACTAGGATAAGCCCTACATAATGGGTCGTACAATATATCTTATACGACTCTTAGGGTAGAGTTATCGTAGGTAGGCTCGTCCAGGGATTCTTAGGTCTATGGTGATGGGTTTTAGGTCTTTGTACTCAGGATCACGTAAAACGGCTCGTCCACGCTCTACCTGCTCGTCTAAGGGCTGTGTCAGGTCTACCAGCACCTCACGGTCTCTATCTAACTGAATAGCGATCTCTTGGCCTGTACGTTCTTCAAAATACGCAAAGACGACTCTATGGTCATCAAAGGACCTTCCAAGGTCTAAAAGGCGCTTAATGACAGGCACATCTAAGGTTGTTGTTGCTTTCCGAAGGTATACGATCCCGTCGATAGCATGTGTCGTAAAATCTGTAGTTAAGTAGCGCTTCTTAGCGGCGCTCAGCGTGGAGGGATCTTCTAGGACAACTCCCCCTGGCCTGGCAACGGCACACTTTAAAAAGTCCTCCCCGTTTTGAGTGGTATACAGGAACCTTGATCCAAACGAGATCTTGAGTCGTAAAACGTTATCCTCTACTTCGCCCACCTCAACCTGTTCGGCATAGAGCGTCGCCTTGATCCCCTCCTCTATGCGCTTCTTCGGCAAGAAGAGGTACTGACGTTTCGCCCAAGGACGCGCGGTTTGCGTGTCCAACGTTTCAAATACAATCGGCAAGATATCACTCGCGGACACGATTCCCCCACTCGCTTGGACTTCTACCCCTTTTAGCTCAAACAGCTCCGATCGAAAGATAAAATAGACCCAGCCGATAATCGCAATCACGCCAACGAGGGCGTAAGGGGCGCGAAGCGAAAAGGGCGAGGACATACAAAGCTAGGACTAATCTACCACAAGCCGAGGAATCGATGAGGCTAAGCGCGTCACCAACTCGTAGTGAATGGTGCCAGCGAGCGCCGCAAGCTCTTCTGCCTCGATTCCAGGACCAATGAGCGTGACTTCCGTCCCTTCTGTGATGGGCTCCAGGACATCCGTCACATCGACCATGCACATATTCATGCAAATCTTCCCGATAATGCGGCAACGGACACCCTGAATCACGACGATGCCCTTTGAAGACAAGGAGCGTGGATATCCATCGTAATAGCCAATAGGAAGAACAGCGATCCGTGAGGGTCGGTCCACACGCTCGCTCCGGGCATAGCCGACCGTCGCTCCCGCTGGGACAGACTTTACTTGGGCCACAATCGTTTTCCAGGTGAGTGCTGGTTGTAACGTAAGTGCCTTGGGTAATGTCCCTACCTGTTCCTGAACGAGCTCAGAGGACCAGAGTCCATACAGGGAGATCCCAACGCGCACACAATCAAAACGCGAGGCATCAAATACCAACCCCGCAGCGCTGCAAGCCATGTGACGTTGCGGAATAGAAAACCCAGCCGCCTTGAACTGCTCACTGATGCGCAAGAAGCAAGCATGCTGCTCTTTTGGGTACCCTTCATCCAACTCTTCCTCCACGTTCGCAAAATGCGTAAAAAGCCCACGTACCTGAATGCGGGTCTGACCCTTTAGCAGTTCAATCACCCGTACAAGATCTGTTTCTGGAATACCTAGTCGATACAACCCAGTTTCTACTTCTATGTGTACGTAGACGGGCTGCGCATCTCCCCTGTCTTGCGTCGTAAAATGTAGTTGTTCGAGCTGTTCAAAACTTGAGATGGCCAAATCAAGATCCGCCTCGATCGCTTGGGTAATTTTTTCCGCATTCTCCGTGTAGCCCAAAACCAAGATCTGCCCTGTCACTCCCACGTTTCGTAGGGCGATCCCCTCCTCTACACGATCAACGGCAGACGAAGAGACCTGATCTTTGAGGATCGCTCCCACTTGAAGCAGACCGTGTCCGTACGCATCCGATTTTAAAACCGCCATCACCTGCGCTGGAGCGACGAACTCTGCGATTCGCTGATAGTTTTCACGAAGCGCCGATGCAGAGAGCTCAATCCAGGTCTTCATGCGATTCAGGCAATGCGATCAAAGCCACAGAATGGCCGTAGGACCTCTGGAACACGAATCGAGCCATCTTCCTCCTGATATTGCTCCATGACGGCAATGAGGGCGCGTGAGAGGGCAAGCGCGGTCCCGTTCAATGTATGAATGAGTTCGACACTCCCATCTTCTTTGCGATAGCGAATGTTTAAGCGACGTGCTTGGTAGTCGGTGCAGTTCGAAGTACTCGTCACTTCGCCCCATCCACCTTTGCCATCACCCTTTCCCCACATCCAGGCCTCCAAATCGTATTTGCGATAGGCAGGACCTCCCAAATCTCCCGTACAGATATCAACCACACGGTAGCGTAAGCCAAGCTTGGTAAAGATTCGCTCCTCCAAACGACGCAATTCTTCATGCAGCCCTTCCGATTGCTCTGGCGTCGCAAACATAAACATCTCGACCTTCGTGAACTGGTGGACACGGTACAAGCCGTAGGATTCTTTTCCGTACGCTCCCGCCTCTTTGCGGAAACAGTGAGACAACGCCGCAAACCGCAGAGGCAGATCTTTCGCCTCCAAGATCTCATCTTTGAAATAGCCTCCCACTGGAATCTCTGCCGTAGCGACCAATGAAAGATCCGTCCCCTGAAGCGTATAGATCTGATCTTCTGAGCCACGTGGATTGAAGCCCGTACCGGACATCACTTCTTCCTTGGCAACATCTGGCGTTTCAATCGGGGTAAAACCTTCGGCTACGAGCTCCTTCAAGACCCACTGAATCAACGCCTGTTCCAACAGGACTAACTTCCCCTTCAAGAAATAAAACTTCGCTCCTGCGACTTTCGCTCCACGATCGAAATCGATGAGGTCAAGCTGCTTGGCGAGTTCTGTATGGGACTTTGGGGCAAAAGAAAATGTCTGCTCTTCCCCCGAAACTTTAATCTCTACGTTCTCCTCGTCTGAAGCACCCGTTGGGGTAGCAGGATGCGTATGGTTTGGAATCTGGGACAACAGGTCTTTCCACTCACGCTCAACCGCTTCCAATTCTGGCTCACGTGCCGTGATCGTTTCTTTCAATTCTTTCCCACGCACAATCAAGGCTGGACGATCAGCCGGGGTAGCCTTTGAAACCTGGTCGGCGATCTGATTGCGCTCTTGGCGAATCGCATCCAATTCCTGAATCAGCCGGGAACGACTCTCGTCTAACACAAGCAACCGATCAAGATCGACGGTTACATGGCGACGTTCGAGGTTCTTACGGATGTCTTCGGGTGCCGTTCGGATGGACTGGATATCAATCATATGGGTAAAACATTAACGATTCAGCGACGAATGAGCAACCGTGCGGACCGGCAAAAAGATCCCCCGGCGCATCAACTCTGTTTCTAAGGCATGCGGTAACCCATGACGTTCTTCTCCCAAGAGACAGACGTGGGGACGCAGATCCTCGATTGTGCGAAGCGGCTCTTCTGGATGAGCAAGGCATGCCCTATGAACCAGAGGGTGACGTTCCATGCGATCAAGTCGCTGCCGCTCACCCATAGACGGGATTTGGTCGAGCGTTTCCACCACGACCCGGTCACGCACAATCACGACATAGATTCGATCGCCCTCCATACGAGCGGCGTGTAGATAGGCTTCGTATTGCTCGATCGGCCGGTCAAAGATCCCGTAACAAAGAACGATGCGCATAAGAGAGGCTACTTATTCTCCGGACGAAGCGTGGGGAAGAAGATGACTTCTTTTAAGCTTGGGCTATCTGTGAGCAAGGCGACCAAGCGATCAATTCCCATGCCCATCCCACTCGTTGGAGGCATCCCTTGTTCGAGCGCCATCAAGAAATCTTCATCGATGCGTTGCGCCTCTTCGCTCCCTTGCGTGGCAAGCTTCTCTTCTTCTTCAAAGCGATAGCGCTGGTCGATTGGATCGTTCAACTCATGGTAGTAGGCGTTGATAACTTCGCCTCCCATCACAACCAGCTGTGCTACGGCGGCTTTTGTTGGATCGTTTACGCTGCGATTCGCCAGTGGCTTCATTTCAACAGGGTAATCCAAGATCCAGGTTGGCTGCACGATCGAAGCGCGACCTGTTTTCTTATAGAGCTGATCCAAATGCTCGCCTAATCCAATTGCGCCTTTGAAATCGATCTTCAAGCCGACAGCTTTAATCTCACGGATAATATCTCCCACCGTAAAACAGCGATTGATATCAATTCCACACGATTCAAGAATCACCTCGCGGAAGGTCTTGCGTGGCCAGGGGCCTTTGAAGTTCAGTTCTTGCCCCTGACGCGTAACCGTCAGTGATCCGATCGCATGCTCCATCATGTGGGCCAGCATCTGTTCCATGAAGCTGAGGAAATCCTGATTCACAAACGCCCAGTACAATTCGATCTGGGTAAATTCTGGGTTATGGGTTGGGTCGATGCCTTCGTTCCGGAAACAGCGGGCCACTTCGTAGATCTTCTCGAAGCCGCCTACGATCAAGCGCTTCAAGTAGAGCTCTGGCGCAATGCGCAGGTAGAGGTCGATATCGAGCGCGTTGTGGTGCGTGATGAACGGCTTAGCGTTGGCCCCTCCAGGGATGGGGTGAAGCATCGGGGTCTCAACCTCTAAAAAGCCGCGTTCATCCAAAAAACGGCGCATTGATTGGACTAACTTGGAACGAACAACAAATGTATTCTTTACTTCTGGGCTCGAAATGAGGTCCAATTCACGGTGACGATAGCGCGCTTCAATATCTTGGAGACCATGCCACTTATCTGGCAAAGGACGAAGGGCTTTCGCGAGGATACTCCAGGAGCTGACTCCGATAGAACGCTCTCCCCGTTTGGTGAGAAACGGAACGCCGGTTGCCTGGAGAATATCTCCCGGGTCGATCTGCTCACAGAAAAGCGTAAAAGAAGCGTCGAGCGCTTCTTGTTTGAAACTCAACTGAATTTTTCCACTCTCATCTACAACATCAGCAAAGGCTAACCCACCGTGAATACGAATCGCGGCTAAACGCCCGGCAACGGTCACTTCTTTCTCAGCCGCAACCCATTCATCAAAAGAGGCTTGGAGCTGCTCTATCCGCGTATCGCGACTATGGGTTTTTGGATAGGGGTCCACCTCCGACTGTTTGAAGTGCTCAAGTTTGGCACGGCGGACCTGAACTTCTTCGATCATAAGGGTTAGTCTACTTGAACAATACGGTATTCAACCGTTCCGGCTGGGGTTGATACATCAACCAGCTCTCCCACCTTTGCTCCCAACAACGAAAGACCGATAGGAGATTCGTTTGAAATCTTTCCGGTCGCTGGATCCGCTTCATTCGAACCGACAATCATGAAGGTTTTGTTTTTGCCACGCACTTCGACCACAACGGTAGATCCTACGTGGACAACGCCGGTCTTTGCTCCCTGATCTTCGATAATTTGGACATCTTTCAGTGTTTGTTCGATTTCAAAGATGCGATTCTCAAGCAGAGCAAGCGCATCCTTAGCTTCATGGTACTCCGCGTTCTCCGACAAATCTCCCAGGGCTTTGGCAACCTCAATACGCCCAGCAGCCTCGCGACGCT
>CAZRJW010000004.1:0-11072 GCA_964600845.1 uncultured Gammaproteobacteria bacterium | reverse complement strand
GACAAATCTCCCAGGGCTTTGGCAACCTCAATACGCCCAGCAGCCTCGCGACGCTTTACCGTCTTGAGTTCATGCAGTTCTTGCTTCAAGCGCTCTAAGCCTTCAGCGCTGACGTATTGGACTTGTCCCATAGGGTATATGACGAGAAAATGTGGAGGAATGAAAAGCGCGAGGTACAAACCTCACGCCTCTATGCCGTTAGAATAAAAGGGTGGACGGATGCTGTCAAACATTAAAACTGAGCGGCGCGCTCTTTCTTCAAGCGGTCCCAGGCCATAAGGATCTGCTTTGCGACCGAAACCGCGACGCTCGAACCTTCTCCCCCCTCCTCCAAAAGCACAGTTACAACGACTTCTGGTCCTTCGTAGGGAGCGAAACTCGTAAACCACGCATGCGTGTTCGCCTGGCTATTCCACTGAGCTGTACCTGTCTTTCCGGCGACGGCGAAGGGAAGAACAGACAAGGCTCGACCAGAGCCATAGACAACCGCGTCTCGCATTCCTTCACGCACGACTTGATAGGCCGAGTCGGGTGCGCCAACCGTTGTCGTCGTTGTAAATGAGGGAACAGCAGCTGTATTCGTCGCCTGACCAAAGAGGTGCGGAATGATGCGCCGTCCCCCATTCGCGATCTCAGCGGTATACATCGCGACCTGAAGTGGGGTCACGAGCAGATCTCCCTGACCGATCGAAAGGTTGTAGGTATCACCGATGTACCACTGCTCCTTGCGGTTCTCAAGTTTCCACGCAGCATCCGGCACATTCCCAAGCGCTTCCGCCGGAAGATCGATCCCCGTCCGTGAACCCAGACCAAAACGTCGCATCCACTGACTGATGCGCTCAACACCTAACCCTTGAATGTTTCCGTGCCCACCACCAATCGTGTAGTAGAAGGTATTCACCGACCAAGCAATCGCACTCCGGACGGTTGTCACTCCATGCCCACCCGCCTTCCAGTCTGGGAAGAACCACTGCCCCAGGCGAATTCCTCCTGACGAGATGAGGCTGGTTGAAGGAGTAATCACGCCTTCGGCTAAGGCGGCAGCGGACATCACGATCTTGATTGTCGAGCCAGACGGGTAGGCGCCTGAGACAGCTCGTGAAAAAAGTGGCTGCGCCGGATCGCTTGTAAGACGCTGGTAGACGGTCGATGAAACACTCCCAGCAAAATCGTTATTATCAAAAGCCGGCAAAGACACGAGCGCGAGGACTGAGCCATCACGTGGGTCGAGCGCAATCGCGGCACCTCGAGTGGTCTTCGCTAATTCCATCCCTGCACGTAGGGCTTTCTCCGTTTCTGCTTGGAGCGCCACGTCCAGGGTCAGTGTCAGATCATCTCCATTTTTCGCGGGACGCTCCCCGACGAACGCACTCGCTCGACCACGAGCGTCTACTTCGTCCATCCGCTCGCCTAACTTTCCACGCAGCAACTCTTCGTACCAACGCTCAATGCCGTTCTTTCCAATTTCATCGGTGTGGCGATAGCCTTGTTCGGCTCGCCGTTCGTATTCCTCCGGAGAGAGACGTCCAACGTAGCCCAAGATGTGGGACAAACTTTGGACGGCTGTTGATTGCGGGTAGTGACGGATCGGATGCACTTCCAGTCGGAAGCCTGGCAAATGTGGTAACGCCGTCGCAAAGCGCATTGCCTGCGTATACGGTATTTTGTCCGCCACGATCACCGTAGCGTCTTGCGCTGTTCCGGTCGCTGAGGCGTAGGCAAGCAGGGTTGCATACGGCAATCCTAAGACTCTACCGGCCTCCCCAAGCGCCCTTTCACGATCAGCGGGGATCCGAGATCCCTCACGCGGTAAAAACGTCACCTGGAAGCGTGGAGCGTTTTCAGCCAAGATCACTCCTTGGCGATCACGAATCACGCCTCGTAACGGCCAGAGCGGAGTTGAACGGAGACGATTCTGTTCTGCGAGGGACGCATAATTCTCCGCTTGAACGACCTGCATCCAGAGCGCTCGGCTCAAGAGACCAGCGACGGACAAGAGCACAATGCTTAAGGCAATAAAAAAACGCTTGCGTGAAAAGGAAGAGGTGAGGTAGAGCGGACGTTGTTTTGCTTGATTCCAATCACGCTCAAATAAAAGCTCATGCCGCACGTCTTCTTCCGTGTGGTTTTGCATCCGCATGTTTCCGTTGTCGACAATGTCAGAAAAGAAACGACGGGAATCCATAGGTTAACGAACGATTTGAACTCGGCGCGCTCCAAGCAGCGGACGAGCGACCAAGCGGAAGCCAATGAGCAGAAAGATGGCATCCGCTACGGTCGTAAGCAAAAAGAAGGCGGGGTTCAGGAGAACGGCTCGGTCAGCAGCCCATACGGCTGCCCCGGGACCCAGAAGATAGAGCCCACCCGCCAACCCAACACGCATCAAGACAACCAGGATCAGCGCGCTGTAGAAGGACCGGCTAGCTAAGATGAAGCGTACGGCAAGTCCGACTAAGAGGGAAATGAGAAGAAACGCATACAACGCAACCGGGGTCGGGAACGGCTGAAAGGCATCAAACAACAGACCACCGATCAGAATAGCTGGCACAACCACCCGTAACGGCCCCAACATCAATGAGATGATGATCAGGGACATGCAAGGTTCTAGTGGCAAGAACCCTGGGATAAAAGGCCGAATCGCTAAACACCAAATCAGCATCAAGATCCAGGCGATCGACCAGGAGAAGGTGCGCCACATAGATCAGCGCGTTAACGCCGTTGGACGCAGCACGGATAAAAACGAGAGACGTTCAATGCGAATCGCTGGATCAACCGACGCCTGATAGAACGGATCTTTTGACGTGCGAGTGATCGCATTCGCCATCCCGATCGGCAAGCGTGGAGGGATCTTCTCCTCCGTCCCGGCCGTGAGGAGCAGGTCATCTGCCACCACGTCGACCGAAGACGGAATGTAGGTCAGTAATGCTGCCCCATTTCCGCGCCCCTCTAAGACCCCAATGAGTTGACCGTCCTTAGCCGAAGCAACCGCAATACGGCTATCAACGTCCGTGAGAAGCTCGACGGTCGAAACGCGACTGTTCGCTTCAACGATTCGTCCAACGAGAAGTCCGTTCTCTGCAATGACCGCTTGCCCCTCTTCAATCGCATCGTTCGTGCCACGGTCGATGAGGAGCTGCGCATGAATATGATCAATTCGACGGCCAATCACGCGTGCACCCACGTGGTCGTAGCCAGATTCGGTCAAGAAAGAAGCTTGTGCACGGAGCAAGCGGTTTTCTTGCTCCAAGGCAGACAAACGCGCCGCATCGACAATTCTGGTCTGGAGGCGCTCTTCGCACCGCTCGATCTGCCCTTCATTCGGGAGAGCCATCGACCGACCCGCATGATCAATTCGATCCGCCCAGGTAGAAAAGCGGGCCACAACCGGTAAAAAGAAACGCTGCGCCACCGCCATGAGCGGTCGTCGTAACGCAAAGAACGCGCCAATACACGCGAGAATCACCAAGCCTTTGATGATCCAGGGCTTCATAGGTTAACGAATCCCAACATCTGTTGCTGGGAAGGCAACGTCCGCCATTAAGTCAGGTCGTTCAAGCAACAGACCCGCTCCACGAACAGCACACGTCATTGGATCATCCGCGACGCGCACGGGGAGGCCAGTCCATTTGGCGATCGCCTGATCGAGGCCACGCAGCAGCGCGCCACCGCCTGTGAGCACAATCCCCTTTTGCTGGATATCGGCCACGAGCTCTGGAGGCGTTACTTCAAGGATGGATTTAATCTGTTCGATGATCGCTTTCACCGATCGACCGAGCGCTTCACGGATCTGAGTATCATTAACGATGATCTCGCGTGGCAGACCACTCAACAAATCACGCCCACGCATCGCCATCTCAAGCGGACTATCCAGCTCAATCGCGGAACCAATCCCGATCTTCAGTTCTTCGGCGATCCGTTCACCCAACATGATACTAAAGACGTCGCGCGCATATTGAACAATGTTCTTATTCAATTCATCTCCAGCGATTCCGATACTCTTTGAGGTGACGACGCCGCGCAAAGAGATGACGGCGATCTCGGTATTTCCGCCGCCGATGTTTACGACCATGTTTCCACTTGGCTCAGAGATATCGATCCCTGCTCCCACCGCCGCAGCGATAGGCTCTTCAACCAACTTCACTGAACGTGCGCCCGCAGCAAGCGATGCATCTCCCACAGCTTTACGCTCTACCTCCGTGACTTCAAGCGGCACACACACCAACACGTTTGGACGAGGAATAATGAACGAACCCTCCGCATGCACGCGATCGAAGAAGTAGCGGATCATTTTTTCAGCCACTTCGAAGTCGGCAATAATCCCTCGCTGCAAAGGACGCGTAACGGCAATGTGGGGTGGCGTCTTCCCGATCATCGAGCGCGCCTGTTCACCGACCGCAATCACCTGGCCTGTACGACGGTTAATAGCCACAACAGACGACTCCTGGATCACAATCCCCTTCCCACGTTGAAAGAGAAGCGTATTTGAGGTCCCCAGGTCGATACCGAGGTCCTTCGTAAAAGCCGCAAAGATACCGGGAAGGCGCATAGAACTGGCATCAGCATGACACTTGAAACAACCGATCGTCAAAGGCTAGACCCGTCGTCCTTGGTGGATAAAGACGAAGATGGCTTCGAGGCTGAGTAAAACCACTAAACAAATGAAAAAAACGGTGAAGGAAAACCGGTCGATCGAGGCCAATATAAGTGGGATAATTGTTCCGAGCGTCAGGAGGATCGAGCGACGAAACCACCCCCGCACATGACGTGGAAGAACGGTGGACTCTTTCGCGATCAACCGATGGAAGCCCGCCCCTAACAAAAAGAAGGCGCCAACACAGACCATACTGAGCGAGACATAAAAAGACACGGGACCAATCCAGCCACTTGTGTACGGATCGATCCGGAACAAGACATACACCCAGGCAAGCAATCCAAAAACGGTTGCGATCGCCATCAGTAAAAGGAACCGTGCGTAAGGCATGGCTGCATGATACTCTATTTTGTTTTCGTCTGTCAGGGGGAGCTACATCGCTTCCATCAGCTTCAATACGCGTCTCCCTCCCAAGGCGTGATTCAATTCATTCAGGAGGCGTACTTCCCAGACCTTCAGTTCTTGTTTCGCTGCCGGCGCATGGCAGCGGACACGGAGATTCCCTTCTTTGAATGAGATCCACTCGATGTAGCCGGCTTTTTCTTCTCCCCAGAACTTTTCGAGCGTCTCCTTGGCCAACGTTAAAATCCGTACACTGGAAACTTGCTCATCAATCCCCGCCTGGCGAATGGCTTGCGGAAGAAGGCGACGAATGGGTTGGAAGGCCATAGGGATTAGGAGAGTTTACGAAACGGACAAACTTGGCGGAAGTCACAGTACTTACACACGAACGGCTCTGGGGTTGCTTCAAAGTTCGAGGTCAGGATCGCGTCCATACGCTCTGCCATTTTGGCGAGGAACGTATCTTTCTTTTCATCTTCCAGCAGTTCGACCTCGCGCTCCTGACGATCCAGGACGTAGACGTAGCGGAGGGACGAGATGGTAAACCCACGCCCCTCCAGGGCGAGCTGGTAAAGATACAGCTGTTCTTTGTCCTCGGCTTCCAGTTTGTCCTTGGCCTCCCCTGTCTTGTAATCGAAGACGGTCACCGTACCATCAGCGTTTTGATCTACGCGGTCGATCTTTCCTTTGATCGAATGACCGCCGATCTGGAGGATAAACTCTTTTTCAAGTTCGAGCGGTTTTGGCGGGTACGCCATCCAGACCGCCATACACTGATCCACCGCCACTTTTCCTTTTGCGTGGTAGTCATCATGCATCACGCGATCGGGGTACCACTCATCGATCCACGTATCTGCGTAGAGTTCCTGTGCTTCTTCAAGTGTAACCGCCCAGCCACCGGGAGCGACGTCCGCCGGGAGAGCCTCAAACAACGAACCCTGCTGAGCAGCGGTCCGCGCCTGATGCAGTTGAAAGATCTTCTGGAAGGTTAAGTGGATCGATTGCCCAAAGCTACGCTGATAGGAACCAAGCGTCGGGATACGATAGATATGGGAATACTTATATTGAAGCGGACACTTCCGGAAGGCAGCGAGCTGGGTGAAGCTGAAGCGGCGCTTGAGCGGATAGAGCGCGAGGTCTTTCGCGACTTCTTCGTGGGTATCGGAAGACGACGACAAGAGTTCAACCACCTCACGCTGGATCAAGGCTTCTTTCGGGGGTGGAACAAGCTCGATCTCCGCCAAGAACGAGGAGGGCTTTTTGTCGCGGGCACCGCCGTATTCGTAACTCCCCGTTAAGAAGAGACGTTCTTTGGCGCGGGTTAACGCGACATAGAATAAACGACGCTCTTCTTCGAGATGAGCGTTCCCTTCTGGCAGACGTTCTTGGACCAAGCCATCCGGTAAGGGAATCGCTTCGCTCCGGGCACGGGTAGGAAAACGCTGATCAACCATCGAGGCCACAAACACAAAGCGCCACTCGAGCCCCTTGGCCGCGTGAACGGTCAGAATCTTCACCATGTCTGGCCCTTCAGCCTCTGGGTCGCTCTCGAGCGCTCCTTCCTCGCCGCTTTCAATTTCCATCTTGTACTCCTCAAGGAAGCTATGCAGCGTTGGGCCATGCGTGACCTGCTCATAGCGCCGAATGCGGTCGGCAAAGCCGGAGACATGGCGGAGCGACTCAGCCCGATCACGTTCCTGCAGCTTCAAGACACACGCAAGATAGCCCGTCTTGTCTAACATCATCTGAAAGACCTGGAAGGGCTGTGCGCGTCGAGAGAGCTCTGCGAGACCCTCGATATCGTCGTAAATGCGTCGAAGGGCGCGTCGAGCTTCTGGGCTCAGGAAGATCCCCGCTTCTGACGACACCGCCTCACGGACAACGCTCCACAACGGATAGCCCTTGCGATTGGCGTAGCCTAAGAGCTCAGCCACATCTGCTGCTGCAATGCCATAACAATCCAGCGTCAGGACCCGCCAGACGATCGCGGAGTCGGAGCGTAGATCGAGCAACGTCAAAAGCGCCACCATGTCGATGACGACAGGCTTCGCATACAACCCACGTAGAGCCATGAACTGAAAGGGAACACGGGCACGCTCCATCGCTCGCACGAAGGCCTCGGCTCCATCGTTTGAACGCACGAGCACGGCCATATCGTTCCAGGTCGCCGAAGGATCGGTTCGCTTGATGCGTTCGATCTGTTCAACCACCTTATCCGCCTCCTGCTCAACAGTACGCGCCCAGAGCAATTCAACGGTCGCCGTTCCCCCATCTCCCATCTCCGCTTCTAGTTTTTTCGTTAACCCCGTGTCCGCCAGTTTCACTTCCAACCGATTCGGGTTGTTTTTCGTGATCGACGTATAGGCGAGTTCAAGGATCTCTTTCTTTGAGCGATAGTTTTTTGTCAGCGCCACCGTCTTCGCTTCCGGAAAGTCATCGCGGAATTGCAGGATGTTGGCCAAAGACGCCCCACGGAACTTATAGATTGCCTGGTCGTCGTCTCCCACCACCGTCAGGCTTCGCTGTTTCCCCGCCAAAAGCTTCACGAGTTCATACTGGGCCCAGTTCGTGTCCTGGAACTCGTCCACCATGATGTATTTAAACTGCGTCCGATAGGCCTCAAGCAGCCGAGGACGCTCACGAAGGAGGCGCAAGGCCTCAAGGATCAAGTCGCCGAAATCCAAACAGCCCTCAGCGCGCATGATCTGGGAATAGACCGCGTAGAGGGAGGCTAACTCTTCGAGACGCGCTTGTTCGTCCCCTTCGCCTTCCGCGAGCTCCGGGAACTTCACGGTCTTCGCAAACTCCGCGTAGCGCTCTGGCGTGACTCCTTCATCTTTCGCCCGAGAAATGTGCTGAACTAATGCCCGCAAAAACTTCGTCGGGTTTCCCAGCGGCTTATAGGCTTTGAGTGGCAGGTCCGCGAGATGTCGGCGCAACAACAACCAACAGTCCGTCGGAGTCAGCAAGCGGAAGGGCGTCGCGAGCCCAATCTCTAGTGCATGATCCTGCAACACCCGCTGACAAAACCCGTGAAAAGTCGAGATCCAAAAATCATACGCACCGACCGACAGGAGCTTGAGCACGCGGTCTTCCATTTCTCCCGCTGCCTTATCCGTGAACGTGAGCGCGAGAATTGACTCGGTCGTCACGCCTGGTTGCTGCAATAAATGCTGATACCGACGCGTGAGTACAGTCGTTTTTCCGGTTCCAGCACCAGCCACGATTAAGAGTGGCCCATCACCGTGAGTAACAGCCTGGAGCTGGGCTTCGTTTAAGCCTTCGAGAAGGTTCGGAAGTACGGACATGATGGCAAGTGTGCCGGGGATGAGGAGGGATGGCAAACACTAGAATCTCCCCTCTTCAATCTGCGTGCGGATCCGCTTCATCAGCTCTAAGTAGAATCGCAAATTCACCAGCGTCGCCAAGCGCTGCCCTAACATTTCTTCAATCCGGAACAAATGGCAGACGTAGCCGTACGTATAACGCGACAGCTCTTGGTCGATCGGCGTTGAATCCGGGGTGAGTTCTACGAGCTTTTCAGTTGAGCGTTGCCACTTCTCATTCGTAATATGCACGACTTCGTAAAAATCATCCTTGCTAAAATCATCATGGCGGAAACGGTACATGACGCCGTGGCGCGCATTCCGAGTCGGTAAGACACAGTCGAACATGTCGATCCCGCGTCGGACGTAGCCCACGATCTCATGTGGCTTGGCTCCCCCCATGAAATAGCGTGGCTTATCGAGCGGAAGTTCATGGTGAACGACATCGAGGACATCGCAGGCTTGGGCAAACGGTTCCCCTACGGACAGTCCCCCAACGGCATACCCATCAAATCCAATATCAACCAACGTTTTGGCACTTTCCGCTCTGAGTGCGAGATCAATCCCTCCTTGAACGATTCCAAACAGTTTGGCGCCGGGATTGATTGAACCGTCCTTCAGAGCCAGGAACGCGTCCTTTGAACGCTTCGCCCAAGCACCGGTCAAATCAAGTGCGCGGCGAATCTCCTTGTCAGTTGCCGGGAGCTTCGTGCACACATCCAGCACCATACAGATATCACTCCCAATCGTGCGCTGGATTTCCATGCAGGATTCTGGGGTCAGACGCAGCTTCGCTCCGTCGATATGCGATTGGAACCACACGCCATCATCATCCAACTTGCGCAGACCCTCCAAACTAAATACCTGGAACCCACCTGAGTCGGTCAGGATCGCTCCATTCCAATCCATGAACTTGTGCAGCCCGCCCAGCTCCTTCATCGTCTCCATCCCAGGGCGGAGCCAAAGGTGGTAGGTATTCGAAAGCAAAATCGGCGACGCGAGTCGTTCAATATCGAGCGACGAAAGCGTCTTCACCGCTCCCCGCGTCGCGATCGGCATGAAAAACGGGGTCTCTAAAATCCCGTGTGCCGTATGCAATCGACCACGTCGAGCCAGCGATTTTGTTGAGGAAGATAAAAGGTCAAACATAGTATTCATTATTCAATCTCCTCACGGCGGTCACGCATGAAGGCCAACCAGTGCTCCAATGCCGACAAGAAGAGCTTAAAGGGTGCTTCGATCAGGACGTCGAAGAAGAGGATCAAGATATTAATCCGTGAAACAGCTGTCGAGAGGTAATGCCCTGCCCGCAGAATCGGATACGAGAAGAAATCGATGATCGCCGTCGTGAAGCGCTCCGGTCGGCGCAACACCACAATCTCGCGCGCATTCGTGCGCAACCGAAAGGCGAAGAAACTCACCAAACACAGGAAGAACAAAAAGATCAGTGCGCTGACCAAGGTAAAGTTAAAGCGGTGCAGCAAATACGAGATCGCTCCAAACGAGATGGCAAACATGAGCAGATACGCGATTCCGACCAATAGGAATCCTCCGAAACTTCTGGTCTTGGCGATTGAGATCCGTAGTGGAGGTACTGGCTCAGCGTTCAGCAACTCCCGGACGAGTCCGACAATGCGATCGGTATTCTGGCGACCGGGCAAGCGAATAAGCGAGCCAAACAACAGCATAAGCACGGGCGGTAACGCAACGTTCACCGCGAGGGTATTGCGATCGACATGCCCGTAGAGCAGGGCTTCAAACGGAATCTCCAACGCCAGCGCAAAAATCACCTTTGTCAAAAACAAATAGATAATCGCCCGGAACATCCCCTTTTGCAAACGCGCCCTCGCGCGACTCATCTGCTTCTCCGCAACTTCTGCAACCTCCTTCTCAAACTTATCTGTTTTATCTAAACGTTCGAGATCATATCCCTCATCTTTCGTCAGAGCCTCTACCAATGCGCGAAGAGCCACGGCATGCGGTCGCACGGCTTGGAGAAACTTTGCCGACCACGGATGACGCAACTGACGCTGGATCAACGACTGAACCCCTACCAAGCGATAAGCGATATCCTGAGGCGTATCCACCCATGCCTCTGGGGTTGTCCATTCTGGTAGGTACCCACGCAGGAGCGTGAGCGCGAGCGTATCGACATCCGCCTTCTGAAACGCCCGAACACAGGCAACGTAGACCTGAAGCCGGCGCTCATTTGCGTCCATTTCTCCCTTGCTCGGAACGACCGACTCCGCCAAGCGTTCATACAGGAAAAACGACAATGAGCGTCGCTCGGCTGTTGTATCAAACAACTCATCCAGTTCAGCCACCGTGACGCCATAGAGCCAGGCGTAATGCGAATCTGAACCCGTATGACACTTACGGACGGCTTCGTAGCGTCCAACGATCGTTGCAACCTTCTGAGCCAGTGACTCCGGTAGAGACGCATTTGGCAGATACCCCGCGGCGACCAGCTCACGCAACAGCACAATCGACGTGTCCTCAACCTTTCGATCCAACGTTAACCGACGACGCAAAATACGCGCAATCGCCCCCTTGCGAAGCAAATGCTCGTCACGATAGTCGATCGCGTTTCGCAGCTTCTCATAGAGCGTTGAGGCACGACTCACCGCTGCATGGACTGCAATCGGTTCCCCCTCTCCCGCCCGTAGGTCTTTGTGCTCCAATAACCGCCCCTTGATCCTCTGCACCATGTCGGGTGAATACCCCATATATTGTCAGAACCTTAGCGAATTTTA
>CAZRJW010000003.1:12732-74039 GCA_964600845.1 uncultured Gammaproteobacteria bacterium | reverse complement strand
TTCGCTTCTTGGATGGCGGTATCAGGGAGTCCGACAATAAAAAAGTTTGGTAAACCGGATGAAATGTCGGCTTCCACTTCCACCATGTGCGCTTCAAGTCCGAGGATTGAAGCGGTCTTTACGCGAGAGGGCATATACTACCCCGTTCCACGGATCGACGAACTTGTCTAGAGAGAAAAGCGCACTAACGACCAGCGTCTTGCTCGGGGAGCGCTTTTTGAGAGAGAAGAACGGTTCCGAGGAGTCCAGCGAGCACCCCGATATCGGCGATATTGATCGCAGATAGGTGCCAGAGGAGGAGCCAGTCACGCACAAACCCAAGAGACCAGCGATCAACACCATTTCCCAGAGCGCCTCCTAACAGAAGACCGAGAAAGAAGGGGAGCCATGTCTGTTTTGTTGCGCGTGTTCGTACAAACAACACAAGCACGCCGATACAGGCGATAAGTGTAATCGTTAAAATGAGCCACTGCGGAATCGGAAGATTGAATGCGATGCCATAGTTCTGGTGATGGACGGATTGGATCCAGCCCCCGAGAAACGCAAAAGGGTGATCGTGTTCAAAAAAATAGTACTTGCAGAGCTGGTCAAGGCTAAAAACAAACATACCTCCGATGAGGAGATAGATTGTTCCGCGTACGGACGCGTGCATTGGGCGTGAATCGGTTTACAGCTCCTGCGTGAGCATCTTCTTGCAGCTGACGCATGACGACGAGTGGGGGCGGGCTTCGAGACGCTTCAGGTCAATATCTTGGCCACAGTACTTACAGGCACCGTAGGTTCCCTTAGCGACTGACTCAAGAGCTTTCACAACGTCACGTAATTGCGTCTCGAGTTCTCCGATCAAAGATAATTCATCCGCATACTGCGAAATTTCTTTGGCGTTGTCATCTTCGGAATTGCTCCCACCCTCTGGATAGACGGCACTAAAGGTTGAGCTGTTGTTCTTTCCGTTCTTCTTTTCGGCAACTTCAGCCAAATCTGCCTCGAGGGAGGTTTTCATCTGTTCGAGCTGTTCTTTGAACTTGGCGACGAGATCTGGGTTAAGCATATGGGTTTCAGTTATTCTACGATTTTTTGGAAAGATCAGCAAGCAGCGGGTATTGCAAAAAAGAGGACGTACGAAAGGAAATTTTTTGGAAAAGAAGGAGCCGCGTGCCATGAGCTCCCCCGTAGAAACGGTAGTGGAGACAAATGAAACGCGGCTTTTACGCCGACAACGAGGTTTGAACCGGTGAGGGTTCATGATGTCTTTCGACAAGCAGCCTTGGCCGATGAGGGCCGAATGCGAGCTTACTTACTCCCAGTGAAGGGATCCTATGGTCGCCGTGAGGCGTCCAGGGAGGAGTGCTCTAGCATAGAGGTGCTAGGAGTCGAGGACGATCGAACCACGCTAAGCGTGATAGTAGAGACAAGCTTACAGACCTGACCTCCGGCGACGAGACGTATTTCCCCGAGAGGAAACTCCATGGAGCACAGTGAAGTGCTGCAACATAGTGTCTGTTACCTTGTGGTATGATCTTTGCTTTTGGGTATTGTGGGCCCGCTGGAATACGGAACTAGTCCGTGTCTCCATTGGATGGAGAGGTCTAGTCTGGGCTGATTGGAGGACGTCAACGCCGAAGCGGACATTCCCCAAATTACCACTTGTCTGAAAAGAGCGAACGACGTCGGCAGCGACGCTGTTGTTAGGCTCAGTCCTGATCTCCAGAGCTGAAGGGCAGAAACGAGCCTAACAATGGTTACTGGTTCGACGAAGGTACAAAGGAGACGAACAAATCTACGACCTGCGCTGCAAAAGAGCGGTGAAAGAACAACGACGAACCGACGAAACACAGATGAAAGCGTCTTAGATTGTCGCCACGGGTGTGGCCCTGTTCTATCTACCTGCGACACGAGACGGTCTTATGCGACCGTGAAAAGGAACTGCGATGGAAGGAGCGTCTGTCCCGAATGGAGGAACCACTCTAGAGACCTCTCTAGTATACGCCCGCCTGAGTAACCGTCCAAACCCTGGTGTGGATAACTTATTCTTGGCTAACCTTAGCGCCAAAAACGTTATACACAGCCTGTGGATACTTTAACGTTCCAAGCAAATCACGAGCTGTTTTTGGTTGCGCCAGATTTGAAGCGGCTGTTTTGGGATCCAGGCGGAGAGGTTCGAGCCTTGGAGAACGAAGCGCTCGAGAAGACGTGGGGAGAAGCGCGCCAGCCACATCCCTTGTCCGCAAGCGGTCGCTTCCTCGAGAGGGGCGGCTCCGGTTGGGGCGAGCCAGTCAATCGTATCGGTGTTTGGGGTGGAAGTAGAGGAGACGGTCGCTTCTGCAAGGTACTCAACCCCGACCGTCCCGTCCGGAAGGGTGAACAGCTGTCTTTTTCGGGTCCCGTTCAGTTCTGAAAGGAGAGCGGCCCGCTCTTCTGGTTGTAGGGCTCGCTGGAATGTCAGGCGGAGTGCATCGATCGTTGAGGTCGTGAAGCGTGCTTCAAGTGTCGCGGGCGCCTCGCGTAAGGAGGTGAGGGTAGTTTGGACCGGATCGAGAGGAAGTTCGCCTAACAGAACTTCTACGTTCGTCTGCTTCCCTAAGGCGGCGAGATGCAAGCTTACGTCTGCTTGCAAAGGACGAGGTGACGTGGCTGCTTCGAGGGTGAGTTGATTCGCTGGGAAGAGGGACTCGTCGGTATCAGACAGGATAATCTTTCCCTTATCGGCAAAAAAGAGGATACGGTTCGAAGAAGAGGCGTTTGGAAAGAGGAGCGAGGCGTCTAGCCAGCCCCGGAGCGAGCCTGGAGCGAAGACCTGATCAAAAAAGAGTTCACGATAGACGAGTGGTTGATCATTTTCTGGAGTGACCACACCGACCTGTCGTACAAGGGCGCGGGTCTTTGTATCGGTTGTCTGAAGGAGTGGCGCGGGTACAGCCCAACGAGGTCCAAGCGTGAAGGCCTGAATCGTTTCTCGTGATCCAGTCAGTCCAAAAACGACCGGCCAACGGCTATCTTCACGCAGGGTTTGTTGCCATTCGACCGGGAGCGCAGTCTTTTGTTCGGACGTAAGCAGGGTATTCAGCGTCCGTGGAGCGACGGTCGCGAAGGAGATGGTATGCGGAGGGAGAAAAAAAGTGCCAGAAAATAAGAGGGTAAAGAGCACGAGACCGACCAGAAGCGATCCAGCGATCGCAATTCCAAAAAGCCAACGGCGGCTGAGCCGTGGACCTGAAACGCCCATCGCGAGTAGCGGACTCACGATTGGGTTCTGAATCTTTGGTTCGACAACGGACGGAATGTCGTTGAGCGGTCCATCTTCCACCGACACACCCTAACGGATTTTTCTGTATTTCTCAAACAGCCTTCGTCTACCTGAAATCAAAAGAGCCCACACTTCAGGTGTAGGCTCTTGTAACCGGTTATCGATTGTTTCTAGAACTCTCTCCGTGGCCCGCGACTTCCCCCTGATGATCCTCCGCGTGGACCGCCGCTGTGGCTGCCACCGCTTCCACCGCGTCCGAAGGCTGCTTGCTCTTCGGCGGTTGGGGCTGGGGGATAGACGTTTCCTTCAGCGGCCTTCATCGAGAGGTTCAAGCGACCCATGGAGTCGATTTCTTTTACGAGGACGTTTACCACTTTGCCGACTTCGACGATGTCGGTGACTTTTCCGACGCGGTATGGCGCCATTTCTGAAATGTGCACGAGGCCTTCGACCTTCGGCGAGATTTCAACGAAGGCTCCGAAGTCGAGGATGCGGGTGACAGGACCGGAGAACTTTTCGCCGGCTTGAACTTCACGCGTGAGCTGCTTGATCCAGGCGACGGCTTTGTCGAGCGATTCAAGGTTCACCGAAGTAACCATGACCGTTCCATCGTCTTCGATGTCGATCTGGACTTTGTGTGTCGCGATAATTTCGTTGATGACCTTTCCACCTGGACCGATGACATCACGAATGCGATCCGTGTTGATCTTGAAGCTCACGATGCGAGGAGCGTATTTCGACAACTCAGCACGTGGTTCTGGGATCGTGGCGAGCATTGCTTCGAGCACCTTCATGCGGGCTGCGCGAGACTGATGAACGGCTTCTTCGATCACGTGCCAAGGAATACCGGAGGTCTTCGTATCCATCTGGATGGCGGTGATTCCAGTTTTTGTTCCGGCGATTTTGAAGTCCATTCCACCCTCTCCATCTTCAATGTCTTGAAGGTCGGTGATGACTTGGTACTTTCCGTTCTTTTCGTCACTGGCCATACCCATGGCGATACCCGCGACCGGCTCAAGCAGAGGAACGCCAGCATCCATGAGCGCGAGGGTTGAACCACAGGTGGCTCCCATCGAACTCGATCCGTTTGAGCCGAGAACTTCGGACACGACGCGGACGGTGTACGGGAATTGTTCTTTGGTTGGAAGAACGGGCATGAGCGCGCGTTCAGCGAGGGCTCCGTGACCAATTTCGCGACGACCTGGACCACGGCTTGGACGCGTTTCTCCCACGGAATAGCTTGGGAAGTTGTAGTGGTGGAAGTAGCGCTTGGTGGTGGCGTATTCCATCGTGTCGAGCGTTTGTTCCATGCCTGGCGAACCGAGCGTAACGGTCGAGAGCACCTGTGTTTGTCCGCGGAGGAACAAGCCGGAGCCGTGTGTGCGTGGAATGAGCGCAACTTCGGCCGAGAGTGTACGGACTTCGTCCAACGCGCGTGCATCCGCACGACGCTTTTCATTCAAAATCATATTCGTGACTTCTTCGTCGACGAATTGATCGATCACGGCCGAGAGACCGCGCATGCCTTCTTTGCCCGTCACGCCTTGGGAAGCGAGGTTGGCTTCGAGCGCTGCCTTCAAGCGTCCGATGGCTGCTTTGCGATCGGCTTTGGTGCGGAGGGGTTCAGCAAACAAAACTCCGCGTTGTGTCTTCAAGAAGTCGGAAGCTGCGTCGATGCGCTTCTGTTCATCTTCGGAGCGCGTGACGTTCAATGAGATCTTTTCTACGCCAACGGCTTTGACCACCTGTTCGATCAAATCGATGAGGGGAGCGAGGTTGTCGTGCGCGAACTTCATGGCGCCGAGCATCACCTCTTCTGAGACGCGCTTAGCACCTGCTTCGACCATGAGTGTTTTGTCTTTTGAGCCAGCGACAACTAAGTCGAGTTCACCTTCTTCTGTCTCTTGGTAGGTTGGAAGCAAAATGTATTTACCGTCTTTCAAGCCCACGCGCACAGCAGCGATTGGACCATTCCAAGGAATGTTCGACATCGCAAGTGCACACGAAGCACCGATCAAGGCTGGAATGTCCGCATCGTTTTCTTGGTCATGCGAAAAGACAGTCGTCACGATCGTAACATCGTTGCGCAGATCGCTTGGGAAGAGGGGACGGACCGCACGGTCGATCAAACGACCAGAGAGAATCGCTTCGTCGGTTGGACGGCCTTCGCGCTTGATGAAGCGTGAGCCTTTGATCTTTCCGGAGGCATACATGCGCTCTTCGTACTCAACGCTGAGAGGAAAATACCCAATATCATCACGCGCATCACCAAGGGTTGCGGTACACAGGGCGAGCGTGTCGCCGTATTGAATCGTACAGGCACCGTTGGCTTGTTGGGCGAGTTTGCCGACCGCGATTTTCAGCGGACGACCGGCGAACTCAATGGAAAATTCTTGGGGGGTCATAGGGAATACGTATTTTTAGGTCGAGGACATGTTAAAAGGTAACACGAATTTTGCGGGTTGGCAGTGGGGGTTCCGTCGAAGGTTTGTCGTTTCCGCCCGTTGGTGGTCGTCCACGGGTTGGCTTACCACGGCTGCGGCTTACAGGAGCGGAAGGCAGGGATTGTGGTCGTTCTGCAGGAGTCGGGGCCGCGTCGAGGCTGAGCGGAGCTCCTTCCTCGATCGGTTGTGCTTCGCGGGCAGCTGCGGCAACGGTATTCGTCGGAGCAGATAGAGCGTGATGCGCAGGTGACTGGTGACGCTGCGCGATCCGGCCGGCACGCGCTGAGTGGATCAAGTAGGTCTCAGGATCTGATGACAAATCGAGGAACGAGTCAGCCCGTTCTTTGAGCTGCGCGTTGGTCGAAGATCCAAAGGCGACGACTTCACACAAGATGCCGTTGGCCCGCAAGAAGTCAGCGAGGGGACAGAAGTCTCCGTCACCGGTGACTAAGATGATGACATCGACGCGACCAGAGATCGCGATTGCCATGGCATCAACGGCCATTCCAACGTCCCAGTCGGCTTTCTTTTCGCCGCTAGCAAACTCTTGGACGTCTTTCACCTTCAATTCGATCCCATGTTGAACAAGCGCTTCGAAAAAGCCATGTTCTTCGCCCGTTTTGGACTTGGCGACATAGGCGATCGCGCGGATGACTGGGCGATTGGAAACAGCTCCGTCAACAACGGCGCCGAAATTCACTCGCGCGCCATAAATATGTTTGGCGGAGTGATACATGTTTTGCGTGTCGATAAAGACCGCAACCCTCTGGTGGGGGCGTTTAATCATAGAAAAAATTGAGACTGCTAGCCGTAAAAAATGAAATAAATATGAAAATTTCGGCCAACAATACTTGAAAATGATACCAGATCTAGCGAAAAAAGCCAAGTGTAGGGGTTCTATGGCATTTCGGCAAAAAACAGAGCTCTGTACTGGACAAAACCCGCGAAATAGGCTATGTTTGCTCGTTCACGCTACATCGGCTGAACAGTCGACCCTGAAAAAGGAGTGGATTGACCATGGCTAGGAGAAGTAGTCACCGTGAAGAGGAGCCAACGTTGGCGCAACTCGAGGTATTCCTACAGTGGAAACTCGATCCGCCCCCGACCGTGGCGGCCTGCGACGCTACCATGGACTACATCATTCGTGGCTTTCCATTCGACGGGAAGCTGACGCAGGATGAGCGTATCCAGAAGTTCCGCAATACCTATGCGGAGTGGGTGGGTAAGCGCGTCACCGTTCAACTGAGCGGTGGAATGAGGAGGGCGGAGGGGCGGGTCACCTCTATCCGAGGGCAGGGTGTACGCATGGCCTTGTTAGGTGGGCACGGAGTTGGTCGCAGCCCATTCGTAGCCGTTGTCTATCTCGCCGACGGGAGCCCGTTCGTTCAGAAGAACCTCGATCAGCTGACCAAGATCGCAGAATAGTTCCTTTATCGGCCCATGGTTAGCCGAATCACTTTCTCCGTGTTGATGCCTGGAGGCCATCGACACACAACAAAAATCCCCCGTTTCATAACGAGGGATTTTTGTTTCTGAGAATCTTCGACGCACGACCATTGGTCATACGTGCAAGACCCTGCCGGAGACGAAAGGGTGTTGGGGCCACCAAGGACGGTGGCTGCTCCGGCGAGTGGAAGGGGCGAAGGATCGGGTCTAGCGGCTGTGGGCGAAGGTCAGCCCTTCTTGGCGCGCTTCGGGCCTTTGATCCCGCGGGTGACGAGCGTGCGCAGCCTGAGGAGTTCCTCCTGTGGGCTGATACGCACGGCTCCCCACATGGCTTGAGCTGCGGCGAAGCCAAAGAACTGGCAGTTATCGAACGTGGTCTCGTCCGTGAAGACGGTGCCCTGCACATCGATCCGCGTGAACGTCACCTTGAGGAACCGACAGCCGCGGAACAGGCACTCCCGAAGGATCAGCTTCCGCGTCTCGTTCCCCGTGAACCGACAGTCCGTGAAGATGCACTCGGTGCAATCGACACGTTCCAGGCTCACGCTGTGGAAGTCCACCTTCACGAAGAGGACGGCGATGAGACGCATCCCCTTGAGGTCGAAGCCGGAGAGGTCCCGGTCTGCGATCTCGAGGAACTTGCCGTCTACGGGGTGGGTGATGATCTTCAGCCCGCTGTTGGCCGCGCGCAGGGCGTTGAAGGTCACTGAGTCGCCCAGCCTTAGGGCGTCGAGCATCTTCTCTAATGCGCTTTTCATTCCGCAATTGTCCTTATCTCGGGGGTGTTGTCCTGAATCCCCGACGTTTAGCCTAGATAACCAAGCGTCGAGGATCCAATGGTCCTAAAGAACGAGCTACCGTAGCGATTTTCGGCCAAAAAAGCAATACAGCTCCTGAAAAAGGAGCTGTATTGCGATTCCGTTTGAAGATCAATTAGACCTTCAACTTTGCCATCAATTCGTCGTAGCCTTTTCCGTCTTCGCGCTTCAAGTACTTCATCAAGCGGCGGCGTTCACCAACCTTTTTGATCAACCCACGGCGGGAAGAGTGGTCCTTTTTGTGGATTTTCAAGTGCTCTGTGAGCTCTTTGACTTCTTCTGTCAAAATGGCGATCTGCACCTGTGGCGAACCGGTGTCCGTTGCGTGGACGCGGTATTTCTCAATAATTTTCTTCTTCTTGTCTGGGTTCAACATAGGAAGAGATACGCGGTGACTCAGTTTGGGCGGCTCAGCCGACCTTACCAAAAGCACCGTAGTTAGCTTGTTTAGTGACAGGAAGATACCAAAGAACGAAAAAAACGGCAACTGCCGCTTGCGTTCAGCGTCTTTGGTTGATGGGAGAACCGAGGCGCACGGGTGGGAGTGGATCCCTGGGGAGTGACCTTATGGGTCCCACCCGTGCGTCCTTCCTGCCAGGTTGGCGGGGAGGGGTTACTGCGGCGCTGTGGAGCCGCTGATCAAGCGGCGACTGGGCCGTCGTCCGTGCCGGTTCCGTGCCCGATGACGATCTCGCGGCTCGGACGGCTGTGGAACGACGCGATCTGGGTGACATCCACGACGCGGTTGCCGCAGATCACGCTTCGCGGTGCGATGCACCGGTCGAGTCGATCGGTGAAATCGACGCGGTTGCCGTCGAAGTGCATCTCGTGGCTCTTATGATCGAAGGTCTGGAACCGTACCAGACCGTCGCTCATATGGATCGTGCTGCGGTTGATGCTCACCACCCGGACGAAGCCGGGTACCGGCGGCCGTCCTCCGTTCGGAGGAAGTGTCAGTACGAAAACCTCCTCGTCCGGCGGCCTGATCGCTTCCGGAACCGGCGTGCGCAGAGCGCACCGTACCTTGTTCAGGTTGACGTCATCGGGCAGCTCGAGCTCGATCGGAAGTGGAGGCGACTCCTCGCTTGGAGTAATCGGGATTGTGAGGCGCATCGCAGCGTCCTTTCATGAATTTGCACAGCTCTGTGTGCAGGGTTGGGGGAACGATTGACGGTTGAACAAGAGAAGTTGCTCTCACCGCCAATGGATTCTCCTAACGCGCTGCCGAACAAAAACCCCCGGCTGGTGACCGGGGGCTTTTGGTGAGCTACTCCTTTTTTGGAGATCAAGCGTGCACTAGACCGTCGGTCGACTATAGGTAGATGGATATACGACAAGCAACTTCGCAATAATGATGGTGCGAAGCGTGCATGGCATAAACATCGACTGATAGGACCGCATACCTTACACATGTAGGATACGATGGATCCTAAAAAGCCGTCAAGAAATAATGAAAGGAGCATTGAAATTTCATCGCCTCGGCGTCAGTATCGCGGTTCGCAACTGAGCGTAGCGAACAGAGATTTGTATCAGAATATTACAAAAAAGTCAACCTTCTTGGCCGAAAAGCCCTAAAACTTCATCGCCCCGGCTGCCAGAGATTGGCGGCCGGGGCGGTGCTGAGAGTTCCTTCAGCTGGGAGTGGTGGCTACATCGTGGGACTGAAGATGCCCGCGAAGGCGGGGAGGGCCTGGATGAAGTGGTGCCTCGTCAGCCTCTCGATCCGCAGAAGATCGCGGTCCTCGAGCCCCAAGAGGGCTTCGAAGTCCGTCTGATCGAGCATCGTGCTCGGGAGCTCAGCGGCCGGAACCGCACCCCAGCTTCCCCAGTTCGCACAGGCGATGACCAGGTTCATGGCCTGGACGCGCTGGTGCTTGTCCGGGACCAGATCTTCGATCACCACCGCCTCGTGCTCGCGCAGGTAGGTGGGTTCGACGGTGAACCCGCTGGGCGCGCACGGGAGACCATTCGTCCCCGGACGGACCAGCGTGACCATGTGGATGTAGCGCTCGTCGCAGATCCTCTCGAGGAGGTTGTTCTGGATGGTCCACGTCCTGTCATTGACGACGGTCGAATCGCCACGCTTCAGGGTGCTCCGGACGAGCTTCCCATTCTGCGTGGCGGGATGACCCTTCGTCGTGGTGAGCAGCTCTTGCCGCTCGACGGTGGCGAAGGCTGAGAGGCACTCGCCTTCGAGCCCGCGCGCGAGAGCCGCGCGTAGATGTCCGGTGCGGACCCTTCTCAGAATGTCCGTCATCTGGACATCCGTTGGGGGAAACGGCTGCTCAGGATTGAAAGCCGTCTCATCGTACAGCGGAAAAAGTCCCATCTTCACCTCTTCTCCAAGCGGATATCGTGGCTCGAGAATGAGCCAAACGAATGACAATTATATATAAAACGGCCAAAAAGTCAACCTTCTTGGCCGAAAAGCCCTAAAACGTCATCGCCCCACAAGGAAGAGTCCTTGCGGGGCGGGTGCTGAACGTTCCCTCAGCTGGGAGTGGTTGGCCGGCGTTAGCGCGGCTTGGGCGGCTGCGATGGCCGAAGGACCGTGGCTCGAGCGAGCTCGAGGGCGGGGTCCTTTGGGTGAGCGCTCTCCCAGAGCTCGAGCAGGCGGTTGAGCAAAGCCTGCGCCGTGCTAGCTCGGTTGCTCGCATCAAGGAACCGGTTCCCGTTCTGTTTGGCCAGTTCGGTCTGTGCCAGAAGCTGGTCCATCAGGTCGGCGATCTGTGTCGCCGCCTCGGCTTGAGCTTCGGCACGGGCGGCGTTGATCAGTAGCCGCGCCTCACTGGTGTACAGCAGTGTCTCGTCCGCCCAGGGTTCGATGGAAGCGAGGGAGAGCGAAGGTACCTGTCGGTTGATGGGAAGAGGTGGTGGAGCCGGCGGCGCTAGCGGCGCTGCCGTATCGTCATCAGCCTCTTCGGTCAGATCTTCGGGCGCCACCGGTGCCGGCGGGGGCCGAAGGTGCGACGGGACGGGTGGTGGCTTACTCTTGAGCAGAAGCCGACCATTTTTTGCACGGATCTCCATTCTTTCTCACCTCCTCTACCAGCTGTCGGCACTCGAACTCTTCGAGGCGAACAGAGATTGATAGCACTTTTCGCCTGTTTTCGTCAATCAGGCGCGTTCTATTGTCAGCTAAAATCGCCGTCTGATACGCTCAAGTCTGCAACTCTATGAAACCGCGAACGATCGAGACCATCCACGAACTGGAAGCGAAGTGGCAACGGACCTGGGAAGAGGCAGGGACGTACACTGCCAAAACCGGTGATCCAACAGCGAACCAAGACAAGTTTTATGGCTTGGTTGAGTTCCCGTACCCGTCCGGAGAAGGGCTCCATGTCGGACATCCTCGTTCATACACGGCGATCGACCTCGTGACACGTAAACGTCGCATGGAAGGAAAAAACGTTCTCTATCCAATTGGTTGGGATGCGTTCGGGCTTCCTACGGAAAACTTCGCGATCAAACACAAAATTCGCCCGGCTGATGCCACGAAGAAAAACGTTGGGAACTTCACGCGCCAGATTAAATCGCTCGGGTTTGGGTTTGATTGGACGCGCGAAGTCGATACCACTGATCCCACCTATTACAAATGGACTCAGTGGCAGTTCTTACAGTTCGTAAAAGCTGGGTTAGCGTATAAAGCGAAGTCGACGATCAATTGGTGTCCTCGCTGTAAGATTGGGTTAGCGAATGAAGAGGCGCAGGGTGGTGTGTGTGAACGGTGCGGAAATCCAGTCGAGAAACGCGAGAAGGCTCAGTGGATGATCAAGATTTCGAAATATGCCGATCGGTTGATCGATGATTTGAAGACCGTCGACTATTTAGAGAAGATTGCTTCGCAACAAGTGAACTGGATTGGGCGCAGTGAAGGGGCGGAGGTCGTCTTCCGTGTGCCGAAGTTTGAGAAGATACTTGTCGCGACAAACAACAAGGGGAAGATTGATCGCGTTAAAAAAATACTTGGCGCGTTGTTACCGAGCGTGCAGGTCGTTTCACCTAAAGAGGAGGGGCTGGAAGTAGTAGAGGTGACTGAAGGCAGCGACATGCAAGAAAACGCGCGTTTGAAAGCAGCGGCCTATAGGGGGAAGACCGCGTTACCGATCATCGGAATGGATACGGGATTGTCCATCACGGGTGAATCGTTAGACATCGCCGCTCCCAAACGAAACGCGCTTGGGGATGTAGACGAAGCGTCACTCTCACCGGAAGAAAAAGGAGCAAAAATGGATGCGTTCTATCGTGGGATTGCAGAGAAGCACGGCGGAACGGTGGAGGGCTACTGGCAGGATTTTACGGCACTCTGCTTACCAGATGGAGCGGAGGTTATCGCGGAAGACAAACGACACATTCTTCTCACGAACGTACGAAAAGGTGAGATTGACCCGAGCTTCCCGGTTCGTGGATTGTATAAGGTAGCGGCGAATGGAAAATACGTGGTTGATCAAACAGAAGAAGAGACGATCTATCAGGAGTTTGGGCAGCTGTCATTTGAAATCGCGAAACTTTGTTCGGAAGAAGTGCGCGTATTCACAACGCGTCCAGATACATTGTTTGGGGTGACGTATGTCACGCTCGCGCCAGAGCACACGCTCGTTCAGCAATGGTTGAAATCAGGGAAGATCAAAAACGCTGAAGTTGTACGCGCGTACATCGAAGCGGTGAAGAGCAAGACCGACATGGAGCGCACCGCTGAAACGAAAGATAAAACGGGCGTTGTGTTGGAAGGGGTCTTCGCGACGAATCCGGTAAATGGTGAGCAGGTTCCGGTTTGGATTGCAGATTATGTATTGGCTGGATATGGAACGGGCGCCGTGATGGCGGTGCCGGCACATGATGAGCGTGATTTCGTGTTTGCGGAGAAACATGGGCTGCCAGTGAAATGCGTAATCGATCCTGATTTGATTTCGGTCGTATCTAGACTTCATCCAACGGATCCGCAGGTAGAGATTGAAATTAAAGAAAAGAAGCAGCGCATTCTGGAAGGGAAAGAGTGTTATACCGGTGATGGAAAAAAAGTAGACTCAGGGTTTTTATCTGGTCTTGAAGAGGGCGCGTCAAAACAAGGAATCACTACCTGGCTTGAATCGCATGCTGCTGGGAAAGCGATGAAGACCTACAAGCTACGTGACTGGGTTTTTTCACGTCAGCGCTATTGGGGCGAGCCGATTCCACTCGTGCACTGTGAGGCGTGTGCGAAGAAAAAACAGAAAGCGTTGTTGATTCATGGATTCAGCGGAAGCGGAGAAAAGGGCTGGTTCCCTTCGATGAAAGGAGAGCTCGAGAAACAAGGTTATGAAGTCTTCGCGCCAACCATGTCGATGACGGGTGGACCGACGGTTGAAGCCTGGATGAGTCTCTTGCAGCCATTCATGGATCAATTGGGAGAAGACGACGTTGTTGTTGGTCACAGTATCGGTGCACGTGCTGCGGTTCAATTGCTGGAACAGTCTGGAAAAAAGATCGGACGACTGGTATTAGTTGCTCCAGCTATTGGAACATATCCAGTTGAACGTTATGAACAGCGATTGAAGGATGAGCCACAGCGCAAAGCTGATTTCGATTTCTTGCGTGACTTCTGGCAGAAGCCGATTGATTGGAAAAAAGTAGACTCACTCGTGGGTTCGGCGGTTGTGATGTCTTCAACGGATGATAAGTTTATCCAGAAGCCAACGCATACGCTGTTTCCAGCGGGGTGGTTGCTGCAATTATACGAAGCACGAGGTCATTTCATGGACGCCGAACAACCCGAGTTGTTGGAGTATGTTATCGCTCACAAAAATACCGGTTGGATCCCTGTTCCGGAGAACCAACTTCCGCTCACGCTGCCCGAAGTTGAGATCTACGAACCAACAGACACAGGTGAATCACCACTCGCCACAATCGATGCGTGGGTGAATACGAGCTGTCCAAAATGCGGAGGACCAGCAACGCGTGAAACGGACACGATGCCGAACTGGGCGGGATCGAGTTGGTACTTCTTACGCTACTGCGACCCAAAAAATGATCAGCAATTCGCGTCAGCAGAAGCTCTGAAATATTGGTTGCCAATTGATCTCTATAACGGCGGTATGGAGCACACGACGCTTCACCTGTTGTATTCACGTTTCTGGTACAAGTTCTTGTATGACATGGGCTACATTCCAGAAGAGTGCGGTTCGGAGCCATACGCGGTGCGTCGTTCGCACGACATGATTTTGGGTGAGGGTGGAGTGAAGATGTCGAAATCGAAAGGTAACGTCGTGAACCCAGATGACGTCGTCAAAGAATATGGAGCGGATGTCTTCCGTCTGTATGAGATGTTCATTGGTCCCTACGATCAGAAAGCACCGTGGGATACGAATGGGGTGGAAGGTGTGCGTCGTTTCTTGGATCGTGTCTGGTATGTGTTCCACGAGGCGCAAGTGACGGATAAAGAAGTTCCTGCCGAATTAGAAACGCTCTATCATCAAACGATCAAAAAGGTGACGGACGGCATCGATAACCTGCAATTCAATACGTGTGTTTCCCAGTTGATGATCTTGGCGAATGCGTATCAAGACTTTGGCTGCGTTCCAACCAACCAACGTGAAGCCTTCGTGCAGATCCTCGCTCCATTCGCGCCACACGTCACCGAAGAGTTGTGGCAGGAGGAAGGAAAAACGTTCTCCATTCATCGTGGCGGTTGGCCAGCGTATGACGCTTCCAAACTGGTAGGAACAACGTTCGAACTTGTTATTCAAGTGAATGGCAAAGTACGAGACAAGCTCACTGTTGCGCAAGACATCAGCGAAGAGGAGGCGAAGAAACTCGCACTCGCATCGGAAGCGGTGCAGAAGTGGTTAGAGGGGAAAGAGCCGAAGAAAGTGGTGTACGTGAAAGGGAGATTGGTGAGTGTGGTGGTGTAATAAAAATACCTTCACCCCGGGAAGAGAGGTTCTCTTCCCGGGGTGTTGCGTTCTTTCGCAGTTTGATCCAACGGAGTAGGAGAGACCTTCTCTCTTTTTCTATGTCTTCACTTCCTCGCGGGTCAGCGGTTGGGTGTCTTTTGGTTGGGATGTTAGCGGGAGTCATTTTGCATAGTCTCCGACCTTGGCTTGTTTGGAATACAGCCACCTGGATCGCGATTATTTGTATAGGCAGTTTTGTATTCATTGGATGGCGATTCCCGCGAATGGCGCAGTTTCAGCGGGAATTACTGATTTTACTTGGTGTACTCATTGGTCTCATCCGTTTCCAATCGACACAAGGGATCATGCCGCGTGAAGTGAAGCCGCTTGATCCGGACGGACTCATCTCGAATGAGTTTTCACTGCAATCAGCGAACCAGTTGGACCCACGGCATTGGACCGGGAGATTGCGCACGGAGCTCACGCGTCGTTCAAGCAAACTTTTTCCAAAAGATGAGTCGGGGTTGTTGGTGGGAATTTTGTACGGAGACAAACAACTCCCGCCGGATTTGAAAGCCGTGTTCCGCAAGATTGGGACAAGTCACATTATGGCGGTGTCGGGGTCGAACGTGACGATCGTGATCGGGTGTTTGCTTGGACCATTGCTTTGGGTTGGATTAGGGAGACGAAGCGCATATCTCATCGCGAGCACGGGGATCTTTTTATTTGTATTGCTCGCGTTGCCATCTGCTTCGGTGGCGCGTGCGGCGTTCATGGGTTGGCTGGTGTTGTCTGCGCCAATGGTGGGGAGACTCGTGAATTTTAATCGATTGCTGCTGATTGCCGCGGTCGTCTACGCCTGGTGGCAACCCTGGGCGGTGTTGTATGACCCGAGCTACGCCTTATCATTCTTGGCGATGATTGGGTTGGGCTCGTTTGGTCGGTTGATTGATCAGAAAATCAGCAAGGTGATTCGATCGCCGCTCTTTCGCGAAATTATTTCTTCGAATGTGGGCGCGACGTTGCTTACAACTCCCTACGGTCTCTGGGCCTTCAAACAAGTTAGCTTGATTGGTGTCTTTGCGAATCTCGCGATCTTGCCGTGGATCCCTTGGACGATGGCGTTTGGGGCGATCGCACTCCTTTTCCCGCGTCTTCCATTTCTCGCAATTCCGGCGTCTGCCTGTTTGCGGTTGGTGCTGCTCCTCTCGAATTTGTTCGGACGAATTCCGGTTGGAAGTTGGTCAAAGTTGTCCACATCGGTTGGTCTTATGGCGGGGATGTATGGAGCACTCTATTTGATTTGGCGCAGAGTGAAGCCAAGAAAGAGACTTATCCACGAAGAAGGACCATCGCTTGTGGAAAGATCGCTTCGAATTTTGTCTCGAGCGAGTTAACACTTCTGCAGAGGTCACTCAAAGAAAGAATGAATTATGCGAGTGTGTGTGAGACGAAAAAACGTACAGCGAAGATATACAAACTGCGCGCTCAAATGGTTGGTTTGACGATGCCTCAGATTTGCTTGAGTCTAGAGATAAGGTCGTGTGACCGAGTACAGCGCAGACAGTGTGAATGAAGAGAGAAAAAAGAAGAGTGCGGAGGAGGACGTGCGGACATAACCGGCTTCACGTGTTTCCGATCGAAGGCTATCAAGGCTTTTGGTGGATGGTGGGTTGCTCCTCTTATTTCTCCATTCTGGAGTCAATCAAAAGAATGCTGCATACGGAAACAGGCCGTCACTAAGGTGACGAGTCACATTCCCGCAGGTATTCCCTGAGCGACTAGTTCGTAGTAACGAACTGCTGAATGAATGGATCTGTCTACGTGTGCAGGAAATTTGGCGGCGACGAATGTTCCGACCCATTCGTCGCCCTCTTCCTCCGGTCCACTTCGCCCTTTGGTTCCTTGTTGGTTTCAGATGATCTGGCCACCTACCTGCATTCGTGACGCGTAGCGAATGCACCTGGGATGTCCAGTTGAGAAGTACGCAGAGAAGGTGAGTCAGTCATGCGAGCAGGTGAAAAGTGGGCAAGTGTCGAGTATCCGTGGATGGAGCCGTGGGCGTTCTGCTTCAGCTGGGTGCTCCACCTCTTCCTCATCGCCCTGTTCTTCCAGATGGAGGGATGCGGCAACGGTCAGGTTGAAGGCACGGGAGGCGAAGGGGCACTCACGCAGTCGGTCGTTGCGTGCACTGCTTCCACGGTGCGACACCCGACCACGGAGACCGAGTTCTCTCGGCTCTACGCGGGACGCGGGTTCTTGGTCGATGACGTCCACATCGGACGCGATATCGACCTCCGCGAAGGAACGGCGATCTACCCGATCGCCTGCGGCACGGTCCGCATCTATCGGGCTGCGACGGGCTACGGCACGCTCGTGGTCGTTCTCGAACATCACCTCGCTTCGCCGATTTCGGTCACGAACGGGGTGGGGGAGCGAGTGTCCGTCCAGGACTTCCTCTCGATCTACGGACACCTGCGGGCGACGACGCTCCGCACGGGCGGAACACGGCTGGCTTGGCGGGATGGTGACACGGTTCGTCCGGATCAGGTGATCGGCTACGTGCAACACGCGGCTGATAACGGAGATGGCGAAGAACACCTGCATCTTGGGGTGCGGCTGCAAACGGCGGCCGAAGCGGCGCGCGTTGATCCGACGGCTTGGTTCGCCGGATACGATTCCGGGCGCACCCGCCGCCGCTGGTATGCCGATCCCGAGCTCTTCATGACTGCATTGCTGCGCCGTGCAGCGACGCGGTCGATGGCGACCTGGCATCCGCCCGGGACGGTCCTCTCGATCGACGGCCAGACCTGGCTCGTTGCTTCGGAGGGCGTGCTCGCACGAGTGCCGGACGACGTGCTGCGCGATGAACGGTTCGGTTCCCGGGTTATCTCGGGAGTTCCGGCTGAAGTCGCTTGCATGACGGTCGTAAGTCTCTCACTCGAGCGCACGAACGGTCACCGTCTCGTCCGCTTCGAAGGAAGCTCCACCGTCTACGAATACGCGGAGGCGCCGTCGCCGATCCGCTACACCTTCTTAGCTCAGCAGGCGTTCGATTCCTGGGGCTGGGTGGGTACACAGGTCGAAACGCGCCCGTCGGGTGCGCAGTCTGCCTTCCTCACGCGCTACCGGGATCTCGGACCCCGCCGACTGCGCGAAGGTTCGCTCGTGAGAGCTACAGGTGTGAGTGCGGTTTATGTTGTGTCGCAAGGGCGCCGTCGACCGATCTTCGACTGGCCGACGTTCCTCGCGCTTGGCTACGGCGAAACCTGGATCATCGATGTGGACTCCTCCGTCCTCGATGCTCTGGCGGGTCCCCTGGGCGAAGTGATTCGACCGGAGGATCTGTGGCGCTGTTCGAATGCTCCCACGTCCATGATTGACGCCGGTGTGGCGCCGATCGACGCAGCTCTGCGCCCGGATGTTTCCGCTGGCGTCGACGTGGTCGTTGATGCAACGGTGGATGTTCCTCTCCCGCGAGACGTTCCGGTCTTCGTTGATGCGGGCGTTCCAAATGATCTCGGTGTCACCCCCGTACGAGATGCCGGTATCGATGCGACCCCGGTCTTCGTTGATGCGGGCGTTTGCAACAATCCTCCACCTGACGCGGGAACGCCGTCGATGGATGCGAGCGTCATGAGGGTCGACGCGGGTGTATCCGATGTGGGTATCCCCGACGTCGGTGAGCCTCCTCCTGGAGGAGTTACACCTGCGGGCGCAGTCATGCGCTACGAGTTCCGTCTGGCAACCGACAGCGAAGGCTGGCAACCGACGGAACCCTACAACCTACGCGATCATTGGTGGGAGCGCATCCGTTGCTTGAATGCGACGGGTGTCGATCAAACCAGGATGGCTGCACAGGGAAGCGGTTGGTACCGCTGCGATACGAACATGGTCTACCGCATCTTCGTGGGAACGTTCTTCTCACCCTCTCATTCAACCCTGGGTGACCGCGGGAACATCCCCACGATCGACAACTGGCCCATGCTCTGCAACCCACGGCTGGGCATCGAATGGCGCATCTCGGAGCTCCCGAGCGGACGCGAACTCTATCGCGGCCCCTCGAGCGGTCTGCCCTGCGTGAATGTCGGTCCGGACAGTCGCCATCAACTGCCGTAAACAAGAATCTCGGTTCTCTTCTTTCTTTCGCGCCCTCTCGAACGGTCACTCCGCTTGGGGGCTTGCGCGTATCTAACGAAAAACGAATGTGGATAAATACGTTTGCAATCTTAAGTAAACAAGGTACGATATAGAACATAAATAGAACACTCTTTCATTTGAACTTTATGGCTCGTAAATCTTCTGAAGCACAAGCGGACGGTCGCGGACTCGCTGTCCAAGGCGCGATCGATCAGATTAAGGAAAAATTTGGAGAAGGCTCGATCATGCGTCTGGGGGAAGCTCGTAAAATGCAGGTTGCTGCTATTCCAACGGGTTGTCTGTCGCTCGACTTGGCGCTTGGTGTTTTTGGTGTGCCACGCGGCAGAATCGTTGAAATCTTTGGTCCAGAAGCATCTGGAAAGACGACGTTGGCCATGCATATTGTTGCGGAAGCACAGAAGCTTGGGGGAGTTGCTGCGTTCGTTGATGCGGAACACGCGCTCGATCCAGACTATGCTCGCAAAGTCGGTGTGAAAGTCGATCAACTGCTCATCTCCCAGCCAGATAATGGAGAACAGGCGCTCGATATCGTCGAAACACTTGTCCGTTCAAATGCCGTTGACGTGATTGTGATCGACTCCGTCGCGGCGCTTACACCACGCGCAGAAATCGAAGGTGAGATGGGTGATCAACATATGGGATTGCAGGCTCGTCTCATGAGCCAGGCTCTACGCAAACTCACGGCGATCATTTCTCGCTCCAACACCGTGGTTATCTTCTTGAACCAGATTCGTCAGAAGATCGGAATTGTCTTCGGCAACCCAGAAACAACGACTGGTGGGAACGCGCTGAAGTTCTACTCGTCGATGCGTATTGAAATTCGTCGTGCGGCCCATATCAAGGTCGCCGAAAAGATCATTGGAAACCGCGTGAAGATCAAAATCGTGAAGAACAAGGTCGCGGCTCCGTTCCGCACCTGTGAATTCGACATCATGTATAACGAAGGGATCTCGATTTCAGGTGATATGTTGGATGCAGGTGTCGATCTTGGAGTCGTCGCGAAGTCTGGAAATACTTATTCCTATGCCGAAGAGAAGCTTGGAGTTGGTCGAGAGACGGCGAAGCAAGCGCTTCGAGATAAGCCAGAATTGTTGGCGCAAATTCGTCAGAAGTGTCTCGAGACTTGGCAGTCGCGTGAAGATGATCAGGCGGGTAGCGTGACCGGCCGTGGAAAGGACGACGAAGAGGACGAGGATGAAAAAGAAGAAGGCGCGGTTAGCTGATCTCGTCAGAAGCGGGCAGGACGGGTACAATCTCTCTTATCATGGCCAGACGAAAGCGCTCCTCCTTTGCTGTAAAGCTTGATCCAGAAACGAAGCGAAGCGTTGCCGTAGTTTTTCTATGCGCGTTCTCGCTTCTTCTGTTTTTCGGAATGTTCGATTTAGGAGGATCGGTCGGAGCTCGTTTGGATAGTGGTTTAACCTGGGTATTTGGTTGGGATCGATTCTTTTTGCCGTTCATTTCGCTCGCGGTTGCATACCACTTGGCTGCACCTGATCGATTTCAGCTCCACGTGAAGAACGCAATTGGATTGTGTTTGTTCTTCCTGTCGCTGAATCCATTCATGCATATTCTGGCCGTTCCAGGAGGTGGTCCGGTGCCAGATCAGGTGGTACGTGCGGTTGGAGGGAAGCTTGGATACTTGCTCGCGACGCCGCTCGTGAGTTCGCTCGGTCTTTGGGGTGTACGCATCTTGTTCGGAGCGCTCTTTGTCATCTCTGTCCTCTTAATCTTCAATCTCACGATCGAAGATATCCGAACAATTATTGAATGGGTTAAGCGGGCAGCGGTGGTTGTTATTCACGGTATTTCCTGGCCAGTGAAGCAGCTTATCCGTGTTCGTGAACAAAAAAGCTCCGCTTCTTCCGCTGTCTTCTCGCCTGGCTACGACCAGAGCCCCGCCTTTCAGCCGACCCTCATAACGCCGGAGGCTGAGGAGGAAGAGCTCCCAGAGGGAGAATCAGAAGAAGAGGACGAGGATCTTGAAGAGGAGGAGGGGGAAGTGGAAGAAGGAGAAGAGGACGGAGAGGAGACGCCTGCTCCGGTCTTGGTCACGAAACCAAAGAAGCAATATCCAAAGATCGAGATTCCGCTCGATTTACTCGATCGTCGCGATCAAAAGCCAACCTCGGGAGATATTTCGCATAACCGTGAAGTTATTCGTCGGACGCTAGATAAGTTTGGGATTCCGGTCGAAATGGCAGAAGTCTCTGTCGGACCAACAGTTACCCAGTTCACGTTGAAGCCCTCTGATGGAGTGAAGCTTTCGCGTCTGACTGGACTTCATAACGACTTAGCGCTCGCACTTGCTGCGCATCCGATCCGTATCGAGGCACCTATCCCGGGTAAATCCTTGGTGGGTATTGAGGTTCCAAACCAGTCGGTGGCAACCGTTGGGATGCGTGAAATCCTTGAATCGAAAGAATTCCGTGAACGTAAACCAGGAGGTCTACACTTTGTTCTTGGAAAAGACGTCGCAGGCAAGCCTTGGACAGCGGATCTTGGCCGCATGCCGCACTTGCTGGTCGCTGGAGCGACAGGTTCTGGGAAATCTGTCTGTTTGAACGTCATTATCATGACGCTGCTCTACACCTTCAGTCCGGGTGAGATGAAGTTCATCATGGTGGACCCGAAGCGCGTTGAACTTCAGATCTATAACGGCTTACCGCACTTGGTAACGCCCGTTATCACAAAAACAGCAGAAACAGTGAATGCGTTGAAGTGGGCCCTGCGTGAGATGGATCATCGCTATGATCTACTCTCGAAGGTTGGGGCGCGTGATCTTGCGAGCTATAACGCACGCGTAGAAGAGAAGATTCCGTATCTAACCATCTTCATCGATGAGTTGGCAGACTTGATGGCGACCTCGTCATCCGAGATCGAAGGGCCGATCGTTCGCTTAGCTCAGATGGCACGCGCGGTCGGTATTCACTTGATTCTGGCGACGCAGCGTCCGTCAGTCGATGTCATCACCGGTTTGATCAAGGCGAACGTTCCTGCGCGTATCGCGTTCGCTGTTGCATCGTCTACCGACTCGCGTACCATTCTTGATCAACAAGGGGCGGATAAACTGATTGGCCGCGGAGATATGTTACTTTCAACGGCTGAACTTGCGACGCCAAAGCGTATTCAAGGTGCCTTTATCTCTGATACCGAAATCTCCCGCGTCGTTGAGTACATCAAGTCAAAGTACGATCCTGCAGATTACGACTTTAGTGTGACGCAGCGCGCAAGTAACGGTTCAGGTAGCTCCACCAGCTTCGGGGGCGGCGCAGGAGGGGATGGTGAAGATGACGATCCACTTCTTCCAGATGCGAAAGAAGAGATCATTCGTGCCGGCAAAGCGTCCGCTTCTTTGCTTCAGCGTCGATTGAAGGTGGGATATGCTCGCGCCGCTCGTTTACTCGATCTTCTTGAGCAACAGGGATTCATCGGTCCTGCCGACGGAGCGAAACCGCGTGAAATTTTAAAAGCAGATTTTGGACGACAGATGGAGCTTGATAATGACGCAGCTGAAGCCGAGCCAGAACAGGAGCTATAATGTAGGTGTATGGGGTTTATCCAAAAGCGCATTCATCCAGGAGGGGGCTTGGGCCATGATTTGATTGAGCTGCGCACCAAGGCCGGTCTCACGCGCGCTGAAGCGGCGAACCTAAGCAAAGTGTCTGAAGGATCAATCCGATCGCTGGAAGAAGAGCGTTGGGAAGAGATTTCCGATCCACTGTATTTTGAGCACGTCTTTCGGACTTATCTTGGGATTTATTCCATTCAGCAGACGTATTATCTTCAAAAATATCGTGCAAGTTTGAAAATTGAGACGCGTGAACGTACGCCGCAGGAGCTTATGCCGCTCGTACGCGTGCGTTGGTTTGATTTTACGGTTTGGTCGCGTGTTCTGGCGGCGGTTGGGCTGTGTCTGTTTGCGGGTCTGATCGGAGGATACGTTTTTTATCAGGTACGAGCGGTGACTGCGGCGCCGTCGCTTTTGATCGAGACGCCAAAAGAAGGGGAGCGTCTTGCTCGTCCCGTAGCAGACATTCAGGGAAAGACCGAGCCGGATGCAACAGTCTCGATCAATGGGCGTCCGGCGATCGTTGAGGCGAATGGAGTCTTTAGTCTGTCGATCGATATTCCTTCGGGTCCGACAGTGATTGTGATTCAAGCAAAAAAACGTCGTGGCAAGACAGCTGAGGCGATCCGTCACGTCTTTTATCAACGAACAGCAGAAACGCCGTAAACAAAGAATCCTCTTCCAGACTGCGAAGCGCTATCACGCGCGAGAATGAGATTCCGGTGACGCAGAGAGTTTCTTTGGAAGACTCCAAAGAAGCCGCATCGTTGGTCCCTCAAGAATGGCGTACAGCGATCCGCAATCGGAAAGAAGATTTGGGCTCCAGGTTCAATCGAGGTTACGAAAAATTTGACCTTCGGTCAAGCAATTGAAGATCTAAAATTTGCTAAATATGACTTCACCCCGCTCGTTGGTGACCGAGTGTTCGGTCTGAGCGGGGTGTCGTTGGATGGCCAGTGCATCCGAGGTAGGTCTGGCGATGGGGCTTTCAGTAGTCGCGGATCGGGAAGCTCTCAGGGAGCTGGATCTCCGCATCGTTGAGTTCGCTGACGAACCAACGCGGGGCTCCCCGCTTGCTGCCTCTGCGGACCTGGAGCGTGGCTTCCCATCCTCCGCTCGCTGCAGGGTAGATGACGACGCGCGTCTCCATATAGACGCCCTCGACTGCACGCCAGCGCAGTTCGAGCGCCGCCCAGTCCATGGCTTCGCCGTGTTCCTCAGGGAGCTCGAACCTTTCTTCTGGCTCGCTGCCGTTGATGAGAACGACCTTTCCGTCGCTGCTGAACACCGGCTCGTCCTGGTCGTCCGTTCCCCACACCCCACACTGGGTGTAATAGAACGTGGTGAGCTTGCGGACGAGTTCGTCCGCTGAATCGCTCGACCGCAGGTTGAATAACCCCATCTTCTTGATGTTGTTCGAGGTGATGAGGATGGCCCAGACGCGAAGCGCCTTGGACGCATCGACCTGCGCCGTACACGACCAAGGGTCGTTCTGTTCCCACACTATTTCCTTAGCCATAGCACTCCTTTTGCGAGTTCACCTCTCCACCGACCATCGGTTTCAAGGGGTACCCGCTAGTGTATTCATAACACGGGTTGATCATCAACACTGTCTTGGCACGAAGCCGCAAGCGTTACGAACCATAGCGAAACTGGGTCTGACTGAAGCGCCAGAGACAGAAAAATGCGTAGCTCGCCGAGCGAAGCTCGGGATGACCAGCCCGTGTTTTGAAGGCGAACGGATCGAACCAAAGATAAAGAGGTGAAAGTCCCGAAGCGTCGAAGACGCGGTGGGACGTGTGGAGGACTAGCGATGGGGGAGGTAGCCGTAGCCACCGAACCTATCTTCGTCATCCGGTTTCTTAAGTGGCCGTGTTCGGTTTCCTAAGAAGGTCGTCCTCTTTATCTCTTGTTCGATCTCGTCAGCGTTTTGGAGGGTGGAAGGTGGCTATCAATGGTCCGAAGACCCGATAGACCGCAAGAAGGTGAATGAGGCGTCCGAGCCGTAGCCCAGAAGAGTCAAACAACGGTCTTGGTCCAGCGGCGGCTGGGAACCCTCCAAAACGCTGCAGAGATCGAGAAAAATTGTGAAAGCAACTACGTAGAATAATATAGTTTTATTATTCTGTCAAGCGACGGAATGCATCGTACATGAAATAGGGCTAACCTTAGCCTTAATTTCTGTTTAGTCCGACTGAACAAACAGATGGTGGCAGTTGTCTAACGTCTGTAGGGAGATCGGCTCGTGCCCACGAGTCCCCTCGGTCTGTCCTACCTCTCTAGAATACCGGTATACGGTAGAAGGGGGCAATAAAGTATTACTAACTTTAGCTGGGTTGAGCGAATAAAACGGCTATTTTGACCTCTCTTTTCTGATTAATGATCGAGGCTGCCTTCTGTGGATAGCCTGAGGATAGCCTAGATCGTCCACTCTTTAATAGCCTTTTCCCAACGTTCGAGTGTCCCACAGTCAAACCAGGGTCCAGCAAGAGGGGTAGCTCCTAGCATTCCGGTGGCTGCGAGATTCGGAAAAAGATCCTTCTCAAACATTAAAAAGCGTTTTTCAGTGTTTATTTGGCTTAAAATAGCGGTATTGAGTGCATAGAGCCCTGCGTGAACGAAATTTGTTGTCGGATTGCTCGGTTTTTCGCGATACTCAAGTACCTTTGTTCCTGCTAGCTCCGGAACGCCATAGTGTTGAGGTTCTTCAACGGCTACCAAGCCAAGCGTAACCGTGTAGGCGTGCTCTTCGTGTACGTTTGAGAGTGCTGTCAGATCGAACCCTTTCAACTCATCGCCATTTGTCACAAAAATCGACTCTTGGTTGAACGTATCCTTTAAATAGTGCACGGCCGCACCCATCGTACCCATCGGCTCAGGTTCCACCCACAGGTCGATTTGAACCTCTGGATGCTCGGTAGAGAGCCGCAGCTGCCAGCTTTCGAACGCAGCCTTCCATTTAGGCGAAATGGTAACTAGGACGCGTTTTACGCCGTATTGAGCCAACCACTCGATCAGCCAGGTTAGAATCGGCTTCCCTTGAACGGGGACGAGCGGTTTGGGGATCTCGTAGGTGACCGGACGAAGTCGCGTTCCTTCTCCTCCCGCATGAATGAGTGCTTGGGTAATCATGAATTTTAGAATACCGGGAGTGCAAGGTCTTTAAAAGCGGAAAACTGAGCGGAGCTGGTTCATTGATGTCGATAGAAAAACGACCGGTTTCCCTTCGAGCCCGCCTCGGTGGGTCTAGGCGACGCCCGGAACGTAACTTACGTCCCTCTTTGCTTCGTATTTCTCTTGACTTAGCCATTTTAAGGTGGTATATTCGCGACGGAAAAACTTATCTCAACGATCGATACTTTGATCAAATGCCTGCTTTGCCCATGCAGTCGTTGCGTACGTAACGCAAAATCCCTTCCCGATTCCTGATCTGGGAGGGGATTTTGCGCTCCAAACGCGTTGTTGTAGGTTTTTACATCTCGGCTCCACTGTTTACTTGAATAGACACGAACTTCGCCCCGGCTGCCAGGTCCCTCGGAGGTTCGTCCTACGTCAGGTAGAGAGTGTGTTAACTCCCCTCAGCCGTTTTATATGATTTTCCGTCGCCAGCCTTCGGTCGACGTCGAGCGCCGGTATTTTACCGCGACGCGTGACGCTATGGCCCTGCCTGACCTCATCGAGGTCCAAAAGGATTCCTATCGCTGGTTCGTCCAAGAAGGAATTCGTGAGCTGGTTCGAGAGATTTCCCCGATTAAGGACTTTATCGGTCGTGATCTCGAGTTACATTTGGATGATTATTTTGTTGACGAACCAAAATTCGACGAGAAGACGTCGATGGGAAAGAACGTCAACTATGAGGCTGCTCTTCGCGTAAAAGCGCGTCTGACAAACCGTCGGACGGGTGCGTCGAAAGATCAGGAGGTGTATTTGGGAGACCTGCCGCTCATGACGGAACGTGGAACGTTCATCATTAACGGGATCGAGCGCGTGATTGTGTCGCAGCTCGTACGTTCAGCCGGTGCCTTTTTTAGCGCCGAGCTTGTTCGTGGTCGCAAGCAGTACGGAGCCAAAATTATTCCAAACCGTGGAGCCTGGCTCGAGTTTGAAACAGACGGGAACAACGTGATTTGGGTCAAAATCGATCGCAAGCGCAAGGTGGCGGCAACGTCTCTTTTGCGCGCCTTTGGCGTTGGCTTGGATGATGATATTCGCGCGCTCTTCACTGACGTCGATATCCACCCATTGAACCGTTACATCGATTCAACCTTGGGCAAGGATGCGGCGAAAGACGAAGAATCCGGCCACATCGAAGTCTACAAGCGTATCCGTCCAGGAGATTTGGCGACGCCAGACAACGCCCGTTCACTCGTGCAATCGATGTTCTTCAACTTCGATCGCTATGACTTGGGCCCAGTTGGTCGCTACAAGTTCAACCATCGCTTTGGCTTGCAGATGGAGCGTGAAGAGGTCGTGAAAGAAGAGTCACGCATTTTGTCGAAAGGTGATTTGGTCTTGATTTTGAAAGAAATCATCCGTTTGAACATCTCACAGGAAGAATCTGACGACGTTGACCACTTGGGAAACCGCCGCGTCCGTGCCGTTGGGGAACTGGCACAGGGTCGTTTCCGCATTGGTCTTGCTCGTATGGAACGCATTGTCCGTGACCGTATGTCGACGCTCGACATCGACACGCTGACACCAGCCAAGTTGATCAACGCGCGTCCAGTGATTGGCGCCGTGCGTGAATTCTTCATGAGCTCGCAGTTGTCGCAGTTCATGGACCAGACAAACCCCTTGTCTGAACTCGAACACAAGCGCCGTTTGTCCGCGATGGGTCCTGGTGGTCTCTCCCGCGAACGCGCTGGCTTCGATGTTCGTGACGTGCACCGCACGCACTATGGTCGCATTTGTCCGATCGCGTCTCCAGAAGGACCAAACATCGGATTGATCGGTCACATGGCCTGTTACTCGCGTATCAACGAATACGGCTTTATCGAAACCCCTTACCGCAAAGTGCGTAACTGGGCGTTGAATGATGGGAGTGATTCCATTGATGAGGTATTGCGTGTCGATGTAAACGACGGCGAGGGGAAGACCGTTGCTAAGGCTGGAACAAAAGTCGACAAAAAGCTCGCAGAAAAATTGCAGAAAGTGTCGATCGACAAATTGCCGATCAACCCAACCGTTACGGATGAAGTGGTCTACTTGAACGCCTTCGCCGAAGAGCGCGGAACAACCGCTCCAGCCACGACCCCAATTGGTCGCGATGGAAAATTCACGGTCGAACGTGCGCCTGCGCGTCGCAATGGAGAGCCAACGATCGTCGATGTTAACGAGATCGATTACGTTGACGTGTCTTCCAAGCAGATTCTCTCGATCGGTACGTCCTTGATTCCATTCGTGGAACACGATGACGGTCACCGCGCGTTGATGGGAACGAACATGCAGCGTCAGGCCGTTCCTTGTATCAAGCCAGATGCTCCAATTATCGGAACAGGTGTTGAGCGTCGCGCCGCGATCGACTCCGGTCAGGTGCTTATTGCTCCAGACGATGGCGTGGTCGTGTCCGTATCCGGAAACCATGTCGAGTTCCAGGCGACCGATGGAAAGATTCATCGTTACGATTTGATGAAGTTCCAGCGCTCGAACCACTCAACCTGTGAAAACCAGCGCCCAGTCGTGAACAAGGGGCAAAAGATGTACGCCGGTGAAGTCTTGGTTGACGGGACATCCTGTCAGCGCGGTGAATTGGCTCTTGGTCAAAACTTGCTCTGTGCCTTCTTGAGCTGGGATGGATACAACTACGAAGACGCTATTATTTTGAGCGAGCGCTTGATTCACACGGATCGCTTTACTTCGATCAACATCGAGCACCATGTCTTGGATGTGCGTGATACAAAGCTTGGACTTGAGATCGTCACCTCCGATATTCCAAACGTGTCCGAAGAACGTCTTCGCAACTTGGATGAGAACGGAATTGTGCGCATCGGTGCGGAAGTAAAGTCCGGTGATATTTTGGTCGGTAAGATCACACCAAAAGGAGAAACAGATTTGTCCGCCGAAGAAAAATTGCTTCGTGCTATTTTCGGAGAAAAGGCTCGCGATGTGCGCGACTCTTCGCTTCGTTTGGAGCACGGTGAGCACGGCAAAGTGGTCGATGTAAAAATCTTCTCACGTGAAGCTGGAGACAAGCTTCAGCCAGGTGTTCTGCGTCAGATCGTTGTCACGGTCGCGGACTTGCGTAAGATCCAAGCCGGAGACAAGCTCGCTGGTCGTCACGGAAACAAGGGTGTTATTTCGAAGATCGTCCCAGTCGCAGACATGCCATTCCTTGAGGATGGAACACCGGTCGACATTATCTTGTCACCACTCGGTGTCGTGTCGCGTATGAACTTGGGTCAGATTCTCGAGACGCACTTGGGCTTGGCGGCAAACGCGCTCGGCTACCACGTCGCAACGCCTGTGTTCGACGGAGTTCCAGAAGAGAAGATTCATGAAGAGCTTGAAAGGGCTGGCTTCCCACGTGATGGGAACGTCAAAATGTATGATGGACGTACCGGAGAAGCGTATGATCATGCGCCAACCGTCGGCTACATCTACATGTTGAAACTGAACCACATGGTCGAAGATAAGATTCACCAGCGTTCGATCGGGCCGTACTCGCTCATTACACAGCAGCCGCTTGGTGGAAAAGCGCAGTTCGGAGGTCAGCGTTTCGGAGAAATGGAAGTGTGGGCCCTTGAAGCTTACGGTGCTGCGCACACGCTTCAAGAGATTCTCACCATTAAGTCTGACGACGTCCCAGGGCGTTCGAAGGCATACGAAGCGATTATCAAAGGAGAGCCAATTCAGAAGGTCAACGTGCCAGAGTCCTTCAATGTGTTGGTGCGTGAATTGAAGGGTCTTGGTCTCGACGTCGAATTGCTCAAAGACGGAAAGCGTTTGGAAGAAGCCACACCTCGTCCAGAGCACTTCAAAGTTCGTGCCACCCTCTCAAACGATGAACCGAACGAGGAAGAGTGGGGACCAATGCCTTCTGACTTCTAACTCCTAGACCATCGATATTCTATGGCGTATTTTCAAACGGAAAACATCAAGTCCACGGACTTTGATGCCATCCGTCTCAAGCTCGCTTCCCCGGAAGTGATCCGCTCGTGGTCCTACGGAGAAGTCACGAAGCCAGAAACCATCAACTACCGTACACAGAAACCAGAGAAGAGTGGTCTCTTCGCCGAAGAAATCTTCGGCCCATCCAAGGACTGGGAATGTTACTGTGGAAAATATAAGAAGATCCGGTACAAGGGCATCATTTGTGACAAGTGCGGAGTGGAAGTCACGCACTCCCTTGTTCGTCGCGAACGCATGGGCCACATCGAGCTCACGGCGCCAGTCGCGCACATTTGGTTCCTCCGCAACACCCCAACCAAAATTGGAACGGTGCTCGACATGTCGTTGCCTGCGCTCGAAAAAGTCATCTACTTCACCGCGTTTATCGTGACGAGCGTTGATGATGCGATGCGCACAAGCACGCTTGAACAGCTCGGAACGGAATACAAAGGCAAGCGTAAGTCGATTGAAAGCGAGATCGATCAAGAGATCGTTCGCACCAAGTCGCAATTCACCGAGAAGGGAAAGAGCATCGATGCCTTGAGCGCGGAGCTTGAAAAGATTCAGCTCAAGAAGGTCGAACGCTTAAAGGAGCTCGAAGTCGAGTTTGTGACGGCCGACAAGGAATTGAAAGACCTTGCGCCACTCACGATTCTCTCCGAAATGGAGTATCACGACTTGTCCCTCAAGTACGGACACTTGTTCGACGCCAAGATCGGTGCCGAAGCGATTGATGAATTGCTCCGCACGATCGACCTCGACGCCACCATCAAGAGCCTGCAGGAAGAAATGGTCGATGCCTCCGAGAACAAGCGCGATCGCATCATTCGTCGCTTGAAGCTCTTGAAGTCGCTCTTCGTCAACAAGATCGATCCATCCTGGATGATCATGAAGGTGATGCCAGTCATCCCACCAGACTTACGCCCAATGGTTGCCCTCGATGGTGGCCGCTTCGCGACGTCTGACTTGAACGACTTGTACCGCCGCGTCATCAACCGCAACAACCGCTTGAAGCGTTTGGAAGAATTGAACGCGCCTGAGGTTATTGTGCGCAACGAAAAGCGCATGTTGCAGGAAGCGGTGGATGCCTTCATCGACAACGGCGCTCGCCACTCGAAGACGGTCATCGCTGCGACAGGAAAAAAGCGTCAGTTGAAGTCGCTCGCCGATGTGTTGAAAGGAAAGCAAGGACGCTTCCGTCAGAACTTGCTCGGAAAGCGTATCGACTACTCCGGACGTTCCGTGATCGTCGTTGGTCCAACGCTTGAACTCCACCAGTGTGGATTGCCAAAGACGATGGCCCTTGAACTCTTCAAACCATTCATCATTGCGCAGCTCATCAAGCGTGAAATCGTTCATAACATTCGTTCCGCCAACCGCTACATTGAAGGAGACCACGCAGAGGTCTGGGACATTCTTGAACAGATTGCAGAAGACGCGGTTGTACTCTTGAACCGTGCGCCAACCTTGCACCGCCTTGGTATTCAAGGCTTCCAGCCAAAATTGATCGAAGGAAAAGCGATTCAGGTTCACCCACTCGTTTGTCCGGCTTTCAACGCCGACTTCGATGGAGACCAGATGGCTGTCCACGTTCCATTGACGGAAGAAGCCCGTTGGGAAGCGAAGAACTTGATGCTCTCGACAAAGAACTTGTTGAAGCCAGCCACCGGTGATCCAGTAGCCAACCCAGGAAAAGATATTTCATGGGGTGCGTACTACATGACCACGGTTATTGAACCAGCCGACGGAAAAGTGAAGCTTGTCGCTTCTGCAGACCAGGCGGTCTACTTGTTCCAGGCAGGAAAGATCTCGATTCGTGAAAAGATTAAGACGCGTATCAAGCAGGGTGACGAATTGATGGAAACATCCGCTGGTCGTATCATCTTGAACCGTCTCTTCCCGAAAGAAATCGACTTTATCAACGAAGCGGTGGGAACAAAAAAGCTTGCCGAAATCGTGCGTAAAACGACGGAGCTTCGCGGCTTCGAACGTACCGCTCGTTTCTTGGACGAAGTGAAAGAGATGGGTTTCTACTATATTACGAAGTCTGGCTTCAGCTACGGGATCGGAGACCTTCCAGTTGTTGTGAAGGGCGAGGTCATCGCAGAAGGAGACAAGAAAGCCGTTGAAATCGAAGAGCAGTATAAGGAAGGGTTGCTGACAAAGAAGGAACGCTACCAGCAAATCATCAAGACCTGGTCAGACATGAAGGACAAGATCCAGAAGCTCAGCAAAGAGTCGCTGGTCAAGACGGGTCCGGTCGCTTCCATGATTGACTCCGGTGCGCGTGGTTCGGTTGGACAGCTCACTCAGGTGGTCGGTATGAAAGGTCTCGTGAGTAACCCGAAAGGAGAATTGATCGAGCTTCCAATTAAGTCTTCCTTCCGCGAAGGATTGGACGTGCTCGAATACTTCATCTCGACCCACGGAACACGTAAAGGTCTGACAGATACGGCTCTTAAAACAGCTAACGCTGGATACCTTACACGTCGTCTCGTGGACGTGGCGCAAGACATCATCATCATGAAGGAAGATTGTGGAGATACAGATGGTGCGCGCATCACGCATGCCGAGTGTGAAGAAATCGGTGAGCCATTACAGACGCGTTTGCTCGGTCGCTTCCCACTGGAAGATGTGAAGGACGCTGTGACAGGAAAAGTGTTAGTCGAAAAGGACACGCTTATCACAGAAGAAATCGTGCGCTCGCTCCAGGGATCCAAGATCAACGAAGCGAAGTTGCGCTCCGTGCTTACCTGTAAGATGCGCCGTGGCTTGTGTCAGAAGTGTTATGGGTACGACTTAGCCTTCAACCAGTTGGTCCGTATGGGAACAGCGGTTGGAATCATGGCTGCTCAGTCCATTGGTGAACCGGGTACACAGCTGACCATGCGTACGTTCCACATGGGAGGTGCCGCTGGTTCCGACATTACGCAGGGTTTGCCACGTGTAGAAGAACTCTTCGAAGCTCGCTCTCCAAAACACAAAGCCATGTTGGCCGAGGTCGCTGGAAAAGTGAAAATCGTGATCGGCGAACGTCGCACCCTTCAGACCATCACGGGTCAGAAGTTGGTCGATACAGCTTCCGGTCAGAAAACGGTTGAAATCCGCTTCAAGCAAGTTCAGGAACTCGAATTCGCCTTCACGAAGAAAGACGTTGTGAAGATCGAAGATGGAATGAAGGTCAAAGAAGGTCAGATGTTGATCCTTCGCGACAAGGGAGACGAAATTCTCTCCCCAGCACCTGGAACCGTGACGTTGACCAAGAATCGCGTGAAACTGGTCCACGAAGCGGAAGCGGTCGAGGAATATGAGATTCCAAGCGGCTACAGTGTGATGGTGAAGGATGGTCAGGAGGTTCAACCAGGTGACCAGCTCACCGACGGTCAGTTCGATCTTCAAGATTTGTTCCGCTTGCGTGATCGTGATTCTGTAATGTCTTACCTCTTGCGCGAAGTGCTCTCGGTGTACGCCTCACAGGGTCAGAAGCTCAACGCGAAACACATTGAAGTCATTATTCGTCAGATGTTCTCACGTATTTACGTCCGTGATGCCGGAGACACCGACTTGTTGCCAGGTCAGGTCGTCGAACGCACACGTGCGGAAGCCGAGAACGAACGCGTCGTGAAGCTGAAGGGGACGCCAGCAGTGATGACGTCGCTCTTCATGGGGATCACGAAGGTGGCGCTCTCTACGGAATCGTTCTTGTCCGCTGCCTCCTTTATGGAAACAGCGCGCGTGCTCATCAACGCCGCGATCACAGGCAAGCTCGACCGTCTCGAGGGTCTGAAAGAAAACGTGATTATCGGACGTCTCACTCCATCGGGTACCGGTTTCATGGCGGAAGGTTCGCTCGCCGGAACGTTGAGTGATGGAATGGAAGAAGATCGCGCGTAAAGCTTGTTCGAAGGCTCAAGCGGAGTCACAAAGAATCCCGCCCTGTCTCACGACTCGGCGGGATTTTTGGTTGTCAGTCTCTCGGAAAACTTGCTCCTCAGATACGTATGAACTAGGGTGTACTCATTCAAATTACTCTCTATTTCCTTTATGCCTCAGCAAAAAATGATGGGTTGGGCACGGAATGTGTTCATGACGTTGGTGGTGCTTGGAGGAATCTTGATCGTTCAGTCTTCCGTCTTGGCAGCTGAAACAAGTTCGACGGTGACGATCCCAGACCAGACGTTTTCGGTGATCGTACATAAACCACTTCGCATCACGCTTCAGGTGGAGGGAGGTACGGCTCCTTATCGTTGGTCGATGATCCAGAATGTACTCCCCGAAGGAATGTTCTTTGATGCAGCTACAGGATTGCTTTGGGGAACGCCAGTCCGAGTGGGACAATCCCGGTTCTCAGTCCATGCGACAGATGTAGCAGGTCTTTCTTTTACGGAGACGCTGACGGTGAACGTGCGCTCAAGCGAGCTCGTTATTACTCCAACAACGACGGTCGGTCTCGCGCCCACGGTAACGACCATGCAGCCGACGCTTCCAGCGCCAATCTCGATCGATCTGAATACCATCACAGATCGTGAGCTGAAACTGCTCGTTGACGCGTTTCCAGATGATGCGCCGCTGATCTATGTCGGCCCAAACGCTCCAACCTCTATTTTGAAAGTAAACATCGCGCAGATGCGGATCAAGCCAAACGGTTTGTATCGTGTCGAAGGGGGGACGGTTTCAACGGTGAATGAAGCGCATACATACTCTGACGTGTACTACGTCGATCCAACGGGCCGTCGCCACACGTTCCCAACGGAAAGCGTCTTCAAGTCGTGGTACAAAGAGGAGCCAACGATTGAGGCCGTTCCAGATTGGAAAATTTCAAACATTCCTCTGCGCCAGAATGTCACCTTCCGCCCAGGGGCCTTGGTGCGTCTGGAAGGAACGCGTGAGTTTTACCGCGTGTTGCCAGGCCGGACGCTAAAGAAATTCCAGGACGAAGCGACATATACGCGTTTGGCTCCTTCCGTGAAACAAACAACGATGCAGCCAAATTCGGAGCTTGTTCCGGTGTTGTTGCTCACGCAGGTGGCCGACTACCAGATGGATGCAAACGCTATTACAAGCATCAGCGATCTTCCAACGATCAGTCAGGTCCCCCTTTTTCCAGGGGAAGAGATGGAGCGGGAATAAATTGGTTCGAACGCAAACGGCTCCCATCACGCGATGGGAGCCGTTTGGTTTTTCGTTGAAGGAGAATCGTGTACTCGCCTTTTTTATCCGCGCTCGTTAGACTTCTTGTGCTATGGCCCGTCACTCTAAATGGCACAAAGTCCGCCAGTTCAAAGGCGCAATTGATGCAAAGCGCTCCGCCTCGTTTACGAAGCTCGCGCGAGAAATTACGGTTGCAGCGCGTGAAAAAGGCGCTGATCCCGAAATGAACGCTGGTTTACGTGCGGCGATTGATCGCGCTCGGGCGGCCTCACTCCCAAAAGACAATATTGAACGCGCGATCCAAAAAGGAATCGGGGGAGCCGGGGAAGGGCAGATCGAAATACTCACCTACGAAGCGTACGCTCCGGGTGGAACGGCGTTGATCATTGAATGTCTCACGGATAGTCGTAATCGTACGGCGAATGACGTGAAACATCTCCTCTCAAAGAATGGTGGAACGCTCGCTTTGGCGGGGGCGGTTACGTATTTGTTTGATCGTGTAGGTGTTGTGCGTTTTCCGACGAAACTCGCAACGCAAACACATGACGAACAAGAACTCATGTTCATCGAAGCAGGTGCGTCAGATGTGATTGAATTGGAAGAGGGGACGGAAATCCGTTCTGCACCAAACGAGCTGGCGCACATCGCGCAGGCCGCCACCAAACTGGGCTACAAACCAGAAACGGTCGAAATGGAATGGATTCCAAAGTCATTAGTAGATACGGATGAGGCGATTGGAATGGCGGTAGCAGAACTCATCGATCAATTGGAAGGGCATGATGATGTGAGCCGGGTCTACAGCAACTTGGCCTAGTATAAGTGAACAAGCGTATGTCAGAACGATTGAGCGTCTCAGAACAATTTCCGACGACATTGTCACCCGAAGAAGTGCTTGAACGTTGGGTTATACGTGAAGGAGCGAAATATGTTCCTATTCTTCTCGAGCGTGGATTTATTCTTCCAGAAGATACGAAGGATGAACAAAAAGTAAAAGCAGCCATGAAAGAGTGGCGACGAACATATGTTGAAGACCTGAGCTTTGAACAACGCACTTGGAAACGAGAACACATCAGTGATGTTCGCGCGATTCTCGAGTGGCGTTTAGGCGGGTGGAAGGGTTGGCTCCCATATCGCCCTGAAGGAAAAGCGTATACGCAGTTTAAAGACGTTGGAGAGACGCTCGACCAACCCGAGAAACAGGTTCCAGAAAATCATCGATTGGTTATCCCTCACATCGCTAGCGAAATTTGTGAGTCACTGAAAACAAAAGATTTATTTCTTCTTCGCTGTGGGGATGATATCGCCGTCTTAGATGGAACACATACGCTGGCTGGCTTGGCATACGCGTTGACGCACGGAGTGCAGACCCCGACCTCTCTCGAAGTGTATATTGCGGATTTTGGGGAACAGGAGCGACCAGTCTTTGAGGGTTTTTGTGAGAAGAGACCGATGAGATACGGAAGGTATCATGCGAAATAGACGAATGGTTTTTTGCGTGAGCTCGGAACGGCTCTGCTACACTACTCGCTATATGCGCATCCTCGGTATCGATCCAGGCTTTGACCGTACCGGCGTAGGGATTGTCGATATTGTCGGCGGCAAGATGGCCTGGGTTTGGCATGGCTGTATCCAAACAAGCGCCAAAGATTCTTTTTCGGTACGCTTGCAGCAAGTATATGAGGGGTTGAAGCAGGTGCTTGAACGCGCGAAGCCAGATGCAGCTGTGGTGGAGCGACTCTTTTTCCAAAAGAACGTGACCACGGCGATGGACGTTGGCATGGCGCGGGGAGTCGCCGTGCTTGCGATTGCGAACGCAAATGTTTCGCTTATTGAGCTCACGCCAAACCAGGTGAAGCAGGGGATTGCGGGGTATGGGGCGGCAGACAAGAAGCAGGTTCAGGGAATGGTTCAGCGCTTATTGAATCTGAAGGAGATCCCTAAACCCGACGATGCGGCGGACGCTTTAGCCTTGGCAATTGTGGGCGGTCCGATCGCCCAAACCACGAGGCTCCAGCAAAAACCCAAATAACCGCTGTTTTATTGACACAGAAGCGATTTTTATACTATAGTATTTTGTCGGCTTTGGGATGGTCCTAAGGTCGAGCAGGAGGCTCATTCTCTTTCGTGATGATCACGGGAGAAGGAAGAGTGGGAAGTGATGGTATTTCAGTTGCCAAAAAAGGCGTTTCCTCCGAGGCGGGGCGGTTCCCTTGTCGATCGGCTGGGGCTGAAGCTCGATCGTCGACACACGATGGTGCTGCCCATGCTGCCTGACCTGCTCGACTGGTTCGAGGGGCAGTTCAGCAACGCGATTCGCCGCACTAGCGGCGAGACGGTTTCGGACGATGAGCTCGAGCCGTTCGTCCATGGCCGATCCGACGAGACAACGATCCTCATCCAGGTGACGGGGTACCCGGCGCTCGAGAAGCTGGACCCCGCAGATGCGATCAAGATCGCGGACTCGAGGGTTCTGCGCACCGCCCACCACGTGGTGGGCCTGTCGTCTCATCCGTCCGATACCCTGGTCTACGGTGCGCTCAGCGCCCTAAGCCAGAAAGAGGATGGGTATCGGCGCCCCTTCGCGACGTACCCGTGCAAGAACGGGGATCTTCTCTGGGCGACCGAGCTCCGTGAGGGGGAGCTGTTCGTCCTGGTCGATATCAAGATGTCGCCCGGCTCGAGAATGGATAGGGGGCTCGAAGTGCTCTCGGCGTCTCGTCGTCAGGCCTGATGCTTCGGGGGAGGGTGGCGGCGCTCCGCTACCCTCCCCACCGAACCTTGACGGACATCTTCGGATGTCCTTCGAGGCACGAGAAAAATGCACAAAACTACCTTGTGAAGTTGATGCTCGCCTGATACGATTTCTTCGTTATTTTGGATCATTTTTTCACGTATGCACCTGTATTGGCATGGCCTTACTTCCGTCCGAATTGAATCGTCTTTAGGCGATGTGTCTTGTACGTTGCTCACCGATCCGTATGGATCCGACACGGGGCTTCGTTTTCCACGAACCCTTGAGCCAAACGTGTTGGTCCTGTCGCACCAAAACCATGAGTTGTTTGCGTTAGATGCGCTCAAGAGCACCCCTTTTCTGATCGCCGACCCAGGCGAGTATGAAGTCCAGGGGGTATTTGTGTTTGGAACGACCTTGCAAGAAGAGGGGCAGAAGCATCCACTTCCGCTCATGTACCGTTTCGAGATCGAAGGGATGTCGATCGGATTCATCGGAGGCATTACGAAAGCTCCGTCTGAAGAAATGCTGGCCCGTCTTGAGAACATCGATATTCTGCTTATCCCTGTCGGGGGTGGGGCATACCTCGACGCCAAGAAAGCGGCGGAGATTGTGAAGGTGCTTGAGCCACGGATTGTTGTTCCTCTTGCCTATGAGACAGAGGGGATGACGGTTCCATTGGCCTCGGTTGATCTCTTCTGTAAAGAAGTTGGGGGGAAGCGTTTGGATGCAAATAAGTTGAAGTTGGCTCGCAAGGATCTCCCGGCAGAAGAATTGGTCGTTCAGGTCCTCGAGCGGTCCTAGATTGTATCTGTGTAATCGCTGGTCGCTCTTTTCCTCTTGCCCCTTTCCTCTATGCCACGCACTCGCTCTACTGCTTCGCCGCCGCCTCGCCGTTCGGGGTCGAGCGATCGACCGCGTTCTATTCGGAACCTGACCCACCGACCGAAAAAATCGGTGAAGCCGGTGAAAAAGGTGGAGGAAGTGGCGCAAGAGCTTCCGCTCGATCACAAGCAACGACTGATTCAACAGCACACGCAAGCTCGAGCCGAACGTCATCAATCGACGTTTGGGGCGACCGGGATGGTCGCAGTCATCGCTACCTGCATCCTGATCTTCGTCGCCTGGTGGTATCTGCCAGACTTCTTCGCTCCGCCGGAACCGATTGTGCCTTTCCCTGCAGCGGTCGTTACGCCAAGTTCAACAGTCCGCTTCGTTCCTCAAAGTTCCACGTCTTCCACGCCTGCTGAAAACGGATTCACAACTACAACGGAACGACGCCTTCTTCTTCCACTTACTTCTCCTTCTTCCACTGATTCTCTTCGTTGATCTTCACTCTCGTCCTCCGAACTTCCTATGCCAGACGAAATTCCACTCCCAACCTCCATTGGACGCGTTGATTCCTCGCCACTCGTTGAGGAAATCCAGCAATCGTTCTTGAGCTACGCCATGTCGGTCATTGTGGACCGTGCATTGCCTGACGTTCGTGACGGCTTGAAGCCCGTGCACCGCCGCATTTTGTATTCCATGTGGTCGACCGGTCTGCGTTCCGGTGCCCGTTTCAAGAAATGTGCCACGGTGGTTGGAGACGTGCTCGCGAAGTATCACCCACACGGCGACTTGTCGGTGTATGACGCCTTGGCCCGTTTGGTTCAGGACTTCTCGATGCGGTATCCGCTCGTTCATGGCCAAGGAAACTTCGGTTCGATCGATGGAGACAGTCCTGCTGCCTATCGTTATACCGAAGCTAAGCTGCGTTCGATTTCGGAAGAATTGTTAGTCGATATCGACAAGGATACGGTTGATTTCCGTGGCAACTACGATGGATCAAACAAAGAACCAAGCGTCTTGCCAGCCAAACTGCCAAACCTGCTCTTGAACGGAACGCTTGGAATTGCCGTTGGAATGGCGACGAATATTCCTCCGCACAACCTCACAGAGCTGTGTAATGCTGCCGCTGCGATTTTGGAAAATCCAGAAATTTCGATTGATGAGCTCATGGTGCATCTTTCCGGTCCTGATTTCCCAACGGGTGGAATCATTTACGACCGTGAGGCCATTCGCATTGCCTATACGACTGGTCGTGGCGGAATTGTGATGCGTGCCAAGACGGAGATTGAAGAAATGAAGAACGGACAATTCCGTATTTTGGTAACGGAGATCCCGTATCAGGTGAACAAGGCAACCTTGCTCGAAAAAATTGCGGACTTGGTTAATGAAAAGAAGGTTGAAGGTATCCGTGATTTGCGTGATGAATCGAACAAAGAGGGGATCCGCATCGTGGTGGAATTAAAGAAAGACGCCTACCCCAAGAAGGTCTTGAACCAACTCTTCAAGCTGACGCAGCTGCAAGATACGTTCCACGTGAACATGTTGGCTTTGATCGATGGGATCCAGCCACGTGTGTTGACGGTCAAGAATATTTTGGAAGAATACGTGAAGCATCGTCAGGTGGTTGTTCGTCGTCGCACGCAGTACGACCTCACGCGTGCCCAGGAGCGCGCGCATATTTTGGAAGGGTTGCGCATCGCGCTGCTTCAGATCGATGAGATCATCGCGACCATCAAAAAGTCGAAGGACAAAGACGAAGCGCGCGTGAATTTGATGACGAAGTTCCGATTGTCTGAACTTCAATCGATCGCGATTTTGGAAATGCGCTTGCAGGCGTTGGCGAACCTTGAACGTTTGCGCGTCGAACAAGAATACGACGAAAAAATGAAGTTGATTGCAGAGCTCGAGGCTATTTTGAAGTCCGAAAAGCGCATGCGCGACATCATTAAAGCAGAAGTATTGGAGATTAAGGGGAAGTATGGCGATGAACGCCGCACAACGCTTGTTCCACATGCGTTGGGTGAATTCTCGATGGAGGATTTGATTCCTCAGGAAGAGACGATCGTCTTGCTGACCTCCGACGGCTACGTCAAGCGGTTGCCACCGGATACCTTCCGCACCCAGCATCGCGGCGGAAAAGGGGTTGTAGGACTCGCAACCAAGGAAGATGACATGGTCTCGCAGATGATCACGACCAACACGCACACGGATATCATGTTCTTCACGAGTCGTGGTCGCGTCTTCCGCTTGAAGGCTTATGAAGTTCCAGAAGGAAGCCGCACGTCGAAGGGGCAAGCGATCGTGAACTTCTTGCAGCTGGCTCCAGGCGAAACGGTGACGGTGACGCTTCCGATGGACGATATCGAGGGGGAAAAATACCTTGTGATGGTCACGAAGCGCGGAACGATCAAAAAGTGCTCACTCGAAGAGTTCGCCAATGTGCGTCGCAGCGGCTTGATCGCGATCGGCTTAGACGAGGGTGACGATCTGATCTGGGTGAAGCCTTCCTCAGGTGGGGACGATATTTCGCTCGTGACTCGTCAGGGGCAGTCCATTCGCTTCTCCGAGGCGGATGTCCGTGCCATGGGCCGCACCGCAGCCGGTGTCCGTGGAATCCGCTTACATGACAAAGATGAAGTTATTGGTATGGATGTGATTAATCCAACTTTGGCCGACAAAGGAAAGCTTGCTCTGTTCGTTGTCACCGCGAACGGCATGGGAAAGCGCACGGACGTGGCGGAATACAAGACCCAAGGTCGTGGCGGAAGTGGGATTCGGACCGCTCGTGTGACGGATAAGACAGGCGGCGTAGTCGGAGCCTATATCTCGAGCGCTGACGATGAACGCGATATCGTGCTCATCTCAAAGAAGGGAATCGTAGTTCGTACGCCATTCAAGAAAACACCATTACTCGGTCGTGACACGCAAGGCGTTCGCATCATGCGCTTTAAGGAAGAAGGGGATACGTTGAGTACAGTGACATTCGTTCTGCTTGATACGATGCCTGCTGAAGAAGCAGAATAATACGAGGAAAGATCGGTCTCTCCCGAAGGACCCTCGGACAAAATACCTCTCTTCGGAGAGGTATTTTTTGTTTGCATGGTATTATTCCTTCATGCCATCGGCCTTTGAGCAACAAACAGGAAAATATCCTTCTCAATCGCAACAGAAAGTGGAGCATGCCCAGCGGCCCGCTGCGGCCGAGCGTCCAAAGACGGCGGTTGAAGCCATGGAGACGATCAAGTCGGAAGCAGAGCGCGCAACAGCCTGGTCGAATCACTATGATCAGCAATCGAGTGTCGTAGAGGCGCGGATTGCGGCTGTTGATGAGCGTCTCAATAAAGTCATTGCGTTCCAAAGTCACGAATCTTCCGCCACAGTTCAAGCAGAATATCGAGCCGTCCTTGCCGAGCGTGATGCGATTAACGCTAGGCGTACGGAGCTGAATGCGATGAAGCAGCGTTTGCAGGCGGAGTACCAGCCGATCAAACAGGTGACCGAAGCCGCGTCTGACATAAAAACAGCGTCTGAAGCGATCAAGGGACTTCAGGCGCGTGAACAGGTATTGAGGGCGGAGCGCCCAGCGCTCCAGGCGCGATTAGACGCATTTGAAGCGCAGGAAGGTCCCCATGAGGCGCAGCTTGCCGCACAAAAGGCGGCACTGGAGGCACAGGCTGCCGAACGAACGGCAGTGTATGCAGCCAAACGAGCAGAGCTCCAAGAGTGGACAGAGAAGACAGCGATGTACTTACCTTTGGCGATGGACAAAGAGGGGAACATGAAACCTGAGTATGCAGAATTTTTACAACGCTACTCTGAAGCAAAGGGCTGGATGAACCAGGTGGACCAATATGTCCAAGCGGGGCAGCCGCAGCTTGAAGCGATTGGAAAAGAGCTGAACAGCATCGCCCAGTACCGTTCTGGCTTGCGCGAAGCGTTGACCGCGAATGTGACAGATCTAGAATCGGCCAGCGCTCAAATAAGAACGCAGGAACAAACCCTTCAAGCCGCTGAGCGCGCTCACCAAGAGGCAGTCCCGGCAGCTCAACAAAATATCTGGCGACGCATGGCAGGGGCAGAAACGGCTGCTCAAACAAATCCTCGTTCAGTGAACTGATATATGCTTTCTTTTGATGATTTCACAAAGCGCATGAAGGAGCTTACGGAGGAACTGCTCGGGCTTGAGGACCGTTCAGCTACCCTTGAACGCCGCTCACTCCAACTTGAAGATCAGGCGGAGGCAGATTCGATCCAGCGCAATCTTCGGTTAAAGATTGAAAAAAGTGAAGGAATTTGATACACTACGGTCTCTCGTATGGCTTGCCTCGTCTTGCCTACGATGAAGAGCAACCCGTTTTTCTGAATGAAGGGAGAGCATTTGGCGATGAGTCAGGGAGTGTATAGAGAGGTTCTGCTCGGTGGGAAGCGGATCGTTCCTACGTTGGAGCGACTCCTCGGTCGGCATGCTGCCGAGAAGTGTAGGGCGCGTTGGTTTGTAGATGCTCTGGAGATCCGTAAGCGGCCTCTCCGGCTCACCTGCGTGCGACGTGTTCCATCGTCTCCTCACGGAGAAGTCGTCGAAGAGCTCACCTATGTGCTCGATGACATTCGTGTGCCCCTTCTTCTCGAGGGGTATCCCTCGGATCCAGCGCGGGCCGTCCTCCTCATCGGGGAGACGATCTCTCTGGTTCTCGAACTGCGCTCATCGGTCGTGCGCGAGGTTGTTGCGCCTCCACCTCCACCTCCACCTCCATCTCCACCTTCGCCGCCCGGATCTCGGAGCCTGAAGGATACGCTCACGTGGGAGCAGCCTGCTTTTTCCGCAAAGCAGAGGCTCACTGCTACAGCCACCCCAAGGCCCGATAACGAAAGCCTGGGAGGGCTGTTCGAACGGGCGATTGAAAGGAACGGTGTCCTCCTCTGAAGAATAGGTGGAGCGCGTCTGCTCTACTGGTACGAACCCTGCGGCTGCTCCGCCCAGGGTTCTCGTGCTATTTAGGTGAAAAAACACAGGAAATAAAAAACATACGGCCCCCATGCTTAGGGAGGGCCGTATGTGTTTTTTGTCTATCGGTCTACCACTCTAGTGCTCCACCAACTTTGTACTCCGTCACGCGCGTTTCGAAGAAGTTTTTTTCTTTACTCAAGTCGATCGTCTCACTCATCCAGGGGAACGGGTTCGGGACGTTGAATTGAGCGGGTAATCCAATGCGTTCCAGACGACGATCCGCGATGTACTCAATGTACTGACGGAAGCTGGCAGCGTTCATTCCGAAAATTCCTTTTGGGAATGCTGTGTCGGCGAACGTGTATTCGAGTACCGCTGCACGACGGACAAGGTCGATGATGTGCGCTTGGAATTCAGGTGTCCACAGCTCAGGCTGTTCCTTCTTGATCGAGTTCACCATCTCGATGCCAAAGTTCAAGTGTTGGGATTCATCACGCATGATGTACTCAATCTGTTCGGCGGATCCAACGAGTTTGTTCTGACGCTTGAAGCCAAGGATTACGGCGAACGAACTGTAGAAGAAGATCCCTTCCATGATGAGCGAAAACACGATGATGTTTTCGAGGAACTTTTGGTCCTGTTCGAGCGTTCCTGTTTTGAAGTGCGGATCAAAAATACCCTCGTTGAAACCCAAGATGAAGTTGTCTTTGTTGTAGATGCTTTCGACCTCGCGATACATGTTGAAGATCTCTCCACCATCGAGGGCGAGTGACTCAACGATGTACTGGTAGGCGTGGGTGTGAATCGCTTCTTCGTAGGCTTGGCGAAGGAGGTACAAGCGGCATTCAGGTGATGTGATGTGTTTGTACGTTGCAAGGACGATGTTGTTGGCAGCGATCGAGTCGGCTGTCGTGAAGAAGCCGAGCACGGTTTTGAAGGCGCAACGTTCGTCTTCGGTCAGGACGTCTTTAGAGCGCCACTGCTCGACGTCTTTTTGCATGTTGATCTCGGTTGGGAGCCAGTGGTTGGCATTCCCGACGTTGTACGCATCCCAGGCGAACGTATGGCGCATGGGATAGAGCTGTACGACGTCGGCATCAAGGCCGTTGATGACACGGCGGTTGTTGATGTGGACGCGATCGGAAGTAAGAGTGATGGGCATAGAGAACCTTATTGGCAGGCTTCGCAAGTTGGATCAGCAATCTTACACAGTTTGATTTCTTTGCCATCGATGATGGTTGTTTCTACAGGGACAGATTTGGTAGCGGGTTGATTGGCAGGAGCGGCTACGGCTACGCTTGGAGCAGGAACTGTCTCTGGGGCAGCTTCTGCGCCTTTGCTTGCTCCAGCGCGCTTGTGGGTCGAGCCAAATTCAGCAGTACTGACCGTCGACTTCTCAACCTGAGACGCAGCGAGTGTGCGGAGGTAGTAAGTGGTCTTCACACCAAGCTCCCAGGCGAACATGTACATGTCATTGATCTCTTTTCCGGAAGAGCCTTTGTAGAAGATGTTGAGCGATTGGCTCTGATCGATCCACTTTCCACGAGCGGCGGCGGCACGGATCAGCCACTGAGGTTCAATATCGAAGGTTTCCTTGTACTTCTCGCGTAGGTTGGCTGGAACCTCTTCGATCGCAGCAATGTTGCCGTCGAAGTACTTGAGCTTCTTCAGCATCGAGTCATCCCACATGTTCAGCTTCTTCAGATCATCGACCAAGGCGGTGTTGATGACGATGAAGTCTCCGAACTGGTTGGCTTTCACGTACAAGTTCTTGTAGATCGGTTCGATCGATGGTGTGCAGCCAGAGATGTTTGAGATCGTCGCGGTTGGAGCGATCGCCAAACAGTTTGAGTTGCGCATGCCATGCTTTTTGATCGCGGCACGGACGATCGACCAGTCGAGGGTCGTCGTGCGGGAGACGTCGATCCGTTCTCCGCGTTCCTGCTCAAGGAGATCAATCGTATCGAGCGGAAGAATGCCACGGGACCACTTTGAACCTTCGTAGGATTCGTAGACATCGCGTTCTTTGGCGAGTTCGGTTGAGGCGAGAATGGCGTAGTAGGACACGGCTTCCATGCTTTCGTCGGCGAACTTCACGCAGGATTCCGAAGCGAAGCTGATATCGAGCAAGTAGAGCGCATCTTGGAAACCCATGATTCCGAGACCGACTGGGCGGTGACGCATGTTCGAACGCTTGGCTTCGATCGTTGGATAGAAGTTCACGTCAATAACGTTGTCGAGCATACGCATCGCGGTCGTCACGGTTTCCTTCAGCATCTCAAGATCGAGTTTGCCGTTACGAATATGGCGAGCGATGTTTACCGAGCCCAAGTTACAGACAGCCGTTTCCTCCTCGGAGGTGTTGAGCGTGATTTCGGTGCAGAGGTTTGAGCTGTGCACGACCCCAACGTGGTCTTGAGGAGAGCGAACGTTACACGCATCTTTCCAAGTAATCCAAGGGTGACCTGTTTCGAACAACATGCCGAGCATCTTCTTCCAAAGATCGCGCGCTTTTACTTTGCGGTGCAAGCGAATTTTTCCCTCGGCTGCGAGCTGTTCGTAGTGTTCATATTGTGTCTCAAACTTTTTTCCAAAAATGTGGTGCAGGTCTGGTACTTCGTCAGGGGAGAAGAGCGTCCAGTCTTTATCGTCGCGTACACGCTTCATGAACAAGTCTGGGATCCAGTTGGCGGTGTCCATGTCGTGGGTGCGGCGGCGTTCGTCACCCGTGTTTTTGCGAAGCTCCAAAAAGTCTTCGATATCGTAGTGCCAGGTTTCGAGGTAGGCACAGGTAGCGCCACGACGACGACCAGAGCGGTTGATGGCGGCGGTGGTATCGTTCGCCACTTTCAAGAATGGAATGATGCCTTGGCTGTCGACGCCCGTTCCTTTGATGCGTGAACCGGTTCCACGTAGGTTGGTCCAGTCGTTTCCGAGACCCCCTGACCACTTCGAAAGCTGTGCGTTGTCCGCGAGGCTCTTGAAGATGTGATCGAGCGAATCCATGACCGTCGTGAGGTAACACGATGAGAGCTGAGGATGCGAAGTTCCAGCGTGGAACAGGGTTGGAGTCGAGGGAACGAAGCGCAACGTCGAGATGAGCTCGTAGAAGCGAATTGCTGTCTCGTCACGTTGGCCACGTGTTTCGTTCAACGCCAAGCCCATCGCGACACGCATCCAGAAGGCCTGAGGTGTTTCAAGAACCTGTTTTGTCGTTGGGTGGTTCAAGAAGTAGCGGTCCGCGAGGGTCTGCATTCCAAGGAAGAGGAACAGGTCATCGCGTTCTGGCTTTAAGACGGTCGCAAGATGCTCCAAGTCGAACTGAACCATGCGTTCGTCGAGCTTGTTCAATCCGGCGAGTGTTTTGATGTTTTTGATGAAGGTGGCGCGATAGACCTCGTCCAACTTGGTGAAATCCACGTGCTGATCGGCGGTTTCTTTGTAGACTTTGTGTGCCAAGAGGCGGCTCGTCATCTTGGAGTAGGCAGGATCGCGTTCAATAAAGGCACGTGTCGTCATGATCAGCGCTTGAGCGATATCAGACGTCTTCATGCCGTCGTAGACATCCTGAGCGCATTGCTGGGCAATCGCCTCGATATCGATGATCGCACCCGCGTCTTTTGCAACGTATTCAAGCGTTTTACGGATCTTCTCAATCGAGAAGCTCTCTACCTTGCCATCACGTTTGACTACGGAAATCGAGAAGCTCTGGGGCGCCTGTTCGCGAATCTTGGCGTGTTCGTAGCGATAGAGGATGTAGTCTTTTGCGACATCGAAGAAGCTGTCACGCATCAACATCTGCTCAACCACATTTTGTACTTCTTCGATCGAGGTGACGCCGTCTGCTCCAACGCGTGCCTCAAGAGCCGCGACCACGTCCTGAGTGAGGCGTTCGAGCACAGTCGCTTCAACCCCTCCCCGGATGGCGGTGAAGGCTTTGAAGAGGGCCTGGGTGATTTTAGCGGTGTCGAAGGCGACGATCCGTCCGTCGCGCTTCTTGATGCGGAGAAGTGACCCCATAGAGTGCAGAGAAAAAGGTGAGACGTCTTAAAGATCTGAGTGAAGATTTTTTACCAAGAAGTGTTTTCCTCCCAACACAACATATTGTGGTAGGAACTTAATTAAACCACAAGATCTTGTGTTGCAGAAGAAAGATGTGTGGATAAAAAGGGGACGAACTGTGGACGTCTATTGACGTGAAGAAAAGCCAACAGATACTGTAGTCTCGCGTGGGTCAGTAGGTGACACGCGAACAGGCAAGCGCTCGTCAAGAGCGTACGAAAGAAGGGAGTGGAGTTTTGATGATGCTTCCGATCACAGTTACGGTCACGGTCGGTCGGGTCACAGTCGAGCTGCTCATCCGTCTCCTGGAGGTCCATTTCACGATGGTCACGAAAGACGGGTCCAACGGCGAGCGGACCGTCTCGGGCGTCATCCGACACGGTTCGGACGTCGAGATCTACTACATGACGCCGACCAAGATCGGCCTGTGGCTGGCGCTCGATGATGGCGCCAGTCACACGATCGATCGGCACGGACAGTTCTTCAAGGGTCGGGCGCCTCGGTTCGTGTGCATCACGGATCAGGGGCTGGCGCTCGTTCTCGCGAGTGAGCTGAGCTACCGGCTCGGCATCCGGGTGGCGCGCAACGCCAACCCTGGCCGCAAGGTCTCTCACGCCGCCTGAGTTCTTCGGGTGGTCAGGTGGGTCTCCCGCGTACATCTACGCGGTGAGGTCCACAAACTCCGCTGAACCTCTGAGAGGTTCAGCGGAGTTTGTGTTTATTGCGCTTTTTCGAATAATTTGTTATCTTTCGCCGTTCGCTGCGACGTGGCGTCCGCAACGATCATCAACTCTTTCAGGAGGAACGCCTACATGTTCATTCAACGGTCGATTCGTATTTCCCTTCTCGCCGCCCTCACCATCCTGAGCGGCTGCGGCAACCAGGTGCAGCACCTGGGCGGCACTCCGGCGGATGCGGGCAGCGATGCCCAGCCCGTCGATCGCGTTCGGGAGGCCTGCCGAGGCAACCCGAACCTGGTCCTCATGGCCTGCACCGTGCCCGAGCGCTCGGTCGAGCTCGGGCAGCGCAACACTCGCCTGTTCCAGCTCGCGCTCTTCTCGTGCGGGGTGCCCGTGACCCTGCGAGCGGCGCAGATCAGCCTGGGGCGGAACACGTTCCCGGGCGCCGGCGGCTTCCGTGGGCTCCTCGTCGGTTCGCGCGGCACGGACTACTTCTCCGGCCTCGAGATCATCGACGGGATGGAAGGCGACACGATCGCCTACATGCTGGTGGGAGGCGACAACGTCTTCCGCACGGTTCGGTTCCAGCCCGAGCCGGTCGAGATCGCGGACGGCAACGGTCGCTTCTTCGTCTTCCGCTACGACATCGCGGAGCGCGAGGACCGCGTGGACGAGCTAGTCGGCCCGGAGTTTCGGTTCAGCTTGAGCTCCTGGTGGTCCGAGAACGCCAACGAGGCGCTCGAGGTCGTCGATCGGACGGGTGCGCCCATCCCGCGAGCCTGGCTCCGGGACGCGCCCTGGTCGAGCGGCTGCATCGATCCGCGCGACTTCGTCACGGTGCGCCGTCCCGTGATGGTCGGCATCGGACAGAACGACGCCGGTCGCTGAACGACAACAACGAACAAGGAGGAATCAATAAAAGCGGCCCGGATGCGTGATCTACGCTCCGGGCCGTGATTCTTTTTATGGGCCCTCTTTTTAATTAAGGCGTTCTTCCGGTGGTGGGCGCTCCCGCTTTTTCCTTGGTTTTTACCTCGTTTTGCGGGCCATTCTCATCAAGTCTCTCCTCTTCAATATGATCTTTCCGATCGCATTCTGAGAGTTCAAGAATCTTCTTCGCGACTTCATTCGGCTGAGAAATTTCTTCAAACACGAAACGTTCTTTTTCACCGGCGGTTTGAATCTCAACCTCTCCAAAGTTAAACATCGTTTTCGTAAAGCCATTGACCGTCGCTGTCACGTCTTGAATTCGATAGAGGCGAAGTTCGGACACTGTTCGACCAAATAACCCATTTTGTTCAATGTTGATGATGCGACGCGTCGTCACGATCCAGCTATCTAGGTAGTAATCGAGGAAGAGCTGAAACAAGAACAACCAGGAAAAGAGAAAAAAAGCGGATCCGCCAAAGACAAGGACTGCTTGGAAACTAGAGTTTGCGAGCAGCTCTGGCTGAAAGCGGCCAAGATAACCGAAAACCAAGAAAGGGGAAGCCAGCAGAAGGATGTATCCGAAGATAACGCTGAGCAGGGTGATTGGGTGTCGTCGCAAAAAATAGACGAGTTTTTCCTCGGGGATGGCGTTTGGAAGGTTGTGGAGGTCTAGCATAGCCGTTTAAAAGAAAGACAACGGATCAAACGCCAGGGAGAGGTCTGCGCTCGCCGCATAGCCAAGGGTCATGAGGATCACCGCAGCTGATACGGTGATAAAGAATCCTGCGGCGAGGTAGGTCGACGCGCACGAAAGACCGTAGCGAAGCGTGGTTGCGAGGGTCATGAGGGACGCTAGCCCAAATAAACCGACCAAGATCAGCCAGGCATAGAATATCCAGGCAAGAGGAAGCATGCCTCTATGATAAGGGAAAATCTTTCATGTGGACAGATGTCTGGTCGTAAACTTGGTAAGCTGTGCGTACTATGAAGCTCTCTTTTGATCGTTCCCGGGCGGTGATTGGGTCGGTAGATCGGCCAGGGGTGAAACGTGTTGAAGCGTCTGTTGAACCTTGGAGTGGTGAGCAGTTGTTACGGTCGGCACAACGCCTACGAGTGGATTGTGAACTGATTATGAAAGCTCAGCACCGGCAGTATGCAGAAGGGCGTATCGCGGTGGATGGACCGATGATCGCGGTAGATCACCGGATTCGTGATTGGCTTGGAACGCAGCTGAAGGCGGATGGGCGTTTTTCACACGTCATGATGGAGCAGCCGCGCTCGACAAAGAATCCAGCTGGAACGATCACTCTTGAGACAAAAGATGGGTTGCGCGTGTCTGTTCGTGAGCCGATGCCCTATGGGTATTACTGTTACTTAGCAGCAGATATTCAGCAGACACGAGCGAAGTGTTTCTATCTGGATCAAGAAAATGCAGATCGACTTCAACGGGAGACAAAGATGCTCTCGGACCTCTCTTCCGCACTCAAAACAACATGGCCTATTTCGACGGTTCCGCACACGGGGTGGTCGCCTCTTCTGATAGATTCTCGCGCGTTCTCAGCCTGTGGCTTACAAATCCAAAGTGACACACTTTCATTTGCTCACCCAGAGAGAGGGGTGCAAACGTCAAAAAATCCTTCACCACTGTTGCTGGGAAATCCGCTCATCACTCTCGATTCAGCAGAGATGGTGGAGCGATTACGAGGCGCGCCTACGATTCCCCTGCCTACGAAGATAGAGGAAGCTGCATAGAAGCGATCAACGATGGGGGAGGATCTATCCCTAGATGCCGATAGGCGAGATCTGTTGCGACGCGCCCGCGAGGTGTGCGCGTAATAAACCCTTCTTGCAGCAGAAACGGTTCGATGACTTCTTCGACGGTCTCGATCTCTTCCGCAATGGTTGCGGCAATCGAAGCGAGGCCAACGGGTCCGCCTTTGAATTTTTCAATGAGGGTACGGAGGGCGCGACGGTCCGCTTCATCGAGGCCGCGCGTATCGATTTCTAGCGCTTCCAGCGCTTCGTGCGCGAGCGTTTCCACTAATGTTCCATCTGCTTTGACCTGTGCGAAGTCACGCACGCGCTTCAAGAGGCGATTTCCAATACGTGGCGTCCGACGCGAACGCAGAGCAATGGCTTTGAGCGCGCTGTCTTCGAACGGAATCGTGAGCAGAGCCGCGCTCCGTCGCAAGATCGCTTCCATTTCGTCCGGTTGATAGAAATCTAAGTGATAGGTGACGCCGAAACGATCACGTAACGGAGCGGAAAGTAACGAAAGACGTGTTGTGGCTCCAATAATCGTGAAGCGCTTTAAATCAAGACGCAGCGTGCGTGCCGTTGGTCCTTTTCCGATCACAATATCGAGCGCATAGTCTTCCATTGCGGGATACAACACTTCTTCGATCGAGCGATTCATCCGGTGAATTTCGTCGATAAACAAAATGTCGCCTTGTTCGAGGTTGGTGAGAATAGCAGCGAGATCGCCTACGCGTTCTAATGCAGGACCACTCGTCACTTTGATATTCGCCCCCATCTCTTTGCTGATGACATGGGCGAGCGAGGTTTTTCCCAGACCCGGTGGACCATAAAAAAGAATATGCTCAGCCGGCTCCTCACGTTTTTTGGCCGCTTCTAAAAAGATACGCAAATTTTCCTTCACTTTTGCCTGACCAATGAAGTCTTGAAGGGACGTTGGGCGGAGCGCGAGATCGAAGCCGCGTTCGGTTTCTGCAACTTCGGGTGCAACCAAGCGCTCAGCGAACAAAAGATCGTCTGGAAGAAACGGTTCCATGTCACCAGTACACCTGTTCGCTTTGTGTTCGTCAATGTACGCAACTTCGCCCTATCCTCTTCTTTTGTCTTCCGGTACGCTCAGAGAACTATGACCGCCCTCGTTACGAGATTTATAGCTTGGTTTCTCCACTTGGACCAAACACTCGGAGCGGTAATCGCAAGCCAAGGTGAATGGACCTACGTCCTATTAGCGTTGGTGATCTTTCTTGAAACTGGGCTCGTCGTTACGCCTTTTCTGCCGGGGGATTCGCTCTTGTTCGCAGCGGGAACGTTTGCTGGTATCGGGGCGCTCTCTTTGTGGGTTCTTTTGCCCCTTCTCATCGTGGCGGCGATTGCAGGCGATACGGTGAATTATTGGGTTGGTCGCAAATACGGTCTCAAAGCCTACCAGCGCTTTCAAGGGAGACTGCTGAAGCCCGAATATCTCGAGCGAACACAGAAATTCTACCGAAAACATGGCTCTCGCATGATCGTCTTAGCTCGATTTGTTCCAATTATCCGAACGCTGGCTCCGTTTGTGGCCGGAGTAGGGGAAATGCCCTACGCGACCTTCATTCGCTATAACGTCTTGGGAGGAGTTGCGTGGGTGGTTCTGCTGACGGTTGCGGGCTATTTCCTGGGAACGGTCCCAGCTGTACAGCGACACTTTAGCTTAGTGGTTATGGCGATCGTCGTCATCTCTGTGATCCCGATGGTTTGGGAGAGTGTTCGCGCGCACCGGGAGAAGAAGAGTCTGCAGGGGTAGGACTCAAGGGTTGTCATCTTTTTTGATTCGGTTTAGAGTACGGAGACTCATTCACTTAGCTTTCGTATTATGTTGAACGAAGAAGTAATCGAACCAGCTGCTGAAGAACCAGCGGTCGAACCAGCTGAAGAGGCGACAGAAGAAGCGACAGAAGAAGAGGCTCCAGCTGCATAAGCTTAACCCTTAAAATTTCGGTGTATGATTCGCTATCAAAATCCACCGCAGCCGGTACCACCTGTGCCGCCCGCGGCTCCTGGAGAAGGCTTGCCGAATCCAACGCCTCCGCAACCTCAGCCCCCAGCCCCAACGGCTTAAGCTGACAAGATCCCACCACTTTCCTTAAAAGAATTTGGTGGGATTTTTTGTTCGAGACGTGTAGGCTGGGGCTCACCCATGTTGAACTGTCTCTCTTTGTCACAGACGACCCTGGAAGAGATCCAGTTGTTTTTGGAATCGTATGCGCTGGAAGGGCGGGCGCTGAATGAGCGCCAAACAGGCCCAGAAGCTCGACAAGAGCGGATGCGTTCCTTTTTGAGGCGTCTAGGTGATCCGCAAGAGACCTATAAAACCGTTCACATCGCGGGCACGACAGGCAAAGGTTCAACCTGCACCTACATTGAGGCTCTTTTACGGGGGCAGGGGTTTAAAACCGGGTTGAGCCTATCGCCGCATGTCTCGGACGTACGGGAACGATTTCAAGTGAGCGGAGAATTGATCAGTGAAGAGCGATTCAAAGAGGTTCTTGAGAGAGTGGTGAACGTGGTCCGTGCGATGGAGCAAGAAGAGCCAGGTGCTCCAGGCTACATGGAGTTTTTGCGTGGACTGAGTTACTCCGTGTTCGCGGAAGCCCGGGTGGACTATGCCGTTGTGGAGACGGGAATCGGTGGTTTGTGGGATTCTTCCAACACGATCCGTCGCAGCGATAAATTTTGTGTGATTACGAAGCTCGGGTTGGACCATCTGAGCCTGTTGGGGGAGACGATCGACGCGATCGCTCTGCACAAGATGGGAATTGTTCATCCAGGAAACACAGTCGTGATTGGTCTTCAGGAAGAGATCTCCCAAGAAGCATTGAGGGTGTTGGCTGAAAAGAGGGGAGCGCAATCCATTTGGTTGATGAAGGATGCATCTGCAGGTCGCTCGTACCCACCGTTTCTTCCGTCCTACCTCCGCCAAAACGCCGCGTTAGCCGAAGAGGTTTGTGTGCGTTTGGCGGCGAGAGATGGTTGGACGTATCGACAAGCTCAGGGGGCAGACAGTCTTGCGCAGGCAGCGTTACCGCTCAGATTCGAGCAGCTCTCTTGGAAAGGAAAGACGCTGATTTTAGATGCGGCGCATAATCCACAAAAAATGAGAGGGCTCGTGCAGGCGCTACGAGAACGATTTTCTACGGAAGCACTTGCGGTGGCTATCGCCTTCAATCCTGATACGAACTGTAAAGAGACGCTTGCTCCAATCGCGTCTTTGAATGCACGGATCGCTTGTGTTGATGTACTTGGTGGCCAGGGGCTGTATCGGTTTCGTTTTTCTGATCCCTGCGTGGTCGCAGAATTTCTCGCTTCTCAACAGTCGCCTGACCAAACCGTCGAAGTTGTTACCGATTGGGATCCGCTCCTCGCCTGGATCGAGCGTGTTCCCGAGCAAGTGATTGTTCTCACGGGTTCATTTCATTTTGTTGCGAGTGCCCGGGCGGTAGTAGTGGCCACGCACTCAAACTGATATACTCTCTTTATCTATGAAAAACGCTATTATCGTGATCGTCCTCCTTGTTCTGCTCGGCTTGGGCGGCTATGGGTTGTCGAGCTATAACTCGCTTGTCTCAAGTCGTGAAGCAGTTTCCGGTCGCTGGGCGCAGGTTGAATCGCAGTATCAGCGTCGCTTTGATTTGATCCCAAACTTAGTTGAAGCGGTGAAAGGAAGCATGAAACAAGAAACAGCGATCTTCACGGCGATCGCCGAGGCGCGTACGCGTTATGCCGGAGCTCAATCCATTAGTGACAAAGCGGGAGCAGCCGACGAACTCAACAGCGCCTTCTCGCGTTTACTTGTCATCATGGAGCAGTACCCACAGCTCAAGTCGATCGATACCGTCACCACGCTGATGTCGCAGCTCGAAGGCACAGAAAACCGAATCGCGGTTGAACGTCAGCGCTTCAATGAAGAAGTGCAGGGCTACAACGTACGTGTGAAGCGCTTCCCAATGTCCGTAATTGCTGGGATGGGAGGGTTCACGCCGGTTGAATACACACAAGCTCAAGCAGGTGCCGAGCTCGCGCCTCGCGTGTCGTTCTAGTAATCAATATGCGACAACACCTTCGACGAGGACTCGCGATCGGCGCGCTCCTGGTGGGAGGTGTTTTTGTAAGCGCGTTTGGCGTACGGGCTTACACGTCTCCGGGTGTTTCAAGTGGGTATGTCAATGATTTTGCGAATGTTCTGACAGAGGAACAAGAGTCAGTCTTGCGAGAAAAGATTCGCGCGCATGCGGCCCTCACTTCGAACGAGATTGCGATCGTAACCATCGCTTCGACTGGCGATGAATCGATTGAAACCTACGCCGTGAAGCTGTTCGAAGAATGGGGGATCGGCAAAAAAGAAAAAGACAACGGCATCCTCTTTTTGACCGCGATTCAAGATCGAAAACTTCGGATTGAAGTTGGCTATGGATTAGAATCGGTTGTGACCGATGCAAAAAGTGCACAGATGATTGCGCAAGCTAAGCCGCTGCTAAGAGCAGGCGACTATCCGGGTGCGATCGATCAAATAACGACCGCGATCATTACGACTGCTGAGACGGGCGATGTCCCCTTGAGTGTCTCTGAAGGACCAAGGGAGATAAGTGTGGGTGAGCGTATCTTCTGGAGTCTTGTCGCATTGATGCTTTTTGGAGCGCTCGCGATGGCTATAGTGGCGATCTATATTGTCCTAAAGGTACGCAACTTCGGCTCAGCGTCTGGCGGAAGTGCAGGTTCTTCCTGGAGTAGTTCTTCCTCAAAATCCAACGCGTCTTCGAGGAGTTCCTCTTCAAGTTCGAGCAGTTCAAACGATTCATTTGGAGGCGGAAGTTCGGGCGGCGGCGGGTCGAGTGGGAGCTGGTAGGGAGGGGAAAAGGGGTTTGTCGTTTTTGTTTCTACATGCTACAAACCCTTGCGTTACAGCACGCGGCCGAATGGCGGAACTGGTATACGCAACGGACTTAAACTCCGTGGCCTCACGGCATGTGGGTTCGATTCCCACTTCGGCCACCAACAAAAACGCGCTCACAGGAGTGCGTTTTTGTTTTCACGAGCCTGATATACTGAATGGAGTAGTATGATCTCTGTATTCCGACAAGGGATGGGTCTGATCGCGATCTGTTTTCTCTTCATCCCGCTTGCTGTTGGTGCATATGTTTCGCCCGGTACTCCAGAGGGCTTTGTAAACGATTTTGCGCAGGTTCTCTCTGTCGAAGAAGAAGCCGATCTTGAGAGCACGACGCAGGCATATGAGAAGCGTTCCACCTACGAAATTGCACTTGTCACCGTCCCTACAACGAAGGAAGAAACCATCGATTCCTACGCGGTACAATTGTTTAAAGAGTGGGGGATCGGGAAGCGTGACCAGGATACAGGTGTTTTGGTCGTGGCTGCCGTTCAAGATCGAAAGATCCGGATCGAAGTTGGCTATGGTCTGGAATCCCAGCTCACCGACGCAGCAAGTGCGAGGATCATTCAACGCGCGACCCCTTTCCTTAAAGAAGAACGCTATTACGATGCACTCAGCCAGATCCAGTTTGAAATCGAGTCTACGTTGAGCGGGTACGAAGAGGGTGATGGTATAGCTGCATCATCTGGAACAGGCGCGTTTGTGGAGGCGACGGATCGATTCATTCAACGCTTACCGCCTGGAGTCGGTGCCCTTTTACTGATTGTTATTTTCTTTTTGGTTATCGCGTTCGGGCGATTTCTCCTTGGGTTTGTCCTCGCTCTTCTCGCTTATGGGGCGACGTATCTATTTTCGGTTCTCACGGGACGGCCACGACCGGTATTTAGGAGCTTTTTCTCGGGTGTAGCAACAGGATTTTTTTCAGGCATCCTTTCAGGAATATTTCGAGGAGGAGGTGGGTTCGGTGGCGGATCTTCCGGGGGTGGATTTGGTGGTGGCCGTTCCGGTGGTGGCGGTTCAAGTAGTGGGTGGTAGTTTGGGGCCCTATAAACCCTATTTCCGGATTAGTGCTCTTTTGGGTTCAAGAAGATATTCTTGGCTTTAAATAAGGAAAAATAAAGGCCAAATAATTGAACACGATCGCTATTCGTTGACCCTGGGCTTTGCTATACTCCCTTTGTCATTCTTCTTTTACTTTAACCGTTATATGGAAGTGCACGGCGACGAAGAGCTTCTTCGACGGGCAAAGGCGGGGCCAGAGGGGATAGGGGCCGTGTACGACGCCTATGCCGATCGGGTGTACGGATTTTGCCTCAAGCGTTGCGGACATCGAGAGACCGCAGAAGATTTAGTTTCAAAAACCTTCATGAAGTTTTGTCAGCACGTTCCTTCCATAAACTGGCAAGGAGTTTCGCTGGGCGCCTGGTTGTTTCGGGTGGCGTCGAACCTCATGATCGATCATTGGCGGAGTATGTCGGTCCGCATGGACGAATCGATGGATGACATCGATGAAGAAGGGCCCGCCCGTGAGTTCCCTTCAAAGCTTCCTTCGCCCGAAGTACACGCCGAGCTCGCTTTAGAAAAAACAAAATTACTGGAAGTTATTAAAACGCTCTCTCCACGCGATCAGGAAATATTAGACTTGAAGTTCTTTGGGGAACAAGAAGCGGCTGAGATTGCCTCTCTCCTTCAAATCAGTCCGAATCATGCTGCGGTCCTCGTCTATCGAGCGACGGCCCGTTTGAGCGCTAAGTACAAGAAATTGTATGGAACATAATATCCCTTCCCTCTCCCAAGATCCGGTGGAGCGCATGCTACAAGACGTTGGCCACGAGCCAGCGGAGCTGCGACCAGAAACAAAAATCCTGCACAAGCAGCAGCTTTTGTCGTTGGCGGAACGTTTGCAAAAAGAAGCAGCGGAAACCGTGCAGGTGATGGAGCCCACGCCAGAAGCTCCGCGTCGCACGTTCCGCGAGACGCTTCGTCTTATGCTTGGCGGTGCCGGAGCTGGTTTTGCGATCGCGATGTGTGCCCTCGTGTTGTTTATGAATGTTCGGGGCGATAAGGCCGGTTTGTCTGGTTCGATCGATTCACTCGGTCGTATTTTGATCCCTGCGGCTCAGGCAAATGATGCGTTTCAAATCTATGCCGATCCAGAAACACCAAAAGTCGCTGACCAGTCAGCGCTCATTTTACGTTCCAAGGTAGCTCTTTCACCGGAGCAAGTTCAGCGTACGTTGCGGGTCGATACGGGCCGGATTGAAGAGGTTGAGCGTGTCTCTGAGGATACCTTCCGTGTGTATCTCGCTGCGGTTCCCTCTGATCAAGTGATTCGTGTAGCCTTGCCGGCTTCGATTCAGAGCAGTTCGTCTACCGAAGAAACAACACCCCGCGATTATTCTTGGGCTGTGCAAACGACGGATCAGTTAGAACTCGTTTCAAGCTTACCAGCGAATAACGCCAATGCCGTTCCGCTTGATGCTTCGCTTGAGCTTGTCTTGAATGCGCAAGGCTTTTCGAACGTCACCTCTAGCATTGAGATCACCCCAGCGACCGAAGGATATTTCCAAGTGAACGGCCGCCGGATCGTGTTCTTGCCTGCAAAACCCTGGAGCAACGCAACACTCTATACGGTACGCCTGAAGCAGGGGCTGACCGCTGAAGGACTTGCATTACCGGAAGACGTGGTTCTCCAATTCCAGACAGGGGATGCAACGTCGGACGCGAGCAATACCTGGCTTCGCGTCTACACAGAATTCCAAGAAGCTTATGTTGGAGATGCGATTTCCGTGCCGTTCTCACGAAGTGGGAACGCAGTCTCTGCGTCATCGACCGTTTCTGTTACCGGCTACCGTTTGACCGAGGACGAGGCGGCGCAGTTTTTGGCGAAGCGCTTGCCGTATAGCTATTCGTTTGGATCTACCGATAACTTGGGTCAGTACAAAGACATCGCAAAAACAGAAGCCTTTAAAGCAGATCTTCCGATCTTCCGTCCTTCCGAGCGCGATAACGAGCTCGTAACTCTCCCGAAATTTACGGAGCAGGGATGGTACATCGTGCGTCTCGCATCTGGCCCAGGAGAGGCGTGGATGTTTGTACAGGTCACAAACATTGCTTCGTATGTGGTGGCCGACAAAGACCAGTTGGTCGTCTGGGCGGTGAACGTTGAAACACAACAGCCACTTAGCTCCCTACCGGTTCGTATGGATGGAGGTCAGGCGTACCTTACAGACGCGGCTGGTGTAGCGCGTGCGCCAACACCAGCGACATTGAATGCGACCAGTTCATCTGCTGATCCAGTGGTAACGATTGTTCGTCTGGGTGATGCAAATGGACCTGTTCGTGCATTGAGCGTGGTTGGTCCTTCCTTTGGCTACAGCTCGTTTGACCGTTTTGCGCGTGCGCATGAGCGGACCTGGGGCTATATCTATCCAGATCGTCCACTCTATCGCACAAGCGATGAGATGAAGGTCGCAGGGATCGTTCAAGATCGTGATCGCACGAGTCGCCTTGGACAAGTAGAGCTCCGATTGACGAAACCCTCGTACGTCGAAGATCTCGTGAATGGCCGTGATCGAACCTACGCATCTGTTCCATTGTCCCTCGATACAGCGGGACGATATGAGGCGAGTCTTTCTTGGAAAAATGTGACGCCAGGCTATTACCAATTAGATTTGCTTCGCGATGGCGAGCTTGTCACTTCGCGTTCTGTTGAAATCCGAGCCTTTGCAAAACCAGCCTACTACCTGGATGTGACGCTCTCAGCGAAACGGTTGTTTGCCGGACAAGAAGCGCAAGCGCGTATCCAGGCCTCCTTCTTCAGTGGAGCTCCTGTGCCAAAGGCACGCGTAGGCGTTCGCATTTCGCAGGGAGAGGCAACCGTATCTGATCAGGAAATGATGCTCGACGATCAAGGACGTTTGGATCTGGCGGTGAAGACCTTGCCGGTTGTTTGTAGCGAGCGCTTAGCAGACCCATGTCGGAATACGGAACAGCTCATGGTGGCGATCTATCCGATGGAGGGCGAAGAAGCGCAGATCGTTGGTTCAGCGATGGCGGAGGTCGTTGGGGCTGAGATTGATCTCCGCGGAGATGTAAAAGAAGTAAGGGATCGTGCAGAGCTCACGCTCCAGACCTATCGCCGTGATCTCTCAAAAGAACTGGATGAAGTTGGAGCCGTCTGGTCTGGTCGCAAACTGCGTGGTCAGGTGATCGGGGTGCGGTATGAACGGATTCAGGATGGCGTATGGTACGACGCAATCGAAAAGAAAGTCGTTCCGTACTATCGCTATGAACGTCGGCAGGATCCACCGGTTGACTTCACGCTTGAAACGGATGGAAACGGTCGTGCGCGTTACACATTCCCGTTCCAGGACGACCGTGAGTTCTATGAAATTTCAGTTCAAGCCGAAGATGGAAAAGAACATTATTCACGCTTCACGACTTCCATCGCTCGGGGTTGGTATCTGCCGGCGGGAGCGGGTGATACGGCGCCCCACCTCATCCTTGAAGGAAAAGGTGATAATCGCGATGTCCATGTCGGTGAGGTCTTGAAGCCAACGTTCCAGATGGGGACCTCGACCTTTGATGTGCGTCAGGGGCCGGGCGTATTGTTCCTCACGTTGTCGCGTGGCATCAAACAGGTTGTGCGCTCGACGTCGGCCTCGTGGGAAACGACGTTCAGTGAATCGCTTATTCCAAATGCGACGTTGCGCGGCGTAGTCTTTAGTGGTCGTCGTTTCTTCACGTCAGATGTCGTCGTGTTCTTGGATAAAGAGGATCGAACACTCGATGTGCAAGTGACAAGTGATAAAACGAGTTACCGACCAGGGGAGAAAGCAACCGTCCGCATTCAAGTGAAAGCAAAAGAAGGTCAGCCTGGATTGAGTGATGCGAAGGTTGCGTATGCGGTCGTTGATGAATCCCTCTTGGCGGTCAGCGGCTTCTACGAAGAAGACCCACTTCAGTGGATTAATACCTATGTGGCAGATGGCATGCTCTTCCAGCGCGCCTCGCACATGGGGGATTGGCTCTTTAGCGGCGGTGGTGCAGAGATGGGTGGCGGCGGTTCGGGTGACCGTGGCCAAGCAGCACGTCGTTTGTTCAAGGATGTTGCAGGAACGGGTCTCATCGCACTTGATTCGCAAGGGATGGGAACGGCCGAGATTGTCTTGCCGGATAACCTGACCTCGTGGCGCGTCACGGCGGTTGCTCTCGGAACGGATCTCCGCGCAGGTGCTGGAACGCACAATCTGCAGGTGGCGAAAGAAGTCTTCGTGGATGCGGTAATTCCTGCGCGTGTACTCACGACGGACCAGCCCGTCTTGAAGCTACGAGCGTTTGGCTCAGGCTTGCGAGCGGGTGAAGGAGTGACGTTCAGCTTGAACGCGCCATCGCTTGGTCTGGTGAATTACGTTGCAACGGGCACAGCTGGCCAGGCGACGTACGTAGCCGTTCCAAAACTTCAGCCTGGATCTCATGTTGTGACGGTAGGCGTTTCTCAAGGAGCGTTTAGCGATCGCATGGAGCGTGCGCTCGAGGTTGAAACGACACGCATCGTGCGTCAGGAGTTAGTGACACTTGAACCAAGCGCAGGGATGGCTTTGTCGGCAGTGAGTACAGAAAC
>CAZRJW010000003.1:0-12632 GCA_964600845.1 uncultured Gammaproteobacteria bacterium | reverse complement strand
TGAATGCCTTCATCGAACAGAATTGGTCGTCAGAGGCCTTCCCGGTTTTGGCGAAGGTGCGCTACCTCGCCTTCCGTTTGCAACACATTCCCGCAGAGGATGGCATGATGCAGTGGACGGATGGTGCTCGCACCGAAACCATTCAGCTCAAGGAGACTCCGCTCAAAACGATTGTGTTATCGCCCGTGCAGATGGCGAACTTCCGCATCCTGAACGTTTCTGGACCAGTTGTACTGAGCTATCTCCGTCCGGTCTCAGGCTTACCAACAAAGAACCCTTCCTTGTCGCTTACACGCCGCTACGAGGCCTCGAAGGCTCTGGATCAGCTCGTGGAAGGGGATGAGCTCGTCATCACTCTTGTACCGCGTTTCGCGACGTCTTCGCTGGATGGCTGCGCCCTGATTCAGGATGATCTCCCCGCGAACCTCCAGCCACTGTCTCAGACGACGCTCGAGATGCCACAGCCGCTCTTCTTGCAGTCGAATACGATCTCGTTTGTCGCTTGTAAGGGGGATCAGACACGCGACTTCAAGTATCGCGTTAAAGTAACTTCTCGCGGAACGTACCGGGCCGAGCCAGCCCTGATGCAGCGGTTTGACACTCCGTCGGTTGCTACGCATTCGGAAGAGCAGACCATCACGGTTCGTTAACTTGTAGGCATGAATCAAACGTTTACACGTTGCATACGCACCGCCACGCTCAGCTTGGCGGTGTTTGTGTGTCTGGGGGTAGGGAATCCGAACAGCATTCCGGTGGAACGATTCCTTGAGCGAGCACGCTTTGACCAAGCGCGTGCGCTGCCTGCTCCGAAGGTTGATCCAAAAAGCTGCGCGTCTGTGAAGGGGGCGCTTGTGAACCATCACGCGCTCGCCTCGGATCTTCTTTGGAAACTCTTTCGACGGCTCACGAGTTGTCGACCAGAAATAAAACGCGTGATCATTCTCGCACCAGATCACTTCTTCCAGGGGCAAACGACGATTACAACCGCAAAGGTGCGCTACCAATGGGGAAAGAAACAGATTTTGGTTGAGGAGGCGGCGGTGAATCAATTACTGCGTGCAAAGATTGCGACTTCCCAACCAGCCATCTTCCAAAAAGAGCACGCGGTTGGGGCACTCATCCCGTTTTTGATGGAAACGGCTCCAAATGCAAAAATCGTTCCAATTGTTGTTCGGTCAGATGTGAGTAGAAAGGATGCAGAGCGTCTGAGCGAAGAGCTGAAAAAACTCCTCAACAAAGACACGGTGCTGATTGTGTCGTCAGACATGTCGCATTATCTTCCAGAGAAAATAGCTCTTCGAAAGGACCAAGAAACCCTTCGCGCCTTTGATCAGAGTGCGGCTGCCTTCTTTTGGTCGGCGAAAGATGACCATCTCGATTTTGGAAAGGGGATTTGGATTGCGTTGCGGACGCTCGGGCCAAGTACGTTTGAGGTTTTAGATTGGGATATTTCTTCTCGGTACGGGGGATCGGCTGCGTATACGACGAGCTACATCACGGGAATGTGGGGCATTTGATCACGGGAGTAATACCCTTGAGCTAATTGATCTGTGTGAAATCGTTTTTGCCTTAGAGTGGGTGTATACTTACACATATCTATGACCATGCAACAGAAGAACTCACCTTCAGGAGCAGAAAAGCCGAGAGCTATTGAGCCAGAAATTGATAAAGCCTTGATTAAAGGCAGAGTCACAGATGAGTTTAAGGCGGAATTTAATGAGCTTCCCCCAAAAGAGAAGATCCCGGTTTTAAGAATTCTTTCAGGATATTTAAAGCTGCCGAAAAATGCTGACAGAATTGTTAACTCGTTAAGTGAGCTTCCGATTCCGCCACCCGTTCCATCGTCGGCCGAGCTGAATGAAGCCCGCGAAGGTGTTGTACGAGTTACATTTAAAGCAAAGCCAGGACTTGTTGTAAAAATGGGCAGATCAGCCTACGCAGCCTATCAAGCAACAAGAAATGCCCCCGCATTACGCAGAGCGATGGCGACTGAGATCTTCGAGGTGGTTGAACGTGATCCAAAAGCGATCATTACTGAATTTACAGGAGGCTCTGCCGCGGGAGAGGCGGGGGCAAAACGTTCCGTCCCAGAAAGAGAACAGACAACGGTACTGAGAGCTGTGACGAAAATCAAGCCAAAAATGGATGCGGATGTCCCCTCCGTCTCCAAAGAGACCGTGTCCGATACGTCGGCTGTTGTTGCTCGATCGCCTAGTAACGATGACGATTATGAGCCAACAGTGCAGCAGGACTTTACTCCACAAGAGCAGGAAGCATTGGATGCGGCTTTGGAAGCATTCAAGAAGAAAGAGGGAAAATAGGGAGGGAGTTGGAATAAAAACAAACGGAATCAAAAATCTCACGCCAATGCGTGAGATTTTTCCTAGTAGGGAAGTCTTTTTTGTTTCTCGTTAACTCTTGATGAGATTTGGGCTGGGGAGGAGAGTAGTAGTTTTTACGTAGATTATTTCACGGCTGAAGAAGCCAACATAAGTAGAAGTAAAGCATTTTATTACTAGTATGATTGACAAAATCATCTTTTTATGATACTTTATTATGTCGAAATGACCCCTGTGGCAGGGTATGCCGCTTGCACCTTCGGAGGTTTCCCCATGCAGATTCCCGCGTTTCTCCGCAACCTCTTCGCTCTCTTCACCGGCTCCACGGCCAACCAGGCCCCCACCGACGAGGTGATCGCGCCCCCGCCCGCCGAGTCCAACTTCGATTGGCGGCTCCCCGAAGCCGACGAGCGTAAGCTCGCGCTGGTCGGCAGCCCGTGGGGCGAGACGGTCAACACGTACCTCTGGTACGAGATCGGCGAGATCAACAACCTCACCGACGAGGAGATCGAGGTCATCAAGACCAAGTTCTTCATCGACATCAGCGACGGCGGGCGCTTCGGCAACATCGAGCTGCACCACTCCTCGGTCATCCCGGGGATCGTGCTCCGCTTGCGGGGCAAGGTGCGCCGACTGCCGTCGTTCGAACTGCGGGGCCGCCACTGCTCACTCTACCAGATCGGGCACTCGGGCGGCTTCTGCGAGGCGCCGACGCCAGACAGCGTCAACTTCCACCACGTGTGGAACAAGGGCTCCGAGGTCTCCACCGACCCGGTCCCGGCCACCTGACCTACTACGCGCATCCGCGTAGCGAACAGCGCACTATCCAAACGGATAGTCCTCGCGCTCTCGCTATCCGGGTGCGCTGTTTCGTTTCTAAAGCACTATCATTTAATCATTGAAATTGAGGAGAAGATATATCTCTTACTCTTGGAGAAATCCAAGCTGGAGAACAGAGCTTTTTAGATGATGACCCAAGGACTGAACAATTACTTGATAAGCCAAAAAACTAGTTTATTAGTCCAAGGTGGTTGACAAAACCGCTTTTTTGTGTTATATTATTTTGTCAAATGACCCCTTGTGGCAGGGAACGCCACACCGCACATTCCGAGAGGTCCATCATGAGCGAGCCCCGTTTCCCGATCACCGACAAGATGCCCTACGAGCCCAGCGCCCTCCGCATCCCGCGCTACATGCTCCCGTCCCTGTTCGGCAAGGCCGAGAAGGAGGAGGCCGCGGCGCGGCTCTTCACGATCATCCACGAGAAGGGTGCGTGGACGGGTGTGGCGTGGCGCGAGATCGGCGAGCAGATGAAGGCCGAGTACGACGCGCACACCGAGGAGGGCAAGACGATGCAAGCGCACTACGACTCGCTTCGCCAGTTCGACAAGGCGATCGGGTGGTACCGCGTGCTGTGCGTGGTGACGCTGGGCATCTACTGGCTCCTCGCCAAGAAGCCCGTGGAGCCGCAGCAGCCCGAGCGCAAGCCCGGCCCCTTCACCACCATCTTCATGATGGGGCCCCGCGGCGTCATGGATGGCTTCCGCAGCCTCATCACCGACGGCCTGATCCGCAAGGAGACGGTCGGCGAGGGCGACGCCGCTGAGGACGTGTTCTACCCCACGGTCGAGCTCGCCCAGCGGCTCGCGCTCTACACGCAGCCGAACTGAACTACTACGCGCATCCGCGTAGCGAACAGCGCACTATCCCAAACGGATAGTCCTCGCGCTCTCGCTATTCGGGTGCGCTGTTTCGTTTGAATGATGAATTCGTTTTCTGTGCTGATGTCTCACATTAATCGATGGGACGGAAAAACCTTTTATTACATTGCCTTTTTGGCATGTTCGTGATGAAGTTACGCTACGCACCGACGTTAACAGTCCACGGCAGACAAGGAGGTCGATTTCGTGAAGTCAGTCGAACGTATCTGTCTCATTCAACCCGCCAATCCCTGGCGGGTGGAGATATACCTGCCGGGGACCATCGTGAACCTCGGTAGCAGACTTCTCGGAGCAGGCGGGTACGAGGTCGAGATCCTCGACTTCAACCTGACCGGTCTCAGTGATCCGCGTACGCGCGAGATCTTGCTGAGCAGCGATCGCATCGGGTTCACGGTTCTCGGGACCCCGATCATCCCGCGTGTCCGTGAGCTCGTTCTCGAGCTCCGGAAGCTGGGATACACCCGTCCGGTGCTGGTCGGTGGCGAAGGCGTGACCCGTCTGACCCACGAGCAGTTCGATCGGATCTTCATGCCTGACGTCTACGGTGACGTGCGTCACGTGGCGAACGACGAGGATTTGAAGCGGGCGCTCGACGTCACGCTGAAGCGGATTCCGGGACGGTTCGAGGTCTCGATGCGACCCATGCTCGAGCGCCTCCCGCCGGAGCTCCTCAAGGCATACCTCTCCCGAGAGTTCTGCCTATTCACCTCACAGGGATGCGGCTACATCTGCGACTTCTGCGCCGCCTCCAAGGGCCAGCGCGAAGAGTACCGCGATCTCGACCGACTCATGGACGAGGTCGACTGCATCGCGGGTCTGATGGCGAAGTACGGCCTGCGGGAGATGAACGTCTACCTTTCCAACCTGGATGGGCTTCAAACCCCGCACAAGCTGGAAGAGGCGCTCCAGATGGCGCATTCCATCGCTGTCAGCCACGGGATCGACTTCCGTGCGCGCATGCTCGCGACCACCAAGCTGACGAAGCGAGCGATCGAACGTGACCCGCAGATCCTCCACCGTCTGCGACGTTACGGCCTGCACACCATCGGTTTCGGTGTCGACGGCGTGTCGGAAGCGGTCTGGAAGCGGCTCCACAAGGGTCACAACTCCCTGGCCGAGTACGAGTCCTGCCGTGCTGCCTGCACGGCGGCCGGCATGCGAACCGAGATGCTGATGGTCGTCGGCTTCTCGAACGAGAGCTGGCGAGATGGCCTCGCAGCCATCGCCTACAGCATCCAGAACGCCTATGGATCGCACCGGGTGATCGTCCGGCCGTACATGGCCAAGGAGGATGTCCCCGGGAGCAAGAAGTGGGAGACGGACGAAGTGGCAAGGGAGCGGTTCCTGACCGATCCCGAAGGATTCCGTCACCAGGAGTACACCATGTTCCTCACGGCGATCACCGCGCCGGAGTGGAAGCATCGTCTGTGGGGCAACCTCACGTTCGGCACGCTCCTCCTCACGATGATCCCGGCGGGGCTCTCGACCTACCCGATCATCCCTCCGCCGCGCAAGTCGAGGATCGGTCGCGCTCTCGTCGGCGCGTTCAACCGTCTGATGCCTCCGGACCGTTGAACGAAAGAACGCTCGAGGCAAGACAACTTCCCTAGCTGCACTTCACGAGAATATCTGCTCGGTGAAACGTGCAGCTATTTTCGTTCATGAAAAAACAAAAACCACGCTTGGTAACGTGGCTTCTGTATGGCACGCCACGTGGAAAATGCTTTAATTTGGCTTAAAATAAGCCAAAGTATGATCGGTGCGGCTACTCCCACTCGTGAATGATAGTCACGGGTTGGCTTATCCCTGCATCATCTACTGGAAGAATAGACCATGTTTAATTATTGGCAGCGAAGAGGGCTTTTTATGTCTTACATGTAAGCAATAGTCTGATTATTTGATTTTTAATCAAACCACTGGGGCTCTTAAAAGCAAGTATTAAGTTTGGTAGTTGGAAATCAAGTGCAATCATGGTTAGCTATACAGGCATTATATGAAACCAGACGCTCAAAAATTGATTACAGGTTCCTACCAAATAGCTCTCTTTCTCAAGGAAAAAGACTTCAGTAATTTTAATAAGAAATTTGCAAAATTATTTGAGATAAAAGAGCTTGCAAATGCTAATCAAATTGTTTTACCTTCATTTTTTCGAATAAACTCGGAGGATAGTTCGATTGTTGTTCAGTTCGTAAATGGAAAGCTGGACATCTTCTTTAATGTAACGAGCGATGATCAGGATCTGTCGAAAGAGCCAGCGATTAAAGGAAAGGTGCTTGATTTAACCAAGAAGATACTGGATAGCTTAAATCTTGAGCCTATAATTAGAATTGGGGTGCTTGCGCACGCCCACTATCCAGTAAAAGAGTACGATGAGCTAATCCCGATCGTTGATGGAACTGTACTCAGCTCATCGGTTGCAAAGCGAATGACAAGTTTCTCGATGAGTTTGACCTTTGCCCATGACACCAAGTTCCTGTCCAAAAGATGCAATAGATATTTTGAGATTGGGTATGGGGAGAGGAAACGTAATGATTCTCACGCGACAAAAGCATTAGTGATAAGTTCAGATGTTAATACTCACCAGGAGGAGGAGGCGAATTTTACTACCACGAACATAACGGATTTTATTCTCGAAGCCTGGCCATTAAATCAATCCGCATCCATGATTGATTTCTTCTGGGAGTAGATAATATGGGCAAAAAGAATAAAAAAATAGCATCTTTGAATAAGGACAGCCTTACATTCGACTCAATAAAACACGGTCTTGATAAGGGCGTATTCATGTATCAGATAAAAGGTGGGACAGCTTCTTGGGATGGTGACAATTTTATTTCCGATGAAAAAAACCCTGGAGGGGGTACGTCGGTTGGTTATCCAAAATTTGATGGTCTAGATGGACAGCCTGATATAATTCAAGCGATTCAAAAAAAGCAGGCGCGCGATCTATCTACCATTCAAGAACAGATATCAAAGCTTAAAAAGGCCATTCCTTCGAAAGAAGAAATAGATGAAATAAATAACAAGCTTAAGAATTTGGAGATTAACGCGACAGAATTTGAGAGACTGAAGCAAGATATAGACGACTATAAGAAAAAAGCATATGAAGGATTGACGGTGTTTGTTGCTTTTTTCACTTTTGTATCAGTCGATTTCCAATTTTTCAAAGAGGTACGCTGCCCAGCTCAAGGCTTAGCAGTTGTTTTAATCACGGCAGCATTACTGATTGGGTTTGTGCTTCTATTTGAAGTAGTTATCCTTGGCTCAGGACGAGGGTTTGATTTTACCGCTTTCCATGATGACGAGACCGCACTCAGTAAAAAACGAAGATGGACAAAAGAGGGCGTATTATTGTTGTCTATGTGTGCGATTTTGGTTGCAGGTATTTCACTGTTTTTTGCTTCTCCTAAGGTGTGTCAGTTATCGGAGGAAGATAGAAACGGGAAGACGCTTTCCATAACACAGACCGCAAATCCAGTTTTAAGCGGCCTCTCGGTCGCTACTTCAACAGTAATTCAGCTTCCAATAAGCGGAACGACTACGTTTTTATCTCATTAATTTGATTTGCGTTTACTGGTTGAGTCCATTCATTCTACGATCCGTCTTCTTGACCAAAAGGAGGATGAAAAAAGTTTTTTGGGCAACGGGTGGGCAACCGCACCATCTGCTGAGGTGAAAGCATGGTTGAGCTCATCGCCAAATATTGAGCTAAAAACACCTGTACCAAACGCAAAAACCACGTCTGGTAACGTGGCTTCTGTATGGTGCGCCCTGAGGGAATCGAACCCCCATAAGCGGCTTCGAAGGCCGCTGTTCTATCCGTTAAACTAAGGGCGCCTGCGGGGCACACAGTAACGTGGAACCTAGGTTTTCGCAATATGGTAGAGCAGGTCTTGGTCGATGACGAAGAACGCGCCAACTATTGAAACTTTGCTTATATTTTTTAAATGGTACGCTTGAGGCGAATATGCCCGCTTCACGTACCCCTCTCTTTGACCAAGCGATTGCCGAGCATCATGCACGCCAGCGTCCCGGGACGAGAACTTGCCTTGAAACAGGGGAGTCATTTGAGTTCACGCAAGCGGATTTAGACCTATACCGTTCGTTGAAAGTCTGTGTGTCGCGTTTGTCGCCCTTGGCACGTTTTCGGCGCATCGCTGCCCGCGTGAGTGGGTTTGAGCTGTATAAGCGGACGATCGATGGGAAGGATGTTATTAGCATGTTCGACGAAGCATCACCGGCGAAAGTGATTCCGACAAACGAGTTCTACGGCGATGTTTTTGATGGCCGAACCTATGCCCAGACCTACGATCTAACGAAGCCGTTCGCAGAACAATGGAAAGCGTTCTCTTGGTCCGTTCCACGCCCAGCGATCATTCAAGATACAACCAGCCAGAACTGTCCGTGGGCTTTGTATGATTTTGGCTTCAAGAATTGTTATTTTACCTATGCGGGTCTCGAAATGTCTGACAGTTCTTACGCAGATTTATGTGTCACTTGTACGCACGTGGTCGATGTGACGAGCTGTATCCGTTCGGAATGGTGTTATGAGTGCGTCGCGTGTGTCGAGTGCGCGCGATCTGCCTATTCGGAACGGTGTTTTGCTTCTCAGAATCTGCGCTTCTGTGCCGATTGCCGTAACTGTGAAGATTGCTTTGGGTGTATCAATCTGCGGAACAAGAAATTCTGTTTTTTGAACGAGCAGCTTGATGAAGAAGCCTACAAAAAGCGTGTGGCAGAGATTGACCTTCGTGATCCGCAGGTCGTTGCTGCGTGGCAAGCGCATATTCGCAAAGACATCTGGGGTACGGCCACACGGAGAGCGTGTGCGACCTACGCTTCAGAACGATCGAGCGGAGATGACCTCGTTAACTGCCGCGATGTCGATGGGATCGATATTGTTGATGGGGAGCGGGTACGGTCTTCGTGTGGGTTGTCGGTCGCGAAAGATTGTATCGATCTGTTGTATGGGGTCGAAGCAGAACGCTGTACCGCGGGCATGTTCTGCGTGAATTGTTATGAAGCAACGGCCTGCACCGGGATTCAGGATTGCGTTCAAGTCGAATATTCAGAATTTTTGTACGCCTGTGAATACTGTTTTGGCTGTATCGGCCTTCAACACAAAAAGTTCTGCATCTTTAATACTCAGTATACGGAAGAGGAGTATTGGCCGCTGCTTGATCGCATCAAGGCGCAACTCGTCCAAGAGGGGATCTATGGCGAATCACCGGCCTACGACGCGTCCTTATTTGCCTACAACGGGTCGTTTGCCTTAGCGGTAGACCCGTTAACAGAAGAAGCGGCCAAGAAGCTTGGTTCACGTTGGGTGCGTTTTCCAGAAACAAATGGCGTACGCGCGTTCCGCACCGTGACCCCTGAGGTTGAGCTGATCCAAGAGTTGGGCGTCGCACTGCCCACGGAACATCCGACCGTTCGGCGCTTGCGTCGCATGCAGGACTTGCAGCCACTCACCTTGGTGGATCGTTCCTGTGTTACGTGTCAGGCACCACTTCGTTCCCGCTATCGTGAATCGTCGGTGAAAGAGGTCTTGTGTGAAGTCTGCTACGAGCAACAAGTGATTCAATCGTAACAAGGAATACAAAAACAGCGGACCAGTTGGTCCGCTGTTTTTGTTTGGCTCTAAGCCTCGTTTGGAGGGGTCTTTTGTGGGGCGAGTGAGGTTGAGCGTGCTCTCCAGCCTTTTGCTTCGAGTCCGGCCTCAGCAGCGGCCACCTGAGCCTCTTGTTTTGAGGTTCCGCGACCAATCGCGATCAGCTCATGTCCGACAAACACACCGACGGTGAACTCTTTCTGGTGGTCTGGTCCTTTTTCTTCCAGGACTTTGTAGGTAGGGGTGCTTCCAAGGAGTTCTTGGGCCGTTTCTTGGAATTTGCTCTTCGCGTCTTTGTAGAGCTCAAGCGCCAAGATTGTCGGCAAGTGGCACAAGATCTTCGAATGGATGAACTTGGAGGCCGCTTCGTTGCCACTATCGAGGTAGATCGCACCGATAATGGCTTCGATGGCGTTCGCCAAGATGTACATGCGCGCTTTTCCGTCTTTGTCGCGTGCCTCACCTTTGGAGAGGAGAAGGAACTCTTCGAAATGCAGTTCTTGAGAGATTCCCGCCAATGTTTTGGCGTTTACGAGGGCCGCACGCCAGTTCGTAAGGTCTCCTTCTGGATTGGCGTAGTTGAGGTACAAAAATTCGGTCACGATCAGCTCAAGGACGGCATCGCCTAAAAACTCCAACCGCTCGTTGTGCGGATAGGGGAAATCGGTATGTTCGTTCAGGTATGAGCGGTGAGTGACTGCCTGCAGGAGGAGCGACCGGTCACGAAAGACGTGTCCCAGGCGTTCCTCCAGCGGGCCCAGCAATGTGAGTTCCATAGGAGGAGGTTCAGCGAATGAATTTAAGAGAGGGGTGCGGGAGGGTGGGGGAGGAAGCTGTCGTCATCGTCGAGGCTGGCGAAGCTTGCTCCGACCTCCGCTTTGATGAGGACTGGGTGCGAAGGAGTCTCGCTATCTGCCGGTTTTGGCTGATCTGCGCCCTTTACGACGCCCTGGGCGACCTGATTGCGATAGATCGCACCCAAGACACCGTTTACAAAGCGTCCGCTGGATTCACCGCCGAAGGTTTTGGCCAGCTCGATGGCTTCGTTGATGGCTACTTTGCTCGGAATCTCTTCATTGTACAAGAGTTCATAGGCGGCAATGCGCAAAATGTTGCGATCGACGGTCGTAATCTTCTCAAGCGGCCAGTCTGGGGCGAACTTCCGAATCGTGGCATCAATCTCTGGGTGATGCCCAATGACACCCTGAACGGTGTTAATGCTGAAGTCTTTTTCATCGAGTTCCGACGCAAAATCCTCTAAATTGCGTTGAGCGACTTCGACTGGGTCACGGCCTCCACGATAAAAATCCCACTCATAGAGCGACTGCAAGGCGACAGCGCGGGCAAGATGGCGGTTGGACATAAAGAAGGTGCAGGACGGAATGTCTGAAAAGAAAGGAGCGAAAGAACGAACCCAACCCGTCTAGTATATCACACCCGCAAATTAGGCGTGGGTGTGGCCAGCATGGTCATGACCGGCGTGGTCGTGATCGTGGCTGTCTTCGGCTGCCGTTGCTTTCTGCTTATCGGCCTTCATACGTGTTTTGTCGAGCGCTTTCTGAAGACGGCGTTCGAGACCCTTCACGTGAATGGTAATACCGTTGTATTCGGTGGCCTTTGGGGCGACGCGGTGACCGATGTGGGCAGCGCCGTTCTTGCCAATCACGATATTTGGCTTAACCAACGCAAAGTGTGAAGCACGACGATGCTTTTGGGAGGAGGTGGCGCGGTGGCTGGGAAGACTCATAAGGGGTGTGCAGAATTGAAATTGAGATGGCCGCAGCCTATCAAGGAGGCCTAGAATTTGCAAGTTTTGGCTAAAGTCTGGTATAAACGGACGCATGGAACAGACACTCGTCCTCATCAAACCCGACGGAGTTCAGCGCGGACTCGTCGGTCGCATTCTCAGCCGGTTCGAAGATGTTGGTCTTAAAATGGTTGCCATGAAAATGGTCCACCCAGTCCGCGAGGACGTGGATAAGCACTACGCACTCACAGAAGAGTGGATGCGTAGCGTCTACGAGAAAGCCAAAGCGAAATATGAAGCGAACGGCCAGCCCTTCGACTTCCCAGATCACATTTCCTACGGCACGGCGATTAAAAACGGATTGGTAGACTTCTTGATCTCCGCTCCGATCATCGCGATGGTCTTGGAAGGGGAGAAAGCAGTTTCCTTGGTTCGTAAGTTGGTCGGCGCAACCGAACCAGCCTCATCCGCTCCTGGGACGATCCGCGGAGACTACTCTCACGACACCTACGCGCTTTCAAACGAACACAACCGTCCACTCCGCAACTTGATTCACGCATCCGGCAACCCAGAAGAGTCAGCCTACGAGATTCCGCTCTGGTTCAGCGATGTGGAATTGCACAAGTACGAACACGTGAACGATCGCGTACAGTACGATCCAAAGTGGTTCATCGCGTAAGAACGAACAATACGATCAAAAACGAACCTCAAACCGAGGTTCGTTTTGTATTCCGCTCATGGTAGAATCACTTGGTCTCATCGCTCTTTGCCATGCTTGATCGTTTTCGACGTTTTCTAAAGATGCTTGGCCCCGGACTTGTGACGGGTGCCTCTGATGATGATCCTTCGGGAATTGCGACCTATTCTCAAGGGGGAGTGCAGTTTGGGTTTGCACCACTCTGGTTGGCGTTGTGGACGATTCCACTCTTGATTGCCGTTCAGGAAATTTGTGGGCGCGTGGCAATTGTGACACGGAAAGGGCTGATTCAGAATCTGCGATCACTCATCCCAGCTCCACTCCTTTGGTTGTTGATCGCCCTCCTCGCGCTTGCGAACGGCATTAATGCGGGGGCGGATCTTGGGATGATGGCGGCGTCCGCGAACTTAGTGGTCCCACGACTGCCGACCTATGGGTGGCTTCTTTTGATAACCGCGGTGACACTCGGGATGCAGATATTGGTAACCTATCGCAATTATGCCAAATATTTGAAATGGCT
>CAZRJW010000002.1:0-74047 GCA_964600845.1 uncultured Gammaproteobacteria bacterium | reverse complement strand
GTAAAGATCGTTTCTGGAGCGCGCGGGCACAGCTTACGCTCACCTACACCGCCATCCTCGCGGTCATTTTATGTATCTCCAGTAGTATCATTTATTCGGCCTTTTCAAATCGACTCGCTCACCGCTTCGGACGCGTTCCTCCTCGTCAACCAATACATCTTTCCGAAGGTGTCGTCGCTCCTCGACCGGAAGATGTTCTTCGTGATCTGACAAAATCGCTCATTTTAGTGAATAGCCTCCTTCTCATCCTAGCCGCTGCTCTGAGCTATTGGCTTGCTGGCGTAACACTGGCACCCATTCAAGAACTCTACGAACGACAGCGTCGTTTTTTAAGTGATGCTTCGCACGAACTCCGAACACCTCTCGCGATTCTCCAAGCTGACCTAGAGAATATTTTATCGAATCAAACAATCTCCGTGGAAATACGCGAGCAGGCTACAAGCCATCTTGAAGAAGTGGCTCGCATGACTGCACTCGTAAAAGATCTTCTTCTCCTTTCACAGGTAGACGAAACCGCCATTTCTGAAGAACCGAAAAAATCCGTTAATCTATCCGCCCTCCTACAAGCGACGATCAATCGATTTGAGGCATTCGCAACCCAACACGATGTGATACTGAATTACTCTTCTGCGATTCCAGTACTTCACGTCATCACCCAAGAATCCCTTTTAACACAGGCGCTGGGGAATATCGTCAAAAACGCTATTACATACAATAAACCTCAAGGAACAGTTCAGATTCTGCTTGAGAAAGATTCCACCCATGCTCGTATTCGCATTCAAGATACAGGTATCGGTATCTCAAAAGAGGATGTGGATAAAATCTTTGATCGATTCTATCGCGTCGACAAAAGCCGCTCACGTCTCACAGGTGGAAGTGGTCTTGGCCTCGCCATCACGCGCACGATTATTGAGCAGTTACAGGGCTCTCTTCAGCTAAAAAGTGAGCTTGGGAAAGGAACCACACTCACGATTCTCCTCCCCCTTTCTCGCCCTTCATAATTCCTTCACGAGTGGTCTGATAGCGTAGAGAAGTGATCACACGCATTCATTCACTTCACTTACTCTATGAATTTGAAAACGATTAAGACCCTTGCGATCACTTCAGCCGTCGTCGCTGGAGTCGCCGCCTTTGGATCGACCGCCATTCACGCCGCGCCAAATACGAACGCGACAACACGTCCAAATCCGATGGCGAGTCTCATCACGACCCTTTCGCAAAAGTTTAATCTGAACCAAGCGGATGTCCAAAAAATCTTTGATGAACAGCATGCGCAAATGCAGCAGGAGAAAGGCGCAAAGCATACAGAAGCGCTCAAGACGCGCCTTGCTCAAGCGGTAACAAACGGCAAACTCACACAAGCACAGGCTGACCTCATCACCACGAAGCAAGCGGAGTTCAAGACGTTTATGGAAAGTTTGAAAGACAAAACCGAAACCGAGCGCCAAGCTGCCATGAAAACAAAAATGGATGAACTCAAGCAATGGGCGACAACCAATGGAATCCCTGAACAGTTTGCGCACATTGGTCCAATGGGTGGCCATGGCGGTGGACGAGGCCCAGGTGGTTCAAACGGAGCAAAAGGTCCTGGAGGTCGTGGCATGATGATGCGTGGAGGGAGATAATGAATCGAACAGAAGCACAGAACGAGGACACACCCGTCGAATAAATTCGGCGGGTGTGCTTTACTTTCTATCTATGAACCAATCCTACACCGGCGGCTGTCACTGTGGCGCCGTACGTTATACGGTCAACGTGGAGCTAAAAGAACTCATGTCCTGCAACTGCTCCATTTGTTCCAAAGGTGGTTGGTTACTCGCATTTGTTCCCGCATCTCAATTCACACTTGAATCAGGCCAAGATGCTCTGACCGATTATCAATTTGGAAAGAAACAATTGCACCATCTTTTCTGCAAGCACTGCGGAGTCCGCTCCTTCTCACGAGGTGCAGGCCCAGACGGACAAGAAATGATCGCTGTAAACGCGCGCTGTCTCGACAATACGGATCTGAGCGGACTACCCGTCACAGAATTCAACGGAAAAGATCTATAAGCCACTCTCTTCTTGCCGATCCTTCGTACGACTATGTTGACCGCCTAGGCGACCAATCTCGCTCATGTGTTTTCTATCCTGACTCACGGCGAGTCCACCTGCGCTCGCCACGCGTGCACGTGTCTGTGGATCGGCAGCCGCTAACCCACGTCCACGGGTCTGCGTCTCGTTTGGCTGTACATTAAATCCTGAGGGCCAGCCTTGAATGTTCATCGTATTCATATTAAGCAGCTTTAGGAATAAGGATTGTTTTTTGTACTTTTACATCCCTTCCTAAAAAGCGTAGCCCCGATCATCAACGACGTCAATCAATCTATACACAACGACCTACTGACCCTTTCGCTCTTTTACCGCATACTCTTTTTATATGCGGGTAACGATTCTTCGAGGTATCTCAGGCTCAGGAAAAAGCACCTGGGCAAAGACACAAGCACCTCAAGCCTACATTGTTTCAACCGACACCTATTTCATACAACCCGATGGAAGCTTCAAATTTGATGGCTCGAAGCTCAAAGAATTTCATGGACGCGCCTTTCGTGATTTTATGGAAGCAGTCTTCCGAAAAGAACCGTGGATCGTGGTGGACAATACGAACATTCTTATGGCCGAATTTGCTCCGTACGTCGCGGTAGCAGAGGCGTACGACTACCAAGTGGAGGTACTCACATTCGCCTGTTCGGTCGAGACCGCCCAAGCAAGAAAACAGCTGGTAGCCGAGTGGAAGGTTCGCCAAAAGTTCAAGGAATTACACGAAGAAACACTCCGTTTTCCGCGCTATCTTGCAGAAATCCATCGAGTGATCCCCTGCGAATAGCTCCTTCCCCTGATTGAAACTGTATTTTATTACATTGACGGCTTATTTTTCCTGGTTTAACGTAGGTCTCGCCTAAGACACAGGTACCCACAAGGAGGGTTTTCCCATGGACGACGGCCGGTACATTCGAATCGTAACTAACACTACTGATCTGATCGTGGACCGTGTAGGCGGCCTGGATCGGATCGAAAGCAGCTCTCTCCAGGGACTCTGGCAGAGACATCACGAGACGATCGAGCTGCTCCTCGCCGAGAAGAGCGATGAGGACCTCCAGGGCATCATGCGCGCGTTCGAGAGCGACCTGCTCCACGAGCTGGCAACTGAGATGCCCACCACGGCTGATCCTCGAACGAGGCTGGTTTTCTTCGCCGCAGCGTCTGTCGCGAAGGAGCTGTTTCGACGAGCGAACGCGACCTCGCGCAAGCGGACGATCGGCGGCCTGCCGCCCGTCGCAACCCCGGCCGCCATCCCCATGCCCCCGCAGGAGGCGCCGCTCGTTCTGGCGCCGCCGGAGGCGCCGACGCAGGCCGTGAAGCGAGCACCTCCTCGGCACGAGACGATCGAGCCGATCGTCGTCGCACACAAGGCGCACGGCGGACCGGGGACCCGACTCTTCGATGCGGTGACCGAGGAACAGAAGCGTGATGCGCGGAAGTACGCTGGAAAATTCATCGGCGTGGGCCTTCTCTTCGTGGCCGCAATCATCAGTGACGCACTCGCGCTCGTCTACCTGCTCAAACAGGTGGGCCCCTACATCGGAGGACTTCTCATCCTCTTCCCGTTCGTTCTGGAATTCTACGGTCTCTGGCGACTCGCCAACTACCTGGGTCTCCTGGACGAATAGCCTTCAACAACACCCGTCGGACCCCCGCGCAGACATCCGCGCCCTTGGGTTCGACGGGTGTATGCGTTTCGGTGCAAAAGAAATCAGCTCCACCGTTCTAGCAGCATTCCAAACAACGTTGAAACGATGACCGCGAACGCAATCAATCCCCCATTCATCAGTAACCGACGACGAATACGCATTCCAGAGAGGAAAGCGAGCGTTGCAGAGACGAGCAGGATCAACACACCCGATACCAAAATAGATGGAATGGCATTTTGTGCACCGAATAGAAATGGCAAGATTGGTACAAATGCTCCGACGAGATAGGTAATTCCTACAAGCAGTGCAGCCTTCAGTGGCGACGCAAGTGCATCCGATTCTCGTTTCTCACCCTCGATGCTGAGGGCCTGACGACGAAGTTTATCGAGCGCTGCGACTTCGTGTTCTGCGCTTGTGGCCATGAAAGCCCCAACCGCCATGGAAAGCGCTCCCGCAACTGCGACGGTCGAGCCAGCGATCAAGACATGCCAGACATTTCCGAAGGCGGCGGAGAACCCACTTACTGCCCCCAAGATTTCAACCGAGCCATCGTTAAAACCCAGAAAGGCGTTGCGGATCACTTCTGGTCGAACGCTTCGTCCTGCAACATTCGTAATCATGTGATCTTCGTGCTGCAGTTCATCCTTCAGAATCGACATTACGTCTGCTTTTAGCGAGACTTCAGAGGTTGAGCTCCAGAGATCTAAATATTTTCGAATTCCATGGACTTCAATCGCCTCTAATACCAACAAGATTCCTGGGATCCCGAATAGACGACCAAATTGCGTCAATGCTCCCACCTTGAATGTCCTCACGATACCGAGTGATTCTGGAACCACTTCCGTTTTCTTCTGCCAAAACGCAACATGCTTTTTCTCCTCGATAATTAAGGTATCAAACAAGCGAATCAATTCTGGCTGTCGTAGATTTTTACGAAAGTTCTGATAGAGTGCCAAATCCGCCATCTCATCCAAAACTAACGTTGACGGAGAAAAATGGTTCATAGGAGATCCGCTAGATACTAGCAGATGTGTGCGATTCCTTCATGTAAAGCTTGCTTGACACGCGCTTTCCGTGGTTTGATGCCCCCATGCCAGAAGTGACACACAATCGTGTCGCGCCTCTCCGAACCAAGGCCGACATTACTCAGCAAACGTTTGCGGATGCCCTCGGCGTCAGTCGTCAAACGGTGATTGCGATTGAAAAAGGGAATTATACGCCCTCCGTACTCTTGGCACTCAAGATTGCCAAATTTTTCAAGAAACCCGTAGAAGATATCTTCTCTATTGCCTATGAAAAATAGTATTTTACGTAGCGAGCTCGTTCTGTCCCTCATCCTCGTTGGACTCACCCTCTTGTTTCTGAATCCCTTTCAAAAACTCTGGATGCCGACCATGTTCATGAGCATGGTTTTACTCGCCTTTATCGTAGCTTTCCTTTTGCTGGCTGGGATTATCTGGAAAGAAACGACTGGCGACGAGCGCGAACAGCTTCATCGCCAAGTTGCGGGCCGCATCAGCTTCCTTGTAGGAACGGGGCTCCTTGTGACAGGGATCATCGTTCAAACACTTCAGCATCAACTCGACCCATGGCTCCTGATTGTATTGTGCGGCATGGTGATCACAAAACTGATTGCACGTTTGTACAAAGATTCCACGAACTAAAATGCAGAGCTTCAAGGGACTATGTAAAGTTAACTTTACATAGTTTTTTGTCTGTTCTATGATAGGTCCATTGCTCCTCTCTCACATTCTATGTTCAAACTCCCCACCCTCCTTCTCTCAGCCTTTTCCGTCTTGATCCTTGTTGGTGCTGGCTGCGAAGGTCCATCCAAACTAAATTCTCAACCTATGCAGCCAGCCGCACAACCGGCTGCAATGCAAAAAATGGAACCTGTTATAGAACCTGCTTCTGGGGGACGAATGGAAGCCTCAAATTCCATGACATCAACCAGTGCCATGATTGCAACGAACATACTCGTGAACACCGAGGGGAGCTACGAAGCCTATGAAGCATCAAAACTTAGCCGGGCAGAAACAGGGAATGTTGTTTTATTCTTTTATGCACCGTGGTGCCCAACATGCAAAACGGTTAACACGGATATAAAGAACCATCTTAAAGGCCTTCCGAATGATCTCTCGTTACTCATTGTGGATTACGACTCCTCGACAGAACTGAAAAAGAAGTATGGCGTCACCTACCAGCACACATTTGTGCAAGTTGATGCCCAAGGAACGCTGCTAAAAAAGTGGAGTGGCGGCTCGACGCTTCAATCCATCGTCGCCCAAATAATCTAATCGTATGCTGCTGCTCCTCATTTCTTTCTTGTCGGGCGCGCTTACGGTGCTCGCGCCCTGCATTTTGCCGGTTCTGCCGATCATTATCGGTGGCTCCGTTCAAGGCGGACAAAAGCGTAATCCGTACATCATCACCGGATCACTCGCCGTCGCGATCGTATTATTTACACTCGCCCTCAAGTTCAGCACCGCCTTCATCAACATTCCTCAGGGTGTCTGGAGCGCGATTTCAGGAGGCATCCTTATTATCTTCGGACTAATCAGCCTCTTCCCAAGAGCCTGGGACGCCATCAGCGTGAAGCTCGGTCTCGCCAACCGGTCGGAACAACTCCTGAACTCATCCCGTGAACAGAAAACTCGTCTAGGTGATGTGTTGATCGGTCTATCCCTCGGACCAGTCTTCTCAAGCTGTTCACCTACGTATTTCCTCATTCTCGCAACGGTTCTCCCTCGCAGCCTCGCGACGGGGATCGTGTATTTAATCGCCTATGCCCTTGGACTCGCCCTCGTCTTGCTCTTGATCAGCTTGCTTGGACAGCGCTTTATTCAAAAAGCGCGCTGGGCAGCAAATCCGAATGGATGGTTCAAACGTAGCTTAGGTATTTTGTTCATCCTGGTCGGAATCTTCATCCTGACGGGAGCGGACAAGCGCGTACAAACATTCTTGTTAGAAAAAGGTTACTTTAATATTACGAACTTCGAACAAACGATTCTTCAATCGACAGAAAAGATGGATACGCCTGCACTGAACTCAGGCACCCTTTCTCCGACAGCAACTGCCGACACGATGTTTCCGCAGTATCGTGAAATTACAAATCCCTCTGGCTTCGTAAACACCTCAAGCGTGACGCTCGGTGGCCTTGTGGGAAAGAAAGTGATTCTGGTCGACTTCATGACCTACACCTGCATCAATTGTATTCGCACCTTCCCCTATCTCAACGCTTGGTACGATAAGTACAAGGACCAAGGCCTCGAGGTCGTCGGCATCCACACGCCAGAATTCGCATTTGAAAAGAATCTTGAAAACGTCAAAAAAGCGATGACAAAATATGGGATCACATTTCCTGTCGTTCTGGATAATGACTATGGCACCTGGAATGCCTGGGGGAATAACTACTGGCCACGTAAATACTTAATTAATATCGACGGCAAAGTGGTCTACGATCATATTGGAGAAGGTGGCTACGAAGAAACAGAAAAGAAGATTCAAGAACTCCTGCGTGAAAAGATGGCGCGCGACAATCAAGCCGTGCTATCGGTACCAACAGGAGCAGTCAAACCGCAAGAGACGAGTAGTCCAACACGCGATCAAAGCCCTGAAGTCTACTTCGGCTCGGACCGAAACAGCACGCTCGCAAACGGTCGGTTCGGTACACGTGGCGAACAACAATTAGAACGTCCAACCGATATTGCTCAAAATGCGCTATACCTCGCAGGAACTTGGAATTTCGATGGGGAACGCGCGGAGAATAAAACACGAAACGCTCAGATCATCTATCGCTATACGGCACGCAATGTCTTCTTTGTTGCGAGCGCTATCAAGCCCGTGAAGCTCAAGGTCACCCGCGATGGAAAACCACTGACACGCGAGACCGCCGGATCAGACATCTTTTTTGAAGGTGACCAAAGCTATGCCTTGATTAAGGATGAGCAGCTCTACCATCTCATCAACGACACAGCCGGTGCTGGCCAACACCTACTCGAACTTGAAGCGGAAGCGAGCGGACTGGAAGCCTACACCTTCACCTTCGGCTAGACGACACGATATCGACCTGGCACGATAACGGCATATGACCACTGGCCGCTACCTTGTCTTCGAAGGAGTTGTTGGGACGGGAAAAACCACTCAATCAAAACGCTTAGTCGAAGAATTAAAGAAACGCTTTCCCGAAAAAGAAATCATCTGGACACGTGAACCAGGCGGCAGTGAAATCGCAGAAGCGATCCGCACACTGGTTCAAGCGACTCCGTTCAACGAACCGATGGATCCAATGTGCGAAGCCTATCTGTATGCTTCGGCCCGCGCGCAATCGTTACGAACCGTCGTTCTTCCTGTGCTCGCAAAAGGAGGAATCGTCGTCTCTGATCGTAGCTTCTGTACAAGTATCGCCTGGCAAGGCTTCGGACGCGGCTTGGGCTTCGAAACCATTCTTGAGGTGAACAAAACGTCGGTGAAAGATTTTCTCCCCGACCTCATCATCGAAATGGATCTCGACCCTGAGATCGGATTGAAACGCACCTTCGATGCCCGTGGCGATAAATTCGAAACCCTGCCAATCGCCTTCTTCCGTTCCTGCGTTGAAGGCTATCGCGCTCTCGCTGATCACGACCTACTCAAAGCTCGCTGGAAGCGCGTAGACGGACAAGGGACGCAGGATGAAGTGTTTGCACGAGTATTGGAGACGGCACTTCATTCCTTGTAACACTGAGTATGAATCATTACGAGATGGCTGGTCCGAAAAGTTGGCATACGAAGTTGATTGAAACCGCTCGACAAAGACCAGAGGAGGCGGCAGGTCAGCTTTTTGATTTGTTAGGAACTCAAACGCAACATGGAGAAGCTGTCACTCTAGCTCTCGATCGTAATGGATGCTTCCCAGACCGAGTCCAGGTGGATCCAAATAATTGGCATAGTGGTACGACCATTGAAACTGATCGTTTCAGAATATTGCAGGTTGGACTCAAGCTATTATCACCTCAAGAACGAAGTCTTATCTTATTTGATGAAGCAAGTTTCACTCCTGAAGCTGAAGTCGCGTATCGTTTCTCTCATGAACTAACGCATCACCTTGTTGAGGACTTAGCACAGAAAATTCCTGATGCCAAAGAACTTCATAGCCTGCTTGTTCAAAAAATAAAGGCAGCAAGAATAAGTACAGGGAAGGGTTTTTCTACCCTTGGATCTCTTCGAGTCTACGCAGCTCAAGGAGTGGATATGCAGGTCATAGAAGATACGGTTGAGCTCTGTAACATGTACATTCGTTCACCTGAGTATCTACGCAAGTTTCTTTCTTTTTTATCCGCGCCTCAGTACGAAGAAACACGCAAACAATGCAAGCTGGTTACATTAAAAGATCGTGAAGCAGCTGACTTGCTCTTTGACCTCGTTGAAACCCTGATACAGGTGTGTACCACCGTAGAAGAAACTCCTGCCACAACCTAAAATCATTTTCACTCTACGCTGCCAATCCCAACGAAACCCACACCCGATACACGGGTATCACGGCACTCGCCACTCTTCTTATGGTGGGTGGATTTGGGGTACGAATCTCCAGACAGCGGGTGAATCACCCTGTGAAAGCTACTCGCACCGAGGAATACTGGAAGAGTATTTTATCGCCTGAGCAGTGCCACATCCTGCGTGAAGCCGGGACGGAAACACCCTTCACCAGCCTGCTCTTGGATGAAAAACGGCCTGGTACCTACGTAACCGCAGATTGTGCGGGCCTGTCTTCCGCTCTGAACAGAAATACGATTCTTGCACGGGCTGGCCCAGTTTTTAGGCTCCGATCAAACCCGACGCGGTCATCGAACAAAAGGACGAAGGTCTATTTATGGAACGAACAGAGATTCGCTCGAAATGCGGAGACCATCTCGGCCATGTCTTTTCTGACGGGCCAGAACCCACAAGTCTCCGCTATTGTATGAACGGTGACGCGCTCGCGTTCATCCCTGACGAGCAAAAATAGCCAGAACTAGCTAAAATAAAACATTCTCGATCAAGGACGACTTATCCCCAAGGCAAAATGCCTTGGGGATAATCGTCTTTAAAAGCGAACTGTTGGCTAAAACTAGACAAAATTCGCGTTTTCTGATAGACTCCCCCAATATATGCCGACCCCTTCATCGTCCACCGGATTCCATGGCCTTGGAATCGCCCCCGCCTTGCTCGAGATCATCAGCAAGCTTGGGATGCAAGAACCTACCCCGATCCAGCGCCAAGCGATTCCGGTTGCCATGGAAGGCAACGATATTGTTGGGATCGCCCAAACAGGAACAGGTAAAACACTTGCCTTCGGCTTACCAATGTTGCAGCGTCTCGCGCAGCACAAAGGACGCGGCCTCGTGCTTCTTCCAACCCGTGAACTCGCTGTTCAGGTGGATGAATCCATCAAAAAAGTAGGTGCATCGATTGGCTTGCGCACAGCCGTATTGATCGGTGGCGTCCCAATGGGAGGTCAGCTGCACTCGCTTCGCAACGCTCCACACGTGATCATCGCGACCCCAGGTCGTCTTCTTGACCACATGGAACAAGGCTCGCTCCGTATGAGTGATCTCAAAATTCTTGTATTGGACGAAGCGGACCGCATGCTTGATATGGGCTTCGCTCCTCAGTTGAAGCGCATTTTTGAATCGATCCCTGCCGATCGCCAGACCATGTTGTTCTCGGCGACAATGCCAACAGACATCATTCAGATCGCCCGCAAGTACATGAAGCAGCCAACTCAGGTTGAAATTGCGCGCCAAGGCACAACCGCCGAAGGCGTGACCCAAGAGCTCTTCATTGTACGCAAAGAAGAAAAGTTGCGCCTCATTTCCAAAATTCTTCAGGAGCACCGCGGCTCAACCCTGATTTTTTCTCGTACGAAGCACGGAGCCCGCAAACTGACCCGCTCGATTCGCGTTCTTGGTCACACGGCCGCTGAAATTCACTCCGATCGCACCCAAGCTCAACGCCAGACCGCTCTTCAGGGCTTCCGCACGGGCAGCTACCGCGTGCTCGTTGCGACAGACATCGCCGCTCGTGGAATCGACGTCAAAGGCATCGAACTTGTCGTCAACTTTGATTTACCAGACCAAGCAGAAGACTACGTCCACCGCATCGGTCGCACAGGCCGTGCTGGCGCTGTTGGAAAAGCCATTTCATTTGCAACACCTGATCAGTTACGCGACGTCCGCATGATTGAGCGCTTGATTCGTCTTCCGCTCCCTGTCAGCCCTCTGCCTACTTTGCCCGTCTTGCCTCCAATGCCTTCGATGTCTGACACGAGTTACGACGATCGTCCAAGCTATCCACAACGTGGAGGCGGTTCAAGTTACGGAGGAAGTCGAGGCGGTAGCAACGGACGCCCATCTTCTGGCCGTTCATACGGATCCCGTTCTTCCTCTTCGTATGGCTCGAGCCAAGGAGGCTCTTCATCTTCACGCCCTTCTTCCTCTCGCTTTGGAGGTCGTCGCAGCGGTGGAAGCAGCGGCGGCTATCGCCCATCTCGTCCCTCAACAGGCGACTTGAGCATCTAAAACAGAAAACAAAACTACAATTCACTTCCGAGGCATATTGAAGCACGCGCAACCGTGCTATACTTCGGGTATCTATGGACGAACGTCGCAAGAAGCTGCTCTTTGTGTTCCTCTTCATTCTCGCGGTCGTAGGGATCGCGACGGTTTTGTATCTGCTCTTCTTCCGAGCAATACGACCAACGGAGACTCCAGGAACACAACTTCCCGGAACCGGAAATTCCCTTCCACGCGCACAGGATGGAACACCCGGTACGATTGGAAATTTGGGCGATGGAAGCCTCCAACCGGCCCAGAATACGGGATCGGTGGATCTAGGAGAAATTCCAACGCTTCCGGATAACTCGCTTCTACCAGATGCGCCACGCGTGTCGGTAATCGCTCAAGACGTACGCCTCCCTATCGCAACAACGAAAGGCGGTGGAAACGCGATTCGTTTTTATGATCCAAATGATGGACGTTTTTACTCTATCCTCGATGATGGAACAAAGGTTCCGTTGTCTGAAACTGTTTTCCCAAACGTTGATCGCATCACTTGGGGAAACAAGAGCGAGAAAGCTGTATTAGGCTTCCCAGATGGAAATCAGGTGATCTACGACTTCTCCCAAGACAAACAAACGACCATCCCCCGCTATTGGCAAGAGCTTCAATTCTCCCCTGACGATGATCAAATTGTAGCCAAAAGCTTAGGGAGCAACCCAACCAACCGCTTCTTAATCGTTGCCGGCAGCGACGGATCCGAACCTCGTCCAATTGAGGAACTTGGGAATAACCAGGACAAGGTATTGGTAAGCTGGGCACCGAACAACCAAACCGTCGCTTTTTCTCGAACAGGCGAAGCCATGGGCGCAAATCGTGAACAGATTTTACTCGTCGGAAAAAATCAGGAGAATTTTAAAGGTCTCATCGTGGAAGGACGTGGCTTTACTCCAAATTGGTCCCCGGATGGATCCCAGCTCCTGTACAGCGTATGGAGCGGTGACGAAGGCTATCGCCCCTCTCTCTGGTTGAGTGGCGCCTCGGGCGATGAAGTGAACGCGAATCGTCGACGTATGAGTATCGAAACCTGGGCAGACAAATGCACATGGGCAAATGGAACAACGGTTATCTGTGGCGTTCCAAAGGAAATGCCAAATGGAGCTGGTTTACAACGAACATTGTTCGATGTCGGCCCAGATACACTCTTCAAACTCGATCTTGCAAATGGACAAGTCACTCCACTTGGCGATCCAGGCCCTAACGTAGCCGTGCGTGCAGTGCGCGTTTCAGGCGATGGGCAATCCGCCTTTGTAACAGATGGAAATAGCGGTCAGCTCATTAAGATGCGTTTGTAATACGCGTATGCCTCTTCATTGGAGTAAGCGTCTGAGGGATCTTCTCGCCGTCTCGACCCTCTCATTTTTGATTATCGGCCTGACCATACCTGGTCTCGCGTTCGCGCAAGCGTCGAGCTGTCTCTGTACCATCACCGGGACGGGTATAGTTTCAGGCAGGTCTCCAAGCGAACTTGCTAGTTTAGCGACCAGCGACCAGCGACCAGCGATCAGAAGCACGCTCAGGCTGCGAAAACGCTCCTTTAAGTGGTCGATTTGATCCTAGTGTCTTTAGCTGTACGATCTCCAGAGCCTGTGAACCGTCGTTTGCAGAAAGCCTCAATCGAGCGATCGGAAGCAATCCCGTTCGGGCGAGCTGTGCGACAAGGGCCGCTGCAGCCGGCACAACCACACCTCCTGCAACACCCCCAACCACTCCTCCAACAACAACGGTCCAAAGTCCGGCAGATGAGGCGATTGCGGGCGGAACAGAGCCTGCCGCCCAACGCCCATTCACCCCCATCCCACCAAACCCCGCCGTACCAATCCCGGGTGTTCGTTTCACCCCCGCAACCGAGGAGGGTGGCATTATTAGCGTCCCCTATCTCGCGCAATACATCTCGGGTATTTATCGCCTATCCGTTGGATTAGGTGCGATTTTGGCAGCCATCATGATTGTTTATGGAGGGTTCCGCTACATGCTGTCGGCTTCTGCTCCGGGTGTGTCTGATGGGAAAACGATTATCCAAGATGCCTTTATTGGGCTGGTAGTTCTTCTTAGTAGCTTCTTGATCTTGAAGACGATCAATCCGAAGCTGGTCGAAATGAATCCGGTTCGCGTCCAGCATGTTCAAGCGATACCACCATCCGACGACAGTGCCTATGACAGCATCGCTAGAGATGCGGACCCAGATCGCTCAGCCGAAGAAGGCGCGACCGGGACTGCGACAGGAGCCGGGCCCGCACGCTTTTGCCGGCAAACACTTGCCGCTCGACCACGACCAAACAACAGCACCGTCTGGTGTGCTGCCTGCCAAAGCCAAGTCTCCTGCGGTACCACAATCGTTGGAGGTCCAGATCCCGCCTGTCCAGCGCTAATTGGCAGATGTGGTGGTTCTTATGGACAATTCCTCGCTTCCGTTACTGGGAACTGTACCGGAAAGACGTTCCGATCGCTTGAAGGGCTCGATGGAGGTACCTACGGAATTTTAGGGTATATGCAGCAAAACCTCCCTCAATTAATGCGGAAACTTCAACAAAAAGATGCGGCTGTTTACAATCGCGTCGTGACCGCCGGAAACAATCGTGACACGTCCGCCTCTGCACTCTGCGCATCCAATCAGACGGATCGTGGGTTTATTTGCAATGCGGACTATCGAAACATGCTTCAGACTGCACTCCCAACGAGAGCGTTCGCACTCGCCCAGCTCCAAGACTCGTACGAAAAATACTCTCAGCGAGTGAGAGCCGCCGCAAGTCATGGTTTTCGTTCGTCCTATGGCCAAGCCATGTGGGCAACCGTCGCAAATAACCCGGGAAGATGCGGTGCCGGATTTGGAATCGTGCTCGAGGCTTGTCGCTCTCATTCAGGTGCGAGCGAAAGCGAGCGCATCGACTGCTTCCTTGAAAAATTCGTTGAGCTTGGGTGTCGTGGAGGGGTCCCAGGCGCCAGACGACGAGCCGATTCCATTCGCCAGGAACTCAGAAACGTTTCGCGTACAGACAGCGTCGCTCCACCTACACTCGAACAATTGGAGGCCTGCATTCCAAACTACTAAATCCTAACCAAAGATAAACGCCTTGAAGCGTTGACCAAATGAGAGATATGGCCAACACAGTTTGTAGATAGTCTTGTCCGTATCCGAATATTTGGCGAAGGAGCGCTTGAAGATCTTTCGATGGAACATATATACCGGCGCAAAACGCTCAGGGAGCGTACCCGCAAGAGCTAAGTAGAAACGCTCTGCCGTGTAGGCCGTATCAAAAAGGGCTTGGCTATACCGTAACGTAAAGTTCGCAAAGACTTCTTGGTCTACACACTCCAGAAGTTGGAGGAGGAAATCCGTCTCATGAAACGGATATTTTCCATATCGGACGATTTTTTCTAAGATACGCTGCGCATGCATCGGTTCAATAAAGTACCCTCGAAGCGCTTCAAAAAAGGCTGAATGAAAAATTGTCGCGTGTTTGAAATCGATCCGTTCCAGAAGCAAGATACGTAACGGGTTTAAATCTCCTTGTCCCTTGCGACGTGAAACTTCATACAGGAGCGCACTGTAGGTTGTCACGTCCAAGGTCCCGAAATTTGTATCATCGACAATTCGCGTGAGGAGGCGCTTGATATCGAGTGACCGATCTCCGTCTGATGTACGATCCAAGAGGTCGGAAAGACAGTTGATGACATTTCGATACAGCGAAAAAGAACGCTGTGAGTCAACGAGCTCTTCCATTGGGATATTTGGATTGTAGAGCAGCTCAATCACCACTTTCCGCGGCCAGTCCTCCTGCTTTCGATAGCGTTCAAGCAGCTGAGTAAATGCAGGCAGATCCTTTGTATTTAATCCACGCGCAAGCGAAACAAAGGCATCTTCCGCATTCATGGAAGTGAAGCGAGCTTGTTCAAGGATTCTACCGAGCGCCTCTATACGCCGCTCCGGGTAGACACGGAAGACCCAATCCATCAAACGCATTCGCTGAGTCGCAACCCGTCCAATAAGCGGAAGCTGCTCATAAATCTCCTCTTTTGCGGTACCAATTTCGGCCGCCATCTTTAAAAATGGCTCTAAATCAATCTCCGTCTGAACTTGATCAAGCGCGGACAGTAGACGACCGATCCAGGCTGGTGCAAGTTTCAAGACAGCAACAAGCAGTTTGGAAATACGATCCCCCGCCGAATAGCTATCACCCTCACGAATGAGTCGACGAAATAACTCCTGATAAAATGAGAGGTCCCGTTCATCCTGAATCGAAAGATGCTCAAGGATTGCTGGCACATCGATAAAATCAGGATACCAAGCCAGAATCTTCCGACTCACATCTGGATCCGTTGAATAATCGAGCAGGAGATTCCCTAAATATTTCGCGGTTGATGCTGACGTATGTCCAACACGCAAGACGGAAAGATGGTCGACGATTAAATTCGCTACTTGAGCACCTCCGTGTTTCAGTGCCTCTCCAAAAAATAATTCCGCATCTCGCGTCAGCAATACCTCACCACCCAAGGCTTGTTCAGATGCCTGAAAGGGCGTCAGCGATCCTTGAGACAACTTCTCCATCAATGCGCGAAGATCTGATGGCGTAAGTGAGACGGGGGTAGCTGCAAAGGACGCGTCCATAGATAGGACCATGATAAACTATCCGGAACTAAACCGACAATCGCTTCTTTCGTTGCCAGTAACGGTATCCCCAGATCGCGAGCCCCATACAGCCGAGCAACAGAGCGGGAATAGCGTATCGTTGGTACGGCAAAAAAGGCCGCAGAAAGCGATGGTACGCTTCCCATCCATAAAATCCAATCAAGAGATACATCCAGTTGCGGAAGAAAGACCCGAGAAGTGCGGTTACGATAAATGTTCGGAGATCAATCTTGATCAACCCACACGCCACCGAAACCGGGCTACTCGGAACAGCCGGAATAAGACGGAGAAGAAACAACGCGACATCATCCCCCCATCCCCGACCTAATTTCTTTCCCACCTGTTCAAGTTGCTCATGGCTGATCCCAACGTATTTTCCGTAGCGGGGCACGATGATGTCTTCGATCTTATCCGCGAACACATAGTAGAGGAGCGAACCCAGCGTTTTTCCAATCGCGCCCGTCACGGCCATAAATGCCAGCATAACCTGACCCGTTCGCGCTGCTCGCGCCAATGATCCGCCAAAGACCATGATCGCCTGACTCGGGAGGGGCGAAATAACTTCTTCAATAAAAGAGCCGACCGCTGTAAAAACGGGCAACGGAACTTGTTGACTCAGAGCCAACAGATGGTGTGTCAGCGTAGAAAACATGCGCTAGTTTTTTGGATGGATGACCAGAACGTTCGGAACGGTCACATAACTATCGATCGTTTCCGACTGGTCTGGCGCCCTGAAAACTATACCCGACGAAGGCCCCCCATCCAAGTTCAAGACCGCTTCCCAGCGGACAGGAAGACGTGTCAGCGCCTGACTTAGTTCATACAAAGAGATGCCCGTGTACGGAACAATCCCAACATAGAGATATTCTTGCGTTTTATCCGTCCCCACGAAGGTCCGACGCGCGACCTTTCCCGAGTCTTCTTTAACCGCCGCGACTCCGCCTGAAATGAGAAGGGGGAAACTTTGGGCCGCGTCCCGAGCTTTTTGCTTCGCCGCTTTTTGCTCTGAGGCGTTTACGAGAATCGTTGGATTTGGCTCCAAGACAAGGAGCGCGCTCTTGTCTGCATCGAACGAGCGTGTCCCTATGACCTTTCCTTCGGCTCGAAACCATCCGCTTGGAAGTTCGTCTTCATGAAAATATACGCCATTCACAGCAAACACTGCCCCCGTCTCCCGACCCATCCATTCAGAGACAGCGGCACTTGAGGTTGAATGACGAAAACCAAAGGTATGCTTCGTACGGGAGAAACGATAGAGAACAACCTCACTGGCTGTTGAAGTTGAAAAGCGAAAAGCAGTTCGATCAACACCCGGCCCACGCGCGCTCCAGCCAATCACAGCGCTCGGAGCTGTACTCGTCGTCGTTGTCGCAGAGCGCTGTGACACAACTGGTAAGGTAGCTGGGACCAGCTTTTCACAACCAATACCAAACAATACAACGCATGACGCTAACACAAGCAGGCGGCCCAAAGATCGATCCATAGCAGCTAGGACCTGCGGCCAAGCCAGACAAACATCCCCGCCGCACCAGCAGAAAGAACAGCTGCTGCAGCTAAAATAGCATTCCAGGGATTTGATGGTGCAGGGCGTACTGACGTCGAAGAAACGGCAAGAGGCGCGACTGGCTCCATCACGGGGAGCGCGGGCGTCGATGTAACCTCAACCATCACCACAGTAGAGGTTGGTTCAAGGATCAGAGGTGAGCTTGTGGCAGGCATCGTTAACGAACTCGGTGCAGGCACCACATTCCGTACCGTAGGTGCCTGAGTAACCGTTGGGGTAGGTGCGGCAACACGAGGACGCGTGGGAACAGGCGCCACCACCCTTGCCGTTGATGTCGGGACTGGGGGCGGTGTCACAGATCGTCTTGAATCCAGCGGAAAGACATCCTTCGCATCATCCACGCCATCCCCATCCGTGTCTCGATTAAAGGGATCCGTTCCACGTGTGACCTCATCACGATTCAAGATCGTGTCATTATCTCGATCTTCATCTTGCTGATCCGGAACCCCATCCCGATCGGTGTCTCGGTCGACAAAAGCCGTCACGGTTACCGTATTATTCCCAGGAGTTCCGTCTGTAAATGCTGGATCATTATCCACCACCACTCGAATGGTATGAGATCCGTATACCTGCGGTGACCAACGCACCCAAGCGTCTTCCGGCCGAAGATTCGCACGAATAGAAAAAGGCTTCGCGCCAATCAAGGTATCATTATCATAAAAACGAACCGTGCCTTCGACATCTCGGTCGCCTGCATTTGAAATCGTAGCGTAAATACGGGTCGCATCCCCCAAAATCAATTCTTCCGGCGAAAAGGAAATATCACCTGAGCTAATAGAAGCATCATACAAGGCAGCTGATACAGCTTGCACAGATCCTAGAAGGATAAGTGCAGAAAAAAGAGGGACGAGAGTACGACCGAGCATAGCTAATCGAGTATAGCAGCTCAGCGTCTTTTTTTGATCTGTCTAAGACTGACACTTAGGACAGATATGAGTTCCTCGCTGAACTAAGCGAAATTTTTGAATCGACGTACCGCAGGTACGGCAGGGCTCCCCTTCTCGACCATAGACTCGAAGAAACGACAGGAATCCTCCTTTTGAGCCGGAAGTATCCTGATAGGTATGCGCGCTTGTTCCGCGTTGGTCGAGCGATTCTGAGAGAACCGTCTGAATCGCCTCCGCTAAACGTAGTCGTTCCGCATCAGATAACGCTCCCAGCGTGCGACGCGGATGAATTCCAACGCGATGACACGCTTCATCAGCATAGATATTTCCAATCCCGGCAATGCACCCCTGGTTAAGGAGTGCCGCTTTCAAGAGGCGCGTTTTTGGCGTTCGTAAACAGTCGGCTAATGTTTGCGCCGTAGCCTCGAGTGGTTCTGGACCATACGCTTCAAGCTTTGCTTTTAGTCCCTCCGCTGATACGAGCTCCATAAACCCAAACTTCCGCACATCGTTCCAAACAAGAAAAAACTCTTTTCCTTGCGCGTCCTCACACGTGAACCGAATTGCATCATGTTTGGTTATCTCATACCCCTGATCTACAAACAGAAACTTCCCCGTCATCTTTAAATGTGCGAGGACCGCTTGATCGTTCTTAAGCCGCCAAATGAGAAGCTTCGCGCGGCGATCAATAGAGTGAATCGTTTGACCGGTGAGCGCATCAATAAACGTTTTCCCTGTAGGACGTTCACGTCCTGTGCGGAATAATTCAATCTTTTTTAAGGTCGACCCACGCAGGCGCCGATCAAGTTGGCGACGAATAGTTTCTACTTCTGGAAGCTCTGGCATAGAGAGGCTTCGGTCCTGTGTTTAAACGTCGGGCCAAGGAGTGACGAGCTCGTACCCCGTCTTCGTGACAACGACAGACAACTCGAAATGCGCGGCTGGTTTTCCATCAGCGGTAACGATCGTCCATCCGTCTCGCTTCACGCGCACCTTCCATGTTCCAAGCGTCACCATCGGTTCGATCGCGAGTACCATCCCCTCCTGCATTTTTACACGGGGCGCATAGCGATCGCGGAAGTGCGGAATCTGCGGATCTTCATGAATCGCATGTCCAACGCCATGCCCCACGAGATCACGCACAATGCCGTAGCCTTTGGGTGTGAGGTAATCATCAATCGCATTTCCAATATCATGAATCCACTTTCCTGCTTTCACTTGGGTCAGTGCCACTTCGAGTGATGCGCGCGTTTCTGCGACCAACGTCCGTACCGCATCCGGAATCGTTCCGACGATCACCGTCGTTGCCATATCGGTCGCAAGTCCCTCATACCACATCCCAATATCAAGGCCGACAATATCGCCTTCCTTCACCGTGCGTGAAGGCGTCGGTAAGCCATGCACGACTTCCTCATTGATTGAAATACAAACAGCTCCCGGAAACGGAGGCGCCTCGCGTGCAGCCGTATAGCCCATGAAGGAGGGTCGTCCTCCATGTTCCGCCATGCGCTTCTGCGCCAGCGCATCTAATTCGGCTGTTTCAACACCAGCGACACACAGCGCTTTCAACTCACGCAAAATCGCCGAGAGGATGATTCCTCCGGCCTTTAATTTCTCAATTTCTTGGGGATTTTTGATAAGTGACATGGAGAGCGAGTGTACTGGAATTATTGCCCCGGCACAAATCCTAGCTTGGTGAGTTTCTTTACGAGCTCCTGGAACAAGAAAGGGATCGGTTGGTCAGCGTTCACCGAAAGAAGCACTCCTTGCTGCCGGTAATAGGTCACAAGTGGTTCGGTCATAAAGTGATACGCGAGCAGTCGGTCACGGACCGAGCCGTCATCTGCATCATCTGGACGTCGTTTTACAGAGCCTCCACAGATCGTACAGATCCCCGCCTTCAAAACAGGAACGTACTTTTCATGATAAACCGCCTGACAGGATTCGCAGAAGAGCCGTCCCAACATACGAGATTCGGCCACCGCATCCGAGACCTTCAAATGAATCGCGAGATTAATCTTTACATACTTATCCAAGTCCCCCGCTTGTTCTACGTTTCGAGGAAATCCGTCTAAGAAAAACCCCTGTTTTGATTCCGCCTCTAACATTAACCGTTTCCGCAAAATAGCATTCACCACCTCGTCCGGAGCCAACACCCCATGCTCGACATAGCGCTTTACCAATTGCCCGAGCGGCGTTCCTTCTTCCATCTCTCCGCGCAAGAGCTGTCCAGAGCTCAAGGACGCTGCTCCAAACCACTCAGACAATAACTGTGCCTGAGTCGTCTTTCCCGCTCCTTGGGGACCGAATAACACGGCCCGAACACGCTTGCGTGGCATACTGACAGCTACACAACCGGCGGAGGGAGGAGCTCCTCTGCCGACATCTCTTCCGTTTCAATCGAGGAGATAAACGGCGAAGATATGATCGCGGGCATCTCTTTTGTACGTGTAGCGCTGTACTGAGTACGTGATAATTGAATCACCGCGTCTGCATACGATTGCTTGGCTGGCACGACATCCAACGTTCGTGCTGAAAAAGGCGCCGTCGTTTGCCCATCAACCGACATTTTAATATAAAAGTCGCGTGCACCTAAGTTAATGAGGTCATGCGGCTCAACGAGGGGCATAAACTCTTTTGCAATCCGATCGGCGTCCCCTCCTCCCAATCGGAACGCGATCAAGGTCGACACGTTTCCAAAGATCGCTTCAAGCAGCGAAGGAGGAATCTGCCCAAGATACTGGTTTGCGATCGTGATATTCACCGCGTATTTACGTGATTCCGAAAACAATGAAGAAAACGATTGTGTCGCGGCATTCTGGAATTCATCCACGTAAAGATAGAACTCTCGGCGCTCATCTTCATCAACACGTGAACGCGCCATCGCGACCTGGTTAATCTTTGTCAGGAAAAACGCTCCCAAGAGGGCGCTATTATCCTCACCCAATAACCCCTTCGACGCGTTCACAATGAGAATCTTCCCTTCATTCATGATCGATTCAATATCGATCTTATTTTCTTTCTTCGTAAAAATGGATCGCAGCAATGGATCAGCAAAAAACTGCCCTAACCGGTTCGTAAGCGGCGTAATCGCTTCGTGGTCATACTTCTGACTAAAGCTCGCAAACTCAACCGCAAAGAACCGCTTCACAATATCGTCCGTCAAATGCGAAATTGTTTGTTGACGCGCCTGTGCATCCGTCAGCAACCGTAATAATTCATACAACGTCCCTTCTGGGTGTTCTAAAATCGCCAAGGTCGCAAAACGGAACAAGTGCTCCATGCGCGGCGACCAGCTGCTCGTAAATTGTTTCTTGAAAATTTCTACCAGTCCTTGTGCTACATTTTGACGCTGGGTCGCATCGACACGCGCAAACGGGTTAAACGCAATTGGATGCTCAGCGTCCGCTGGGTCCACGTAAACCACATCTTGAATACGCGATTTCGGAATAAAATCCAAAAGCGTCCGAGCTAAGTCTCCGTGCGGATCGATGACACCTACTCCCTCATTCGCAGCAATATCATACCGAATCAACTGCTCGAGCAGGCGCGTCTTCCCCATACCGCTCTTCCCAATCAAGTAGATGTGACGACGACGATCTGTTCGCTTAATCCCAAAAACCGTCCGCGATCGATAGAGTCCGCTGACGAAGTTCGTGTGACCAAAATACGACACGCTCTTCAGCGCAGAGTCGGTGTATTGTGGCAGATGGGCTGGCGGCGGCAGGAGCTTGAACAGATGTCCATCTTCACGTTGCATATACCCGTAAGAATAGCCAAAATGAGCCCATCCGACAACCTTCCTGTCTGAAGCTTTCTGGAAACAGGAGAAAGGCCAACCTTCCTACGATGGGAAGATGATTTCCGTCTGAAAAAACTGCTCTTGGAAGTGTGTCGCTTCACGAATTTCCTCCTGAGAAAAGGTTTTTCCTTCAGGAACAATGATCAGCTTATCATCCGGAGCATTAATTCGGCGGATAAAGGCAATGCAATGTCCGGTAAAGTCCCCTACCGGCTCATCTACCCCGAGAACATAGGCATCTAACTCACGGCCATCGGGAGAAATTGTTCCCTCTATAAAGCCGTAATTAATGGGGTATTTATACCCATATTTCGGGTGCTTGGTTCCGAGAGGGCGATCAATAAGAACCGTAACGCTCTTCCCAAGAAATTGAGTGGCATCGGTGTATTGAGGGGTCATATACAGGAAGCCTACCATGTCAGAATACACAATGAGAACCCTGGTGGGTTCTCATTGTGTACCGTGTATGTCTTTTTTCGATTAGTACGTATCGTATTCGCGCATCGTTGACTGTGACTGAATCTGTTTCACAGATTCGATCACAACCGACACGACGATCAACATAGAGGTTCCTCCAATCGCCAATGTCTGCGTCCCTGTCAGCCCTTGAGCGACAATTGGCAGCACCGCGATAAGACCCAAGAAGATGGCTCCGGCTAATGTCATGCGACCAACGATTCCTTCCAAGTAGCTGGCCGTTGGAGGGCCTGGGCGGATACCCGGGATGAAGGCTCCTTGTTTCTGGAGATTCTCTGCCACCCGTTCTGGATGGAACACAACCGCCGTGTAGAAATAGGTAAAGCCGACAACCAGCGCGAGGTACAGAATGGCGTAGATCGTTTGGTTTTGCATCGTCGTCAGGATCCAGGCAGCTGCACTGCGCAGACTTGGATTATTCGCCTGAGCGAAGAGCTGCGCCAACATGGTTGGGAACGTGAGGAATGAAATACCGAAGATAATCGGCATCACACCCACCATATTCACACGAAGTGGCAAGCTCGAGGCTACTCCACCTGTTGACCCAGCCTGCCCACGAACACTGCGCGCGTGTTGGATTGGAATGTTGCGCTGACCTTCTGTAACGAAGACTACACCCGCAACCATCAAAATCGCAATCGCTGCGTAGATGAAGACGATGATCCACTGTGACGAATCGAAGGTTGTGATGAACTGTCCAAGCGAACTTGGAAGATCCGCCAAAATACCCGCGAAGATCAACAAGGAAACACCATTTCCGACTTTCTTTTCGCTGATCAATTCGCCAATCCACATGAGGAACAAGGTTCCTGCTGTGACGGCGATCAAGATGGCAGCGATGTGAACCGGATCCGTTCTGGTCAAGATAGGCACCTGCGACTGACGCATAAGCGTCAGAAGCCCTACTCCTTGAATCAGCGCAAGCGGAACCGTCAGAAGACGTGTCCACTGATTGATCTTACGCTGGCCGCTTTCTCCTTCTTTCTGGATCTCTTCCAAACGAGGGATGATGACTGCCAAGAGCTGCAAGATAATCGAAGCGGTGATGTATGGAGCGACACCCAACGCCACAATGCTGAATGTTCGGATCGTTCCACCTGAGAACAAGTTCAAGACACCCAAGACTTGGTTCGCGTCAAAAAACTGTTGGAGCGCTGCAAGATCAACACCAGGCAACGGAATATGAGCGACTACTCGGAAGATCACCATCATGGCGATCACGAACAGCAACCCATGTCGAACCTCTTTGACCTGCCACGCACGAAGGAGTTTGTCCCACATAGAGGAATCTTCCCTCAGCTTCGAGGGAAAGACACGGAATTAGGCAGTCTTCTTTTTCTTTCTGTCACCAGCAACGACCGATCCACCAGCTTTCTCGATCAATTCCTTCGCAGAAGCAGTCATACGCAAGCCGACAACTGTCAGTTTGTGCGTTGGAGCTGTTCCCCCAATAATTTTGACGGTATGTTCTCCGCGATGCAAGAGACCGGCTGCATGCATGGCTTTCAAGTCAATCGTCGTTCCTTCTGGAAATACATCCAAGCGCTGAACAGGAATCGAGACCAACTTCGACGCAAAGCTCTTAAACCCACGGACCTTTGGGAAGGAGAGAAGCATCTGCTTCATGCCGTGCATTTTCAAGCCACCCTTTCCACCGGAACGGGACTTCTGACCCTTTGTTCCCTTACCTGCCGTTTTGCCACGACCGGAGCCGTGACCACGACCGATACGGAACGAGCGCTCATGTGAGCCTACGTTCGGGGCAATTGTGTGAAGACTTAATGACATAGCAGGTGAGATTAGGCCTTTGGAGCGTCTTCCTTAGGCTGTTTATCGTCCGTCTTGCTGATTGGCATGCGGAGCATGCGCAGGGCGGCAAAAGTTGCGCGCACGACGTTCACCTTGTTGGAAGATCCGAGGAGCTTCGAAACAACGTTTGGTACACCAGCGATTTCAAGTACGGCACGCGTTGCACCACCGGCTTTGATTCCAGCTCCTTTTGGCGCTGGCTTCAACAAGACGACAGCGGCACCCGCCTTTGCACGCACCATGTGAGGAATTGTTTCGTTGATGAGTGGAACTGTCAGAAGGGCTTTGCGTGCTTTGGTTGCGGCCTTGGTGGAAGCAGCTGCGACATCCAATCCTTTTGCCAAGCCATATCCAACACGTCCCTTGCGGTTTCCGATCACGCTCAACACGCGGAAGCGCATGCGCTTTCCACCCTGGGTCACACGTGTAACACGTGAGACTTCCAAGTTCTTTTCGTCGTAGTCGGCTTCGGCTGGAACATCTCCAGACTGACCATCGCGACGTCCACCGCGACCACCTGGGCCGCCTGGACCTCGACCTCCACGACCACCGGCAGCACCGCCGCGACCACCCTGGCCGCCACGAGCACCTCCGCTTGGACCGCGGCTTCCGCCACGGAAGCCACCGCCTGGACCACGGGCACCTCCACCATATGGACGTGCTGCAGCCGAAGCAGACGCAGGAGCTGCAGCTGGCGTTGCCGCCGCTGCCGCTGGAGCGGCTGTGTTTTCAGCAGCTGGAGCAGCTGCTGCTTCTGGCGCCTCTGGCGCGGAGGTTGGTTGCTGTTCTTCGTTCATCATAGATTAAAATGTGAGACCCGCTTCGCGCGCGCCCTCAGCGAGAGCACGAACACGACCGTGGTATTTCTTATCGCGACGATCGAAGACGACCGCTTTCACACCCTTTTCCATGGCACGCGTTCCGAGAAGCATTCCGACAGCCTTCGCAATTTCAAGCTTCTTCTTGCCTTTGCGTTCTGCTTCGGACAATTCGACATCACGGACAGCGGCAAGAGTTTTGCCGGAAGTATCATCAATCACCTGCGCAGAAATATGCGCGAGGCTGCGGAAGACAGCGAGACGTGGACGCTCAGCTGTTCCGGAAATGGTCGCGCGAACACGTGCGATACGACGCGCCTTTTGTTGGTTTGCTAGGGAGATCTTCATAAGGGGTTAGCCAGCAGACTTAGCTGTCTTACCAGCCTTGCGACGAATTACTTCATCAACATACTTCACACCTTTGCCCTTATAAGGCTCTGGTGGACGATTGCGACGAATGCGAGCAGCTGTTTCTCCAACAAGGGCTTTGTCGATGCCGGAGAGCGTCAAAATCTGCTTCTCGACTTTACCATCGATTCCTTCTGGGAGCTCAAAGGGAACGCGGTGCGAGAACCCAAGATCCATCATGAGCTTGCGGCCTTCGAGCGCGACCTTGAATCCAACCCCGACGAATTCGAGTGCCTTTTCGAATGGCTTCTGAACACCGTCTACGGCGTTCGAGAGCAATTGACGAACAAGACCCCAGATGGCGCGGTCATCGACGTGCTCTGGACGGGCAACCGTCACAAGCAACGCACGAGGATCGGCTTGCATCTCAATCTTAGCCGCCGCTGGAAGACCAACGTGCAGCGTCCCTTTCGGTCCTTTGATCGTCACCTGCTTTGCTTCGATGGTGGCATCGACGCCGGCAGGGAGGAGGACTGGTTTTTTTCCAATACGTGACATAAGCGGAGGTTAGGAAATTTCACACAAGATTTCTCCCCCCAGCTTACGAGCACGCGCTTCACGATCCGTCATGAGACCAACGGAAGTGGAGATGATCGCCATCCCCTGTCCAGACAGGACGCGAGGAAGTTCATCGTTCTTGCGATACACGCGGCGGCCAGGCTTCGAAATACGCGTGAGCTGGTGAATCGCTGGCAGCTTTCCGACATACTTTAAGCGAACGGAGATCGTACGCTTCGCACCTTCAGACTTTTCTTCAACAGATTCGATATAGCCTTCACGCTGAAGGATATCGGCAATCGCTCGCTTGATGCGAGAACTTGGAGCAGTCACCACGTCGTGACGCACGAGATGTGCGTTGCGGATACGGGTGAGGAAATCGCTAATCGGGTCAGTAGACATAACGTAGGATATTACCAGCTGGATTTGGTCACACCTGGGACTTCACCGCGGTTCGCCATCTCGCGGAAGCAGATACGACAGAGTCCGAAGATGCGCATGAATCCGTGGGTGCGGCCGCAGCGCCAGCAGCGTCGAACAAGGCGCGAAGAAAACTTCGGCTTGCGACGGGACTTGGCAATTTGAGCTTCAGTAGCCATAGGATCGTTGGATTAGTTCTGGAAAGGAAAGCCAAGCCCTTTAAGAAGCGCGAGACCGCGGTCTTTGGCTCCGGCGGTTGTCGTAATCGTGATCTGAAGACCATGAGTACGCTCGATTTCGTCTGGGCGGATTTCAGGGAACGCCAAGTTCTCGCGGAACCCGATCGAGGCATTTCCTTGCGCATCGATGGATTTAGCACTGATCCCACGGAAGTCACGAATACGAGGGAAGGTGATGCGCGTCAACTTCGTCAGGAAGTCCCACATGCGTGGACCACGAAGTGTCACCATCATTCCAACAATCATTCCTTCACGAATTTTGAAACTGGCGATGGACTTCTTCGCCTTAGTGCGCACTGGCTTTTGACCCGTAATGCGCGTGAGTGTCTGTTCAACCATTTCCATTACCTTTGGGTCCTTGATCGCCTGTGACAAGCCAACAGAAACCACGACCTTCGTGACTTTCGGAAGGGCCATGGCGTTCTTGATGCCAAATTGTTCACGGAGGGCCGGAACGACTTGGGCCTGATATTGTTCCTTAAGGGTGGTCATAGGTTAGGTCTTCGTCTTACGCGTCGTCGCTTTCTTTTTAGCAGGAGCTTCTTTCTCCGGAGCTGTTTCAGAAGCGCTTTCCGTTGCGGAGCTTACACGAACGTTTGAAAGATGGATGGGCATTGGGAACTGGACGATCTGTCCTTTGTCTCCTGAGCGTCGGCTGCGCATGTGACGCTTCATGAGGTTAATCCCCTGTACGGAAACGCGCGCCAAGCGAGGAAACACTTGCAGCACTTTCCCAGTTTTCCCACGATCTTTTCCCGCGATCACTTCGATAGTGTCGCCGGTCTTTACTGGATGAGTCGCCATAGTTAGAGCACTTCTGGAGCTAAGGACACGATCTTCGAGAAGCCACGTCCACGCAATTCGCGTGCAACTGGGCCGAAGATACGTGTGCCTTTTGGATCAAGAGATTTCGGGTCAATAATCGCCGCTGCATTTTCATCAAAACGGATATACGTTCCGTCTGGTCGGCGTGTTTCCTTGCGGATACGTACGAGCACGGCGTGAACGATATCGGACTTCTTTACCATACCGCGTGGGGCTGCTTCCTTCACGACGCAGGTCACCACGTCTCCAAGACCCGCATAGCGCATCTTGTAGCCGCCCTGTACGCCGATACACTGAAGCAACTTTGCTCCGGTGTTATCCGCGACGGCGATCATCGATCGGTGTTGAATCATAAAGGGATTACGCAACCTTCTTCAAGGTTGCAATATAGCGCCAGCGCTTGTCGCGGCTAATAGGTCGGCACTCTTCGAACTGAACGATATCTCCGAGATCGAGCGTCACTCCTGGGGAGTGAATCTTGAAACGCTTCGAGACCGTAAAATACTTTCCGTATTTCGGGTGAGCGACACGACGGTCCACACGCACAACAGTTGTCGCTTGCATCTTGTTGGATACAACGACTCCCTGCAGACGGCGGTGAGGAGTGGTGGTTGGAGGAGTGGTCATCATACGGTAGTGGAACGCTTCTGTTGGGCAATCACCGTTTTTAAACGGGCGACCTGCCGACGAATCGTTGTCGATTCCGCTGTCTTGGCATACGTGCGCAAGGCGAGCTTCCGACGAAGGGCCTGCTCGTCACGCTCCGCTTCTCCGAGCATGCGCGAGAGTTCTTCGGTCGTCTGGGTGAGGAGTTCTTTCATGTCCATACTTATTTCGCGATGTACTTACAGACACTCGAGAGTTTAAACGCAGCACTTTCCAGAGCCTCTTTCGCTGCTTCAGGAGTAACACCATCCATCTCGAAGAGCACTGTTCCTGGGCGAACGACGGCCACGTAGTGGTCAACCGCTCCTTTACCGGATCCCATCGGAACTTCGTTTCCCTTCTTTGTGACAGGGTGATCTGGGAAGATACGGATCCAGACTTTGCCTCCCTTTTTGATGTAGCGCGTGAGAACACGACGAGCCGCTTCGATCTGCTGGCTCGAGACCCAGGATGGGGTGATCGCTTTCAAACCATGTGATCCAAAGGCGATACCGATCTTATCGGAAGCCGTGCGGATATTACGCGCACGTCCTTTGTGCCACTTGCGGTGCTTAACTTTGCTTGGAATTAACATAATGCGTGGGTTCGATTAAGCCGCTGCTGGCGCTTCAGTGGATTCAACGGCTGGCGCTGGAGCTTGAGCTGGCATGGAACGTGGGCCTCCCATTGGGCGACGCGCACCTCCGTCGCGGCGATCACCGGAACGATCCGAGCGACCTCCACGCGCAGGCGTGTTTGGCTGATACTGAGACAAACGGTCCTGAGCAAAGATATCTCCGCGGTAAATCCAGACCTTTACCCCAATCGCTCCTGCGATCGTACGAGCTGTCGTGGACGCGTAGTCAATATCTGCGCGCAAGTTTGTCAGAGGGATTTTTCCCCAACCGAGTTTTTCTGTACGGGCAATTTCTGCGCCGTTCAAACGTCCAGCGACCGCGACACGCGCACCGAGCGCACCCGCCTTGCGGATACGTTCAAGTGTCATCTTCAACACACGGCGGAAAGCCATGCGGCGTTCGAGATCTTGGACAACTCCTTGCGCGACGAGCTGCGCTTCAATCCCTGGACGTGCAACTTCTTGCACAGCAATGGTGAAGAGCATCTTTCCGCGCTGCATTGGGAAGAAGCGCTTGGTCGCCTTCTTGCGAAGCTCTTCAATCCCTGCGCCTGAACGTCCGATCACTACACCTGGCTTAGCCGTGTGAAGAGTGACCGTGATATTTCCGCGTGAACGCTCAATATCGACACGGTTCAAGGCGGCGTCTTTCAACTGCGTAACGAAGTACGAACGAATGTCGTGATCCTGTTGCAAGTGCGTGCTAAATACTTCTTTGCGCGCAAACCAACGGGATGGCCACTGGGTCGTGGTTCCGAGACGGAAAACGAATGGATGAACTTTGTGTGCCATAGAGGTTAGGCCTTCAAAGAAGAGGACTTCTTAGGGCTGACAGTCTTTTCAACTTTCTCAACCTTCTTGCTCTTTGCGCTCTTCTTGTCCGCAAGTTCGGCACGATCAGCCAACACAATCGAAAGATGCGTGGTTCGCTTGCGAATCGGCGCTGCTCGACCAAAGGCGCGAGGGCGCGAGCGCTTCAATGTTGGTCCGCCGTCCGCTGTAATCGACTTGATGTACAACGAGCTCGATTCCATCTTGAAGTTGTGTTCTGCGTTTGCAATCGCGGAACGCAAAAGCTTGAGCACTGGCAAGGCAGCACCCTTGTTCATGAGAGACAAACGGATATCCGCGTCTTTCACAGACTTTCCACGAACCGCATCGATCACCAAACGCACTTTGCGGGGTGAGATACGGAGGGAACGGAGAAATGCGTGAACGTCCATAGATTATTTCTTAGCTGGAGCTGCAGCTGGCTTGGCCGCTGGAGCATCCGACTTAGCTAATTTACCACCATGACGAACGAACTTACGCGTTGGAGAGAACTCTCCAAGCTTGTGTCCAACCATGTTCTCAACGATAACAACCGCAATGTGCATCTTGCCATTGTGGACTGCCATTGTTTTACCGACCATCTCAGGAGTGATCGTCGAAGCACGAGACCACGTCTTGATGGGGGTTTTATCCCCAGCCTTCTGAGCGATGACCTTTGCAAGAAGCTTGGCATCGGTGAAAGCACCTTTTTTAAGACTACGTGACATAGGAGGTTAGAGCGTATTCCCGCGACGACGGGTAAGAATATGGCGATCAGAGGAGCGGTGCGTGCGACGTGTTTTCACACCAAGCGCATGCTTACCCCACTTCGTCTTGGCGTACTTCATACCGATTGGATGCTTACCTTCACCACCACCGTGTGGGTGATCGACCGGGTTCATCACCTTACCGCGGACGGTAGGCTTGATCCCACGATGACGCATACGACCAGCTTTTCCCCAGCGCACCAAGTGCCAGTCTGGGTTCGAAACTGTTCCGATGGTTGCCGAGCAAGATTTTGGAACCTTGCGGACTTCGCCGGATGGCATCTTCAAAATAGCTGTGTCGCCTTCAATCGCCATGAAGCTGATCAATGTTCCCGCAGCACGAGCGATTTTTGCGCCCTGCTCTGGATTCAATTCAACTCCGTGGACCTGCGTACCGACAGGGATCTTTTCAAGTGGCAAACGGTTTCCAACCGTGATTTCAGCTTCTGTGCGCGAAGACACAATAGTGTCCCCTACCTTTGAACCGAATGGAAGAAGGATATAGCTCTTCACACCATCGGCGTAGTTCACGAGACCGATACGGGCACCACGGCTTGGATCGTATTCAATCGAAACGATTTTCGCTGGGATGTCGTAGCGAGAACGGACGAAGTCAATTTCACGCGTATAACGCTTGTTGCCACCACCCTGGTGACGAACGGTGATCTTTCCATTCGAACGACCTGCTCGGCTCTTGCGGAACGAGATAAGCGTTTTCTCTGGCTCGTTGGTCGTGATGTCGGAGAAATCCTGAACCGAGGAGAAACGGCGGCCTTTGGTAACAGGCTTGTATTGCTTAATAGGCATAACAATTACGCGGAGAGATCAATCGATGATCCTGGTTTAAGCTCAACCAAAGCCTTCTTCCAGGCATTGCGGCGACCTTCAATGCGTCCACGGCGGACGACTTTTCCAGCGCCACGAATCGTGCGTACAGCGACCACCTTCACGCCGTAACGAGCTTCAATCGCTTTGCGGATCGCAACCTTTTCAGCAGCGATTGGCACATTAAAGGTGTAGGTGTTGGTTTCCGTTACTAAACGGGAAGCCTTTTCGCTTACGCGAGGCGCGCCAACAACGGAGTACATCCAAGAAGGAAGGACGGTTGTAGGAGCTTTGACGGACAAATCAGCCTCTGGCTTCTTTGCCGTCTTCTTTGTCTTTGGAGCAGCAGCGTCCTTCGTGGCTTTGTCAGCCGGCTGCTTGCGGATGCGGTCAATAATTCCCATAGGAGAATATTAGGCGTAGATCTGTTCCAACGCCGAAATAGCGTCTTTCAAAAAGACTACGGAACGGTAGGTCAAGAGATCGAGCATGTTCAAACTGTTGACGGTCACGACCTTCACGGATGGAAGGTTGCGAGCCATGCGAACTGCGACTGGATCCGAGCCACCAAGCACCATGAGCGTTGTGCGATCCACAGGAAGCTTCTGCATCATCGCGAGGAACGTCTTGGTCTTCACTGGCTCTTTCATGATCGTCTCGAGCACAATGAGTTTTTCACGCATAAGTTTGTCGGTGAGGACCATCGACAAGGCCTTGCGCTTCGCTTTGCGGTTCATCTTGAGCGAGAAGTTGCGTTCGGAACTTGGACCGAACACGACGCCTCCACCCTTCCACTGAGGAGAACGAATCGATCCCTGACGGGCGCGACCAGTTCCCTTTTGCTTCCATGGCTTCTTTCCACCTCCGTGCACCATTCCCTTGGTTTGCGTTGCAGCAATTGCATGACGTGCATTGGCGCGCTGAGCAATCACGGCTTCGTGCACGAGAGCTGGATCTGGAGTCACAGCGAACAGACGGTCCGGAAGTTCCATCTGGCCGACTGATTGACCCTGGTAGTTGTAGATCGATGTCTTAGCCATATTTAGGAAGCGGAAACGATTTCAATCAAAGAATGACGGGCTCCTGGAACGGCTCCTTTCAGAGCAAGGATTCCCCCTTCACGCACTTCGACGACAACTAAGTTCTTCACCATGACCGATTCGTCGCCCATGTGACCGGCCATACGGCGGCCTTTCAACACGTGCTGAACACCACCGGCACCGATAGAACCTGGCATACGCTCTTGGTCCTTGTGACCGTGACTCGTTGGGTGACCATGGAAGTGATGACGACGCACCACACCCTGAAAGCCCTTACCCTTCGATGTCCCACGAACGTTTACCTTATCACCTGGCTGGAAGACCGCTGCCTCAATCGCGTCACCACGCTTGAAGGACGCGACATCTGACAACCGGAATTCGCACAAGTGAGGAGCTTGAGGAAGATCTTTCAAGTGACCAGCCTCTGGACGTGTCAGCGTACGGGAAGTGCCAAATCCAACCTGCACTGCTTCGTAGCCGTCCGTCTCTTTCGTCTTAACCTGCGTGATAACACATGGACCCGCCTGCACTAAAGTTACGGGAATCAGATTTCCATCTGCTCCGTAAATTTGCGACATCTCGAGTTTCTTACCGAGGATGAATTTCATATGCGATCGGATTGGTCGCGGATGGATAAAAACAAAACCGGGAGTCTGCAGACAATCGTTTGTCTCCAAACTCCCGGTCTCAGCCTCGAGTAGGCTGAACCGACGTTTCGGAACTTCACGATTCACTGCAGGGAGGTTATGTCACGTACTCGTTAAACGAGCACGTTTTGAAGTAAGCCTTCAGACAACTTTCTCCTTGGGAACCACTCACTCTTACATTTTGATCTCTACATCAACACCCGCTGGGAGGTTGAGAGAGGTGAGCGAATCGATCGTCTTTGGATTTGGGTCCAAGATGTCGACAATGCGCTTATGGATGCGCATTTCAAACTGCTCACGAGCGTCCTTGTAGATGAACGTGGAACGGTTGACGGTCCACTTCTTCTTTTCTGTCGGCAACGGGATCGGGCCGATCACTTTCCCACCATTCCGTTCAGCCGTTTCGATGATCATGCGAGTCGCCTGGTCAATGATCTTATGATCATAGGCACGGATCTTAATCCGCACGCGCTGTGCTCCCGCTGTTTTCACTACTGGGGCTGCCTTTGTCTTGATATCGGACATGTGCAATGGAGGGGAGGTTCCCCACCTCGTAGAACATGCGAGATGCTCTTTACGAGGCGGGGAACCTCCCCGGTTTAGCTTATTTGACGATCTTCGTCACAACACCAGCGCCGACGGTCTTTCCACCTTCACGGATGGAGAAACGCATCTTGTCTTCGATAGCGACTGGGGTAATGAGCTTGACAATGATCTTAACGGTGTCACCTGGCTGAACCATGGCGACCTCTGCTGGCAACTGAACTTCACCCGTTACGTCCGTTGTACGGATGTAGAACTGAGGCTTGTAACCAGTAACGAATGGCTTGTGGCGACCACCTTCTTCCTTGGTCAAGGCGTAGACTTCAGCCTCGAACTCGGAGTGAGGTTTGATCGAACCTGGCTTACACAAAACCATACCGCGTTCGATTTCTTCTTTCTTCACACCGCGGAGCAAGAGACCCGCGTTGTCACCAGCCATACCGGAATCAAGTGACTTGTTGAACATTTCGATACCCGTAACAACGCTCTTGCGTGTTTCACCGAGACCGACGATTTCAATTTCTTCACCGATCTTGACCTGACCACGCTCGATACGACCAGTAACGACTGTTCCACGACCTTCGATCGAGAACACGTCTTCTACTGGCATGAGCATTGGCTTGTCGAGCTCACGGACAGGTTCTGGGATGTAGTCATCACAGGCCTTGATGAGGTCCAAAATTGGCTTGGAAGCAACTTCGTCCAATGGAGCTTGAAGAGCCTTCAAAGCGGATCCACGGATGATTGGAGTCGTTTCACCGTCGTATTCGTATTTGCTCAAAAGGTCGCGAATTTCTTGTTCGACGAGGTCAATGAGCTCAGCATCTTCGACCATATCCACCTTGTTCAAGAAAACAACCATGGATGGCACACCGACCTGACGAGCCAAAAGAATGTGCTCGCGTGTCTGTGGCATTGGACCGTCTGTCGCGGACACAACCAAGATTGCACCGTCCATCTGGGCGGCACCCGTGATCATGTTCTTGATGTAGTCGGCGTGACCTGGACAGTCAACGTGGGCGTAGTGACGCTTTTCGGATTCGTATTCCGTGTGAGCCGTCGCAATCGTAATACCACGAGACTTGGACTCAGGAGCCTTATCGAGGTCATCGATACCCTTTTTCTGGGCAGTCATTCCATGAGCACTCAACACGGTTAAAATAGCCGCTGTTGTAGTGGTTTTCCCGTGGTCAACGTGGCCAATCGTACCAATGTTGACGTGGGGCTTCGCGCGGTTGAAGGCTTCAGCCATAGGAGCAGGTCAAATAAGACTAAAAATACGTAATTATGAGTGGCATGATGATAACAAAGGTGTTGATTTCAGGCAAGAGTCTACCCACTTCCGTCAAGGGCGTCCTGCATGCCACCTATTTTTTGCCTTGTTTTAGGCAAAATTCTTACATCAAGCCCATCAAAAGCAAAGCGGTCTTCCACCGAACCCATCTGGGGAAGAACTGCGGATACTGTCGATTTAACGGGAATTTCAGCCTGGACCTGAAGTAAATCTTGAAGCCGTAGGCTGTTTCCAGATTCTAGCTCCGAATGATCAAGTGTACCACTCGACATCGTGAACGAGCGATTTGAAGCAGGTGTCATGAAGTCCGCCAACGATACTTGAGGGTCGGCGACGGGGAGAGGCTGACTTTCATCCCCTATCAAAATTTCGGGCGCTCCACCCACCAACTTTTCGTAGACGCTCAAAGGAAGGACAACGCAGGGTTCGCTTGCATCCGAAGACTGAACGATGAGAGGTAGACGGGTACGGTGGACAAGCTCGAACAGCCGGGTCAGTGCAGGTATAGCCATGGCAGCAGCCTACCCTACCCGTCACGAACCGAAAACCCAGCCTGAGGCGTACTGCCAGAGGCTGGGCTTCGTTCGAACCATTGATCGGTTCTGTGCGTCTTATTTCTTGGTGCGACCTTCGATGATGATCTTCGAGATGTTGTTTGGGACTTCTTCGTACTGGCCGAATTCCATGGTGGAGCTGGCGCGACCCTGGGTCATAGAGCGAAGCGAGGTCGAGTAGCCGAACATTTCAGCGAGTGGGACCAAGGCGCGAATGACCTTCACGCTCGAACGGTCTGCCACATCTTCGATCTGTCCACGCTTGGCATTCAAGTCACCGATGACATCACCCATGAACGCTTCTGGGGTGACAACTTCGACTTTCATGACTGGCTCAAGAATGACGACACCACCCTTGCGACAACCATCCTGGAAGGCAAGTGATCCAGCGACTTTGAAAGAGGCTTCGGACGAGTCAACATCGTGGTAGCTTCCATCAGTCAACGTGATCTTCACATCGAGCATTGGGTAACCAGCTAACACACCACGCAACATCGCCTCTTGAATACCCTTGTTGATTGGCTGGATGAATTCACGAGGAATCACACCACCCTTAATGCTATCAACGAATTCGTAGCCCTTGCCGCGCTCGTTTGGTTCAACCGTGATCACACAGTGACCGTACTGACCACGACCACCAGACTGACGAATATATTTTCCTTCTCCTTCTGCTGACCCCTTCAAGGCTTCGCGGTAGGCAACCTGTGGCTTACCAACCGTCGCATCCACTTTGAATTCGCGCTTCATGCGATCAACGATGATTTCAAGGTGCAATTCACCCATCCCGCTGATAATGGTCTGAAGCGTTTCTTCGTCGGTACGTACACGGAAGGAAGGATCTTCTTCACCCAACTTCTGCAACGCGACACCCATCTTCTCTTGGTCAGCCTTTGTCTTTGGTTCAACCGCGAGCGAGATAACTGGCTCTGGAATGACGATCGATTCAAGTTTCAATGGACGCTTCTCGTCGAAGAGCGTGTCCCCTGTCAACGTTCCTTTCAATCCTACAGCAGCGGCGATGTCGCCAGAGAAAACCTCTGAAACTTCTTCACGATCGTTCGCGTGCATGCGGACGATGCGACCAATACGTTCTTTCTCCCCTGTACGTGCATTGATCACATAAGATCCAGCAGACAACATTCCGGAGTAGACGCGGAAGAAAATCAGTTTTCCGACGAATGGATCGGCCATGACTTTGAAGGCCAAGGCTGCGAATGGTTCGCTGTCTTGTGGAGTGATCGCCAAAGAGACATCGAGGTCATCAACTTCTGTTGCTTTTGTCGGAGGGATGTCTAATGGACATGGGAGATAGTCCACGATCGCGTCGAGCAAGAACTGTACGCCCTTGTTCTTCAACGCTGAGCCACACAAAATTGGGTTGATCTGGTTCGCGATTGTTGCGCGGCGGATCCCAGCTTTGATCTCTTCAACCGTGAACTCCTCACCTGCGAGATAGCGATTCATCATGTCTTCGTCCGTCTCAGAAATCGCTTCAATCATTTTTGCGCGATACTCTTTCGCCTTCTCCATCATGTCTTCTGGAATTTCAACTTCGGCGATGTTCTGACCCATTTCATCGCTATACATCTCGGCCTTCATACGCACGAGGTCGATGATCCCGATGAAGTTTTCTTCTGCACCGATCGGCAGCTGAATTGGATGTGCATTCTTCGTCAAACGATCGTGAATCGATTTCACGTCGTTGTAGAAGTTAGCCCCCATGCGGTCGAGCTTGTTGATGAAACAAATACGAGGCACGTTGTGCTTGTCCGCCTGACGCCACACCGTCTCGGACTGTGATTCTACGCCAGCCACACCGTCGAACACAGTTACAGCTCCATCAAGTACGCGAAGCGAGCGCTGTACTTCGATCGTGAAGTCGATGTGTCCTGGAGTGTCGATCAAGTTCATGCGCGAGCCTTTCCAGTAACAGGTTGTCGCAGCAGCCGTAATCGTAATTCCGCGCTCTTGCTCCTGCTCCATCCAGTCCATCGTCGCTTCACCTTCGTGCACTTCCCCAATTTTGTGCTTCTTTCCTGTATAAAACAAAATACGCTCAGACACAGTAGTCTTTCCTGCATCGATGTGAGCGATGATTCCGAAGTTGCGGGTATCTTTCAATGAATATTCACGGGGCATACGAATGGAGTGAGAGAAGATGAGAGATGAGCTGGCTAAGAGCAAAAGTAGCTAGTAGGTGTAGCGCTTTCGGTTGCTACTCGCTACTAGCTACTCGGTATCCACTAAATAATCTGTTACTTGGCGAAGTGAGCGAAGGCGCGGTTGGCTTCGGCCATGCGCTGTACGTCCGTCTTCTTGCGAACCGCTTCACCTTGGTTCTGCGCAGCGTCGATGAACTCTGTTGCGAGCTTCTCGATCATTGGCTTTCCCTTGCGAGAACGAGCGGCGGTGATCATCCAGCGCAACGCGAGCTGCACACGGCGATCGGCGCGCACCTGGAGAGGAACTTGGTAGTTCGCTCCACCCACGCGGCGAGATTTAACCTCGAGCATTGGGGAAACATTCTTCATCGCTTCATCGAAGACTTCGGCAGCTGGCTTCTGAAGCTTTTCTTCAGCGATAGCCAATGCTCCGTAGACAATCTTCTGAGCAAGCTGACGCTTTCCGCCGATCATCAAGTAGTTAATACACTTGGTGATGACCGCATTGTTGTACTTTGGGTCGTTCGCAACCTTGCGACGAGGGGCTTTCTTTCCGCGCATAATTGAATATCAAAGACTGAAAATTATTTCTTCTTGTCTTCCTTTGGACGACGAGCACCGTACAGAGAACGGCTGCCACGACGACCTTGGACACCTTGCGTATCGTAGACACCACGCACGATGTGATAGCGCACACCTGGCAAGTCCTTTACGCGACCTCCACGAATCAAGACGATCGAGTGCTCTTGAAGGTTGTGTCCTTCTCCAGGAATGTAAGCAGTTACTTCCTGCGCATTCGACAAGCGCACACGCGCAATTTTACGAATAGCGGAGTTTGGCTTTTTTGGTGTCATTGTTGTGACTTTGACACATACGCCACGCTTCAAACCGGATCCACGTTTGTATTCCGTGCGAACGCGGTGCAGCGTGTCCATCTTGAATTGGAGCGCAGGGCTCTTTGATTTGACGGCCAATGGCTTGCGGGCGCGTCGAACCAGCTGGTTAATAGTAGGCATGGGAAAGTAAGTTGATGGGCGCTAATCTATCAGCTTTTTTTGCCCCGCGTCAAGAGGATGGGCGCACGGACAGCAGGAGAAACGCAATAATGAGGAAGGCCGTTTGCCAACCTACGATTTTTCGCTCATCCCAGCGGCCACTTCCTAGAAGCGGTAAAAGAGCCACAACAGCACAGGGTAATGCGAGCCACCAAAGGACCGTCCATCCAGACAAGAGTGGAACTAAGAGGTACCCCAATGCTAACGCGATCGGGATCAACATCCGTGGCGGTATGCGTAAAGACGTCGTGAACACTTGTAATAGTCGTGGAGACCAGCGAATCGCTTTTGGAATTGCTTGAAAAAGATAAAAAGCCGCTAACATAAGCCAAATAGTCGCAGGGAGAAGAGGAACGGCTGCCGTTCGAAGAGCGAAGAAGATCCCTGAAGTAGCCACACACACGAAGGATAGGGCGAGAAGAGGGCCGCCAACCATGCGCTCTTTCCAGCGCAAACCGGCAGCGCTCAGCCCTTCTTGTAACACCAAAAAACCCATCAACGGCAGAAAAACAGGCCAACCAAGTAACCAACCACTGATACCGGCGACACATAACATCGCCTTTCCCATCCAAGCAAAATCCGCCGGTCGTACGTCCCCTTTCACTAACGGACGATCACTCCGTCCAGCGGCCAGGTCCTGCTCCAGGTCATGGATATCATTTCTCCAGACGCTCACACCCCAAACCGCCAACGCGGTCACAAGAAAGAGCAAAAACGGGATCCCATCCACCACTCGTACAAAGAATCTTCCCCCAAACAGTCCCCCAATCCACAGGCCGAAAAATGCGGCTCCCAGAAAAGAAACCCCTCGAACAGGCTTAAACCAGGAGAGAAGGTGGCGAGGCGAAAACGACACCTGACGGAAAAAGGCAAAGACGCTAAACGCGAGTGCGATCAACCAAGCACCACTTATCCGCAGAAAACGCACAGAGGCCTCCGCTTCCCCTTCTAGCACCCCTGGGAAGCGCTCCAGCATCGAACGCCACCAATATCCTTCTTGAGACAAGGCGACCCAGGTGCGCGCTAATACATTCGGACCAGCGTTCAAGGGTGAAATTTCGGCTGAAACCGTAGCCCAAGAGACAAGTGAGGGAAGTAAAAGCCCCCCTAACGTTCCCGCAATCCACAGAAGAACAGCTCCCAAAATACGTTTAGGGGCGTGCTTTTCTTTCCAGGAATGATAAACAAACAACCCAGCGACTGCTATGAGAAGCATCAATACCCCGGGTGATGCGAGAAAACGCGGCCACCAGCCGAAGGTCAGGATCGACACCGGAGCTTCCAGTACATTCACAAAGGCCGGAACCACTGATTCCAACCCCAGCCATGACACGACACAATTTACGCTTGGGATAAGGAGTGCGAGCGGAGCGAAGGGCAGCGTACGCTCTATCGCGGACAACCAAGACACCCCTTGCAAACGGCGCACAATCCAGGCGGCCCAGCCGCCAAATACAACGATCCAGAAGGGATACTCAATAAACACGCTCGTGAGATCGATGAGACGGGTTCTTCCTGCGACCCCCGCGATCGACTCTATCAACGCCGATACAATCGAAAGTATCAGCGCCGTACCCAAGATACGTCCGAACAAACGCGTTATTCCTGCTGCAGGAGGATTTTTCCACATACGGGAAGTTCACTATCCCTACGTGAGACGAGCAATGAATTCGACCATTAATCGAGCAACCGATCCAATCCAGGCAAAGAATCCTATGCCTGTCGCCGCATCCAGAATCATGAGAATGAGCAAAAGGACCGGTCCCTGCTGTTCAAGTACCTGGCGTACGGGTCGATGCGCTTCTGAAGATAGAAGAGCTAAAAGCACCTTTGATCCATCCAAGGGAGGGAGCGGAATTAGGTTAAATAGGAGCAATAAGAAGTTGAGATACCCCATGAAAGACAGGGCTGTAATCAACAGGTTTGATGGCGACCAATCAAAGGCGCGACTCAATATCCCTGCGAGCAAAATACAGAGCGTTCCAAACAGTAAGTTGGAGATAGGACCAACGACCGCCACAAAGGTAGGGCCCCATTTCTGATACTTTAGGTTATAGGGGTTGAACGGAACGGGCTTTCCCCAGCCAAAACCAACGGTCACAAGCGCCAAAAACCCCAAGATATCCACATGGGACACGGGGTTGAGGGTTAAACGCCCCTCTCGCTTAGCAGTTTGATCCCCCAGCATCGTACTCATCCAGGCATGGGAAAATTCATGTACAGCAAGCGTCAAAAGGAAGGCGATTATGAAGACCAGGAACAGCCAGGGCTCCTGAAAGAGCAGAGATAAATTCATAAAGAGAGGATGCTCTCTATGATGCCGTGTGGACGAGCGCTTGCCAAATCGGACCACTTCCCTTATCCTACGGCCATTATTTTGCCGTCTATTGCATTACTTCTTATGTCCCGAATTTGTCAGCTGAGCGGAAAGAGTGCCATCTTCGGCAACTCCCGCAGTCACTCCAACATCGCTTCCCGACGTCGTCAGAACGTCAACCTTCAGGTTGTTCGCATCAACGGCAAGCGTATGCGCGTCGCCGCCCGCACCCTCCGAACGATCAAGAAGTTCGTCGGTACCCAGCACGAAGAGAAGGCGTAAATCGATCAAAGGAATAAAGAAATACCTCCCCGCTTGGGGAGGTATTTCTTTATTCTCAGATGCAGTTGTTTTTTTATTACGCCATCTCGTGCTTCACCGCCAAAATAATTTCGTACGCCTCTTCGGCAGAGTCCACCAGAAACATCAGGTCCATATCGTGCTTATCGATAAACAAGTTCTCATCCCACATTTCGCTACGGATCCAATCGAACATTGGCGTCCAAAACTTTTTTCCAACAAGCACCACAGGTACTCTATTCGCAATCTTTCCGGTCTGAATCAAGGTTACAATTTCGAACAATTCATCGAGCGTTCCAAACCCTCCCGGAAAATACACGTAGGCCTGAGCAGCCGCCGACAACATCACCTTACGTGTAAAGAAATGTTGGAATGCAATACTTTCTTTTACGTATTGGTTCTTCCGCTCCTCATGCGGTAACTGAATGTTCAGTCCCACGGAATGCGCGCCAGCCTCGTAAGCACCCCAGTTCCCCGCCTCCATCACCCCCGGCGCTCCTCCCGTAATGATGGTAAAACCCTCTTTTCCCAAGAGATACCCTAATTTTTTTGCTTGTTGGTAACCGTAGCTCGCAAAGGAACAGCGGGCGCTTCCAAAGAACGTCACCGTCTTAGATTGCTTTGAGAGAAAATCAAACCCTTCCACAAATTCGGATAAGATGCGGAAAATGCGCCAGCTCATACTTCCATCCATCCCTTCAAAAATAGAGGTTGAGGCAGTAGTCGGCGCATGCGGGCGTGCCAGCCATTGTTGGATGCGTTGATGCGGATTTTGGATCTCGCACGTCTGCCCACCCAAGATGACATTTGGATTGGGTTTGGAAGGCGTTACGGCAGATGAAGAAGGAGCGACAGAGCGTTTCTTGGGCATGTATTCAGTATATAACAAAAGGAGATGGTTTCCCATCTCCTTTTTCAGCAAAATAACTAATTACAAAATTGCTTCCTTCGCAACTTTTGCAACGCGGAATTTCACAACTTTTTTCGCTGGGATCTTGATCGATTCGCCTGTAGCTGGGTTGCGGCCCATGCGCGCCTTGCGATCAAGCTTCACCAACTTGCCGAAGCCTGGAAGAACAAATTCTCCATTCTTTTTGACCTGTGTGTAAGCGATTTTGACGAGCTGTTCCATGAAGGCAACAACGTCCTTCTTCTGAAGATCCGTCTTGGCCGACAATTCCTTCATGAGCTGCGATTTTGTCATTTTCATAAGAGATGTGCGAAAAAACACGAAAAGAATAAGTAAATGCAAGGGAATTATACGAAGTACACACCTAAAGCACAAGAAAACATGGGGATAACGTGGAAAAGCAAAGAGCGCACCCGGGGCGGCTGAACGAGTACGTTCTTTGCCGCGTGGGTGCGCCGTGTGACGACCAGCCAGTCCGGCTAGTCGTCGAGGTACTGCTCGTCATCGTCGTCCAAGCACTGATCGGGATCATCCCCATCGTAGTCCCCAGGGAAGTCCCTCCGGTTCTCCCTGTCGATCTCCTGCTCGAGCTCGGTCATCCCAGTGACGAGCCGCACACGGGGATCCTGGCAGACGACCCAGGCGCTGCCCTCGAACCTTTCGAAGCGGTGATTGCACTTGATCCACCCGTCTTCGAGCTCATACGACCGAAGGTCATCGGCGCCGAAGACCTGGCTGGGTGGGTGTAACTCACTCAACTCACGCGTGTCTTCACCCGACCAGACCTCGTACTCCGTCACTGTGGGCGGGTCTGCGAAGCTAGTGGTGGTGACGCGCAACACTCGATACAGCATTCTCATCTCGAAAACCTCTTTCAAGAACGTCGGTTTTCCCTGCCGTAGGGGTCAATTTTGACGTAATAAAATATCACAAAAGGTGGTTTTTGTCAACCACCTAGCGGAATTCGTCATTTTGTTTATTCATCCCTCTGTCGGGGTAACAGGACTTGAACCTGCGGCCTCCTGCACCCCATGCAGGCGCTCTGGCCAACTGAGCTATACCCCGGCAGAAAGATGGATTGGCTTCTCGCACAAAAATACGTACCTGAGGATAACCCAAACCCATTGCCAAAATCAACTTTTCCTGTATAATAGGCGCAAACGGCCCCAAAAGGGCTTTTTAAAGATCTAGCCCCTCTATGAACCTCATTGATCGCAGCCGCAACTATTTCCGTGCCTCAAAAGAAGAACTGCTCGCCGTCGCGTGGCCAAGCCGTGAAGATATCATCCGTTACACCGGTCTCGTCATCGCGACCGTCATCGTTTTCGGAATCTTCTTCAGCGCCCTCGATTTCGTCATCAATGCGGGGATCCAAGCGATCATCACCTCAAAGACCGGAACGACTCAAAACGCTGCAACGCCGATCCAGCAGGCTCCAGGTGCCGTGGACGTCAGCCCAATTGAAATCGAAGCCACCAATCCAGACGGGGGTGCGGCCGACATCCAAGTGGAACAGGTTCCCGTTGCCCCAAACACACCCGCTCCAGTGGCTCCCGCCGGTAACTAATGCTCATTTCATTGATCTACTAAGGTTCTATGCCTAAGCAAACCGCGGAGTACGGGCGACGCTGGTACGCCATCAACACCTACTCGGGCTACGAGGAGAATGTGATGAACAACTTGAAGCAGCGTCTCGAGGCGCTCGGGATGCAGGAAAAGATCTTCAATGTGGTTGTTCCAAAGGAAAAGAAGATCAAAATCAAGAACGGAAAGCGCCGCGTCGTCGAAGAAAAGATCTTGCCGGGGTATGTGTTGGTCGAAATGACTGTGACGGATGACTCTTGGTATGTTGTACGCAACACGCCAAACGTCACCCAGTTCATCGGCATGGGAACAACACCAAGCCCCCTCGCCGCCGAAGAGGTCGCTTCCATCTTGAAGCGCATGGGCTCCAGCCAAGATCCAGAAATCACGATCGATTTGCAGGAAGGAATGGCTGTTCGTATCGGCGAAGGTCCGTTCAAAGGCTTCGAAGGCAAGGTGATCGGCATCGACGGTTCGCGTGGCAAAGTGAAGGTCTTGGTGAGCATGTTCGGCCGTGAGACACCGCTCGAACTTGACTTCACCCAGGTAAAAAAGATTTAATAGGGACGCTTCTCGCCCCATCCAGGCGCTTATAACGGATTATTTCTCTCATTATGGCCAAGAAAGTCAAAGCACTTATCAAGGTCCAGGTCATGGGTGGCAAGGCGACTCCAGCTCCACCACTTGGTCCGGCCCTTGGTCAGCACGGAATGAACATCGCTGAATTTTGTCAGAAGATCAACGCGGCAACGCAAGATCGTCTCGGCGAAGTTGTTCCAGCGATTATCACCCTCTACGAAGATCGTTCCTACACCTTCATCCTGAAGACGCCTCCGGCTTCGGAGCTCGTCAAAAAAGCGGCTAAGATCGCTAAGGGATCGGCTAAACCGCTCACGGAGAAGGTTGGAAAGATCACAAAAGCCCAGGTCCGGGAAATTGCCGAAAAGAAAATGCCTGACTTGAACTGCACCACGATCGAAGCGGCAATGCGCCAGATCGAAGGCACAGCCAAGAACATGGGCGTCGACGTGATCTAAGAATCACAACGAACAAACTCCCAGCGAGCTCAACCCTCGCTGGGAGTTTTGTATTTGAATATGACGCGGCCCTCGTTGGAACGGAAGCGAGAGGTGCGTCATCGTTCCAGCCGAGGGCCGGAGAGGTGGGTTGATTGTTCCGGTAGTCGATCAGCGCTAACGAGTGGACGGCAACGAGAAACCGAGCCAGCCCGACTGGAGCGCGCCGAAGACCACCAGGGTCACGAACAAGAGCGCATCGACGCGGTCGAGGAAGCCTCCATGGCCCGGCAGCGAGCTGCCCGAGTCCTTGACCCCGGTCGTACGCTTGAGAACTGACTCGCACAGGTCACCGAGCTGCCCGAAGGCGCCGGCGAAGAGCGCGAGCGCGATCCCCTTCCCGACCGGGAGGCTGGGCAGGAAGAGCAGCTTGGCGAAGAGCACGACCGAGGCCGAGCCGATGAGCCCGCCCACGGCGCCGCTCCAGGTCTTCCCCGGCGAGACGGTCGGGTAGAGCTTCGGACCGCCGAACGTCTTGCCGAAGAGCATGGCGACCGAGTCCCCGAGCCAGGCGACTGACAGCGTGAAGATGCAGAGCCCCGCTCCCTCGGCCGACGTACCGTACAGCCGAATGAGCGCGAGCAGAGCGAAGGGCCCCGCGAGGTAGAAGGGCCCGAGCGCCAGGCCACCGATCTTCAACCGCTTCTGTGTGAGCAGGGGCGGGAAGATCAGGATGGAGAGGAGCACTGCGACCGCGAGGATCAGGCCGCCATAGAGCAGCGGGAGCAGCCCCTCGAAGTGCAGGCCGAACAGGCTGTGCCGCGACACTGCCAGGAAGAGTGTGACGAACACCCCTCCATACAGGAGGTAGAACAGCGGGTGGTAGCCCGTCGACTCCGGTTCGTCTGGCGCGACCAGCGCCAGGAACTCTTTCGCCGCCAGACGGGCGAAGACCAGACAGAGGACGAACCAGATGATCCCCTGTCGGAAGTAGAGCGCTCCCAGAAGCGCCGGGATAGCAACACTAGCCACCACGAACCGCTGTGCGAGATTGTTCAGCGCCATCGTCCTCGTCTCCTCTCGAGCGAACTTGTCCTCGTTTCTCGAACATTCCTATTCGAGTCGCCCATATTAAGCCAGAGCTTAGAGAACCGAGCAACCTTTGACATTTTTGGCTTAAATGGCTATTATCAGGCCACTTACTCTTGTTCGTGGGACTCCGCTCAAACGGAGGTTTGCACCACATTCAGTCTATGGCTAACGCCACTGCACACGGAAAACGCTACACCGAGCTCGCAAAGCTTATTGATAGCAAGAAGGTTTACTCTGGCCTCGAAGCACTTGAGCTCGTCAAAAAGACCTCAAACGTGAAGTTTGATTCTAGCGTCGAAGTCCACTTGAACTTGGGCATCGATGTAAAAAAGGGTGATCAACAGGTCCGTACGACCTTCGTCTTCCCCCACTCTGTTGGAAAGTCGAAGAAAGTCGTCGCCTTCGTTTCCGCTGACCGCGAAAAAGAAGCAAAAGATGCTGGCGCTGACGTCGTTGGTGGCGAAGAATTGATTGCGGAAATCATCAAGAACGGAAAGATCGACTGTGACATCACGGTTGCGACCCCAGACATGATGCCTAAGCTCGCCAAGCTCGCGAAAATTCTTGGTCCTGCCGGTCTCATGCCTAACCCAAAGACAGACACGGTTGGCCCAAACGTGAAGAAAATGGTCGAAGAAATTAAGAAGGGTAAAGTATCCTTCAAGAACGATACGACTGGAAACATTCACCAAGCGATCGGAAAAGCTTCGATGGACGTAAACGCGCTTCTTGCGAACCTCACGATGTTGGTGGAAGCGATTCGCAAAGCAAAGCCAGCCTCCTCGAAAGGCGTGTTCATCAAGTCAATCACAGTGACTTCCTCGATGGGTCCAGGCGTCAAAGTCGACGGCAGCACACTCGTCGCGTAATCCAAAAAAATATAACAAAAACGGCCACTTAGCGTGGCCGTTTTTGTTTTAGTTCAGAATCACTCTTTGTTTTCAGGAAAGGCTTTAAACATTCGAAGGTAGCAGCCGCATCCTCCTCGGCAACGAAGAATGTTTCTTCTGAGTAAGTGGAACATTTCTCGACTAGGTTAATGCGCTGCAAGGCAATCTGGCGAATCAACGCGTACGTAATCCCTGGAGTAAACAGGTAGTCCGCCGAGGGGTAGGTAACGGTCACCGCGGCTAAGCCGAGGGCAACGCCTTTTGGTTTACGGCGTGGAAACGTTTTTTGAAGGTCGAGGACGATTTGATGCGGAGCAATGATTGCCAGTTCGTGATTCCCGCGAATCGTGATGACCATTGCGTCTTTTTGCTTAGGATAGGCTTCGAGCCAATGTGTGACTTGATCGATATCCTTTGTGAGATCGAAGGCGATTTCTGCCAGGCTCGTTTTTAATGTCAGCGAGGAGATGGAAAAATCAGGGATCAGCGGGAGTCTCCCTGTTTCTTGTTGTGTTTGCTGTAGCGTGCGTCGTAAACGCAAAAGCACCGCCATAACGGTATCTATTTTGACCGGTTTACGGCACCAGTCGCCCACAGGTTTGACGATGGATTTGGCGTAGGCGCGGCAATTAAGGATCCCGGCGACCAACGCGTCGTAGGCAATCGGATCTTGCAAGACCTGTTTCCGGACCCCTTCCGCAATTAAACGCATATGTCATATTTATGACATATCTGTCATTTTTGTGCTATCTGCTGTTTTTCTTTGGCCCTGACCAGAGGTCTCGTACGATACGTCCATATTCCACTTACCTCCATGAACTATGAGCAATCCTCTCCCCCGCTATTACGCCGACATGCAGTGCAGCCAGCTTTCGACAACGGTTCTTGGCTCTGAACTACGTGATGGGCTTGTTGTCGTCACGCTCGCGGACACCATCTTCCACCCACAGGGCGGCGGCCAACCAGCCGACCGTGGAGAAATACTGGGATCTCAGGGGATCCTGAAGGTCACCCAGGCAAAGAAACGTGAAGATGGAGCCATAGAGCACATAGGAATCATGTCCGATGGAATGATCGAACCTGGTGAAGAGGTTCTGTGTGAAATTGATACCGCCTGGAGACAACTTCACAGCCGCCTCCACTCGGCGGGACATCTCCTCGACGTCGTACTGGATCAGCTTTCTATCCAGTGGCAACCCGGAAAAGGGTATCACTTTGCAGATGGTCCGTACGTCGAGTATTTGACCCAGGAGGTGCCTGACGCTGAGTTAGCCGCCCGTATCGAAGCGGCTGCCGCAGCGCTTATTGCAACGAACATACCCACAACCATCGATCTTCAGGGAACAACGCGGATTGTTCGATTAGGAGACAAATCCGTCCCCTGTGGCGGAACACATGTGCAAGCCTTGGGTGAGATTGGCGGCCTGCACATTCGATATATCAAGCAGAAACAAGGGGTGGTCAAAATTGGATACAACATTTCTCCTTAATGCGTTAAACAGAAAACCCCACGCGTATTTGCGTGGGGTTTTCTTTGGCGTTGTTATTCCACCTTCAACTCAATCCGTTCTTGCATGCTTGGAATTTTGCGTAACCAGCCTGGTGAGGTGATGACGTCAACCGATTCGACTCCATCGATCTTCTTCAGCGTATCGACCAATTCTTGCTTTGACTTGCCGACCATATTTTCTTTCTTCAAGCCATCACTTGAGGGCGTTAGGCGAGAGGTTGCATCTGTTTGGACGCGGACCGTTGCCGTTTCGGAGCGTGGATCAACCGATTCGATCTGATAACGGATCGATTTTCCATCGAATGGGACAATCTCACGGTCGGAAGGGACTTTTTCGCGCAGCTTGCTGCGGACTAAGACCAACATATCATCCTTTGGGTAGTAAACGGCTGTGACATCTGCCTGGATATAGACAATAAACGATTGTGGGGTTGATCCAGGAAGGATTTCTTTACGGACTTTGGTGAAATAGACTCCTTCCAACGAAGCTGATTCGGTCACCTCCGAAGCTAACTGACGTTTTGCACGCTCGAGCGTCTCATCGATCGCCTGGCGTTCAGCTGCATCAAGCTCTTCTTGCGTTGGAGTGAGGGCGCCGGCACGAGGCGTCGTCCGTGGAGCTGGGGTTGGCTGCGTACGCGGAGCAGGAGTTGGCGCAGGGACTGGAACTGTTTCGAGTTTGAAGGCAGTCGTTGATTCTGCGTAAATAAATTTCTGAAGATCGACGAACAAGCCTGGAATGGTGAATTTCGTTGGACCAATTTCGAATCCTGGACCCGGTTTATCAGCATACACCTCTACTTCCACTGAACCACCTGCTGGAACATTCACCGCTTTATCGATGCGGAATAATTTGTTATCAGCCGTCAACAACCGCGTTGTACGTACAAGCGGCTGAGCGCGCGAATAGGTGTTTACAATTTTGACCGTGCCACGTGCAAGCGCGTTTGGCGCAATCACGGGCGCAGTTGCCGTAGGCGCAGCCGCAACGGTCGTTGATGAAGGGATCAAAGCAACGGGCGTGGTTGTAGTCGCGCTGTCACCTGCTGTGCGAATAGGAAATTCTTTGCGATTCTCAAATGTTCCTTGAGCCACACGGCCAAGGAGCTGCCCTGTTTTTGGAACCTTCGCCAATTCCACCACTGTATCAACCGCTACTGGCTCTTTCTTTACGCGGACAATGACCTGCGCCTTCACCGAAGACAACCAGAGAATCGCCGCAACGAGCAAGACAGTCAGTCCAATAAATCCAAATGCGATTTTACGATAGAGGTAGGAACGGGGAGGGGTGGAAAACGAAGGAGCAGTGATAGGGACTACGTTAGGACGACGGGATCCGCGGATAGGCATACAAAAGGGAAAGAACATCGGTAATCATAGCACAGATTCGATATCCACAGTGTTGATTAGCGTACGACACCACGGCCACGCGCAAGCTCATCACCAGGGAGGTCCGTCGTAAGGGCTGGTTTTACTCGTAAAAGCGGTGTATTTAATTGTTTATCCTGCGCTTCGAACGTCGCTTCTCCAATGAGCGGCGCGAACCGCCCCACATCTGCACGCGCTGGCGTCACCTGCACATCAAAGGAAGCTGCTATGCTCGCGACATCGAGTGGAAGACTCGGGATCGTCCAACGAACTTCGCGGGTCGCTTCATCGTAGGTCACCGTTCCGCGTTCGACTTGAATATTTTTTGTCCAGGTCGCGATGGCTGGTAACTTTGCTTTAACGGTAATTCGATCCAATTCATGCACTTTCTTTGTGATACGCCAGTTCACTCGATAGCCGGTGGTCTTTCCTACTTCTGGCGGCAACGGACCAAAACCGATCGGCGCCCCTTCTTCGGTTGCGTACTGCGCTTCTACGCGTAGATCTGCATCCGTCTTGTAACGTAAATTGAAAGGCATCACACGAACATCTCGTGCTCCCACGGTCGCTCCAACGCGGTCGATATGTGCGAGAGCCCCGACCTGAATGACAGCGTCTCGCGTGCCTGTTGGGGCGCTCCGTATGGGAATAATCCAATCAAACGAGCCTTTCGCTCCTGCTGGGAGCGAAGCGAGACTTGGGACCTGAGCCGAGGTGAGTTTCAAGGTCTGCGTCTGCCCTTTGGTGCTCGAAGCTGCGCGCTGAAGATCTTCGAGCGCACTCCACTGGATCAGCCCAACTGTCCCCGCCTGTCGTTTGGCGTTTATCAATGATTCCGTTGAAAGCGTCAAAGAAACGTTCTTCAACTCTTCTCCGCTCGTATTTTCGTAGCCTAACGTGATACGAAGTGGCGTCCCTGGATCAATTGGGGATTCTGTCGGACTGCCATTCACGATAAGTCGCAGAGCCAGATCCCCCGCCAAGACCACGGAACGAGCCTCCGACATTGCCAAAGAAACAAAGACCCCACGCACATCCGCTCGGCCAACCGCGGCTGTGATAAGCGCATCCCCCGGATGACCCGAGAGCATCGTTCCACCAACTTGAAGCGTTGTCACCGATCCCGGTGGCAGACGCGTGATCGGGAAGGTCAGTGTCTGCCCCTCTTGATTCAAGCCAGGTGAAGACGAAGCCGAGACCACGAACCCATCTGGCAAAACAAAACGAGCAACGAGTGGCCCAAGAACCTGGTCCGAACGATTCGTCACTTGATAGCGAAGCGTCACCTGGTCGCCGGGCAACATACGCTCTGGAGCTGTGAGAACACCGTTAACCGTTGAAGTCGTGTAGGCCAAGCGGAGCGTCTCTGCGAGCTGTCGCTCTCGATCAAGCGAATCATAGCGATAGGTAGCCAGCGCCTGAATCGTCGCTTGGCGATCGGTAGCTCCATAAAAAACCCCTCGTAGCGTAATTATCCCCTTTTGTTGCGGAGGGAGAAGCCCTAAGGACCACAGGGTGGACGAAGCGCTGGTCGGAACAGGCGTTGCTTTCTGCAAAACAAAGTCGGTCGGTAAAAAAACCCGTAGATCCGTTTCGCGTACTGGACGCAAGTCCGTATTCTCCCAATAGATACGGATCTCTTCTTCTTTTCCGGGACTGATTTCACCGGGTGCTTCAATCCGCAAAGCGATCGCGGGTGGTCCATCCGTACGCCACGGGCGCCAAGCCATAAAGCCCGCCCACGCACAAACACTCACAATCGATGTCACCACTACAATCCACGCGGTCGTACGTAGCCACCAAAAGCTTCGCTTTCGGTCGAATTGATTAAAATCGGGAAGATCTCCTTGATCATCACGATAGATATTCGATAATCGCTCTTCGACAGACTCACCCTCGCGCCCACCCTCCTCAATCTCAACCAGCTCCGCCTTCATCGGTTTGGAGGCCGCCTTCTTACGCATAACCGGCCTACTCTCCTTCTTGTCGGACGGTGGTTTGTTCATAGGACGAAGGGAGGGCAAAGGACAAGGCAAAAATCTGATCTTCGGCCATCGGGCCGGACCAGGTCAATACGCCCGGCTTCTGGATAAGGTCTTCACGATTCGACCAACGAACGTTCCAAGCTTCTGGGTAGTGTACGTGGAGATTTAAACTTCGATCCGTCTTCCCTGATTGGCTGGTGAGATAGAGCGTATAGGCGCCTCCACGTTCTGGAGTCGCTCCTCCGTAGTCAGACATGGCTCGCTCGGACAGCTCCTGAACCGTAAACGGCAATCGATAGCGGAACACGGTTCGAGAACTTGCCCCTGGTCGGAGCTGCACCCACGCACCAAAGGCCGTACGGCCGAATTCCTGGGTAATATCTACCCCTGCTGGACCGACACGTGGCAAATTCACGTATCTCGCTAAATCAGGATCTGGAAGATCTTGGGCGATTGGTAGTTTGTACGCTGTGGTCGTTGGCGGTTGAACCCCCTCAACAGAAAGGAGCTCCGAACCAAGCGGAACATACAAGCGAACATACTCGACGTTATTCGCCCCACGGAACAACTGCCCTTGTTTTCCATCATGCGTACGATCAAGGGTGACGGTCGTTTCAATCTGACCATTCGGCAGGATCTGGACCCGTTGATCCAGCGCTTCTCGAATGACGGTATCCGTCTTCTGGCCGCCGATATTCGCTTCAATCAGACTTAGAGCGTCCCCCTTTGTCGGCTTGATGCGGCCCGCCCAGCCAAAGCGTTCGGTGTATGCCTGCAACTCCTGATCACGGAACCATAATTGGACGTCTTTCTTTCGGAGCGACTCGTCCAAAATAGAAATGAGCTTCAATGTTTCCTCCGGTGGGGCGTTCCGGAGACGCTCAAGCAACACTGGGAAGAGATCTCCAATGATCTTCTTTGGCTTGTTTTCTGTCTTGTCGTATTCAAGTTCCACCGCTTTTTGCAGCTCTAACTGGATGTTATCCGCCGTGAAGCTCTTTCCATAGTCTGGCAGGTCAATTGGGCCCGTGAAGCGCAGGAGCGGCTCAAGGACAGAGGCATTCACCGCAATCACCCCATCCAGCGTGGACTGTCCGCCCTGACTCCAGAACCAGCTAATCTTTTCGGCCGAAGCGGCGAAGTCTGGAAACCAGTTCGCGTCTTGGAACTCCCAACGTGGATTTACAAGGTGGAGAGGCTTTGGCGCGAGCACACGACTCTTCAGCTGGCTACGTAAATCATAAGGGCCACCTCCTGGGATAAACACTTGATCAATGTCTCCACGATCGATCATAACCTCGGCGACCGATCCCATGAATCCACCCGTTGGACGAAGCTCTGCCTGGTTTTGGAACACGAGGAGATAGGTCTGTTCACGCGCCTCCCCCATCAGCAAACGGGCAAAGCTAAGCGTTTTGGAAATATCTTCCAGCGCACGTGACCCACCTTCAATCGCTGTTCGCGCCTGAACCACCTTCTCTCGCTCCCCCTCAGGCAGGAGCTCCTCATTCACATCCCCCATGCGATCACTTGCTTTGCGAAGCGTTGGAATCGCAGCATCCACGAATGTTTGAAGCGTTGTAATGCGTTCAATAGGATGACGGACCTGCATGGTGAGCGCTTCTTGTACGCCCTCCGTTACGAGTCGACCCGCCTTCGTTGCCTGCGTACCCGCATCTAACAGCGCGACGCTCGTTCGATAGGCTTCGCGAGTCTGTGGCAACGAACGCACGATCAGGGTCGTAAGACCATTCACCTGGCGAAGCCCGTCTTCAGCCAAACGGAACTGCTCAGAGGCAGCCGCCAACGCCGATGGCGCCATCAACAATGGATTCGCTGAGTCGGTCATGCGCGTCACCTCTTCCACAGCCGATCGACTCTGACCCAAGCTCTGTTCGACTGTCCCTCGGAAGGAGCGAGACAAGGAAACTGCCCCTGCAGGCAAACTCGCAACAAGGAGTAAGGCTGCTAACCCACCAAAAATCTTTATGAAGTCCAACCGTGGGACCAAAACAGGTACGCCCCAAGCTTGCTCAGTCTCTGTAATGACTCCCTCCTCACGCTCTTCAAATTCAGTAACTGTATCTTCAATCGTCTCAGTTGTGCGCAAGAAAAATGCAGAAACGCGATGCCGTACAAGCGCTAGCTGGTGCCGCAAGGCTGTGCGCTTCGCTCCTGTCTGTGTAGTCCACTGATAATCGAAGTCCGACGGAAGAAGATGCTCTTCACTTGTAACGCGTACAGCCTGAACAGGTCTTACCGGGACATTCGCTCGCTTTTCCGCACGCGAGACTTCCCAGCGAATAAAGGGCCTACGAACACGTGTCCAAAATCCATAGGTCTGCGCATACGCAACATCCGCATCACCTGGGGTGAATTGCTGATGAAAAATAAACGGATCAACATCAGGAAGGTGTAAATCCAACGCTTCGGCAAGCAACGCCTCGGAAGAAACGGATAGCTCAGCGGGTAATTCCCACTCATGAATGGAATGCTCGCGTGGAGACCGCTCTTCTTCGTAAATTGGCTGGACCAATCCCTGGACGGTGACCAAAAAAGGACTCTGCGTGTGGGGACGATGCTGAACAGGGATTCGAACTGGACCCTTATGTGAAGTACGGAGGTGAATTGTTGGCTGCTCAATCGATTCTGCGTCCTGCAAACTTTGTGTACGCGAAGCACTCCGTCGAAGTTTTCTTCTTGTTCGACGCTTCGCTGGCTGTGCGGGAACCGGTCCACCTACTCGAGAGAGCAATCCATCTAAAAAGATCTGTTCATCTTGAGAAAGCGCGTCCGGTTCTTGGTCCGCTCTGGAGGCAGGATCACGCATGAAATGTCCCAAAGGATCATCAATCGATTGAAGGGCTAAACGAATCCGTCAATCGCCCATAGTGTATCATTTACGGGACCGTTTCAAAAGGAGCTTGGCAAGTTTCTCATTTCCCGCTATTATCCCCGCACATTGTGAAAAGAGTCGGGGCGTAGCTCAGTTGGCTAGAGCGCCTGCTTTGGGAGCAGGAGGCCGCAGGTTCAAGTCCTGTCACCCCGACTTTTCGCACAATGTTTTGCTTTTCAGGCCAAAACCGCCTCAAGCACAGGGGTTACACTGCGCTCTATACGACAAACCTCTTCGAGCGACCAATTGAGGGACTCGGTGCAGAAACGGAGGCGGAAGGCCTGAGAGCCATCTGAAACGGAGAAAAAATAGACACGTCTCTGCCCTACCCGTTCTGCGTGCATAAAGAGGACGCGCTTCACTTGATGAAAACGATCATTCCATTTGAAAAACATCGGTTCAGGGTGCCCATCACGAAAACACATCATCACATCGATGGGAGCCTGCACTTTTCGATAGATCATAGAAGAGGAAGTAAACAAAGAGAGCAAAAAGAAGCGCCAAGCGAGCCTTGGAAAGAAGAGCGTTGAAAAGAATTTGATTTAATGACTAAAGGATCGAATCACGCCTTTTACTACTCCTTGAATCAATGGATCATCACAGTAGATCGGTTTCATTGTTTTGTTTGCAGGCTGCAGTCGGACGCGTCCACGTTCACGGTAAAACTTTTTAAGAGTGGCGTAGGCGTTATCAAGAAGAGCAACTACCACATCTCCATTACGCGGAGCTGGGTTCCGTTCGATCACGACGTAGTCGCCATCAAGAATCCCCTCATCGATCATCGATTCGCCCTTTACTCTCAGGATATAGCTATTAGATGGGTCCGAGGCCAGCTCGGATGGAACAGCTAGTGTCTCGCGACGATCTTCGATCGCTTCAATCGGCTGACCAGCGGTGATCAATCCAATCAGGGGCAGCACAACGCTTCGGCCCCAGCGAACAGCTTGGTCGGTTGGTTCAAGCTCACGATTCCCCGAGTCTCCCTCTGAATCACGCAAATACCCACGCTGACGAAGCGCTTGGACATGCACGTGCACCGTCGAGGGCGAAGCCAACTCCAGACCAGTCGCGATTTCGCGATAGGAAGGGGCAAAGCCGCGGTCGTGGATGTACTGAACAATGAAGTCCAGTACCTCTTTCTGTTTTGGGGTAAGAGCGAGCGCCATATAGAACAAAAGTAGAACAGAAACAGAACACCGTCAAGATGCCTACTATTCCTCTACTTCCTCTTCTTATCCACAGAGAGACTGTTCAACTGGGGACAACGCCTCTACGAAAACGAGCTTCAACTCCCCTACGTCAAGACACGGAACGTCAAAATTGTTTTGTAATTCGTTTGATTAACACCTAACAAAGATAAAACCTGGAGATAGCTCTTCTCGCTCAGAAGTTTTAACGAAGTCATTCTCGTCTTACCTAAACAGACTCGTTCCTCCGTACATCTATTTTCTGCTCGTAAACAGCCTTTCCACATGCAAGAAAAAACCCATGACATGATGGAGAAGAAGGCCTGAGAACAACGACGCTTCACCCGATCCGTCGGCGGATCAGTCGCCTCACAACATGCCCCGCCCCAGCTCAAGGGGACGAGCTCTGCTCTCGTCTCTGTTGGTTTGGTGTACCTTATTCACTCCGCTTCAAGCCACCTTGGCCTTTGAACCATCCACTCAGATTCTCATCGGTGAAATCCAGTGGTCTGGGTCTTCCCGCTCGACCGCAGATGAATGGCTCGAATTATGGAACATTAGCACCGAGCCCGTCTCTCTTGCGGGCTGGTCACTCACTGGTGTCAGCGATACACCTATCTTCTTCACCCAGACAGACAGCATCGCTCCACAACAAACGCTCCTCATCGCGAACTACACGAACACATCGGATAAGACGCTGCTCACAACCCAAACCATCGCTCTTTCAACCAGCACCTTATCGCTTACAAATGATCGCCTCTTGATTGAGCTGCGTGATCAAACCGGTGCGCTCAGAGATAGCGCGGGAACGGGAACAAAGCCTCCGGCTGGCGCTTCCACTCCACTCAATACGAGCATGATCAGAACCGCTTCAACGACTGGATGGATTTGGAAGTCGGCTACAAGCGTTTTCAACCCGAGCGCTCCTGATCTTGGCACTCCCGGCGTCTGTGATGAATGCACGCCGATACCAAAGCCAGGGGCTGAAAACGCTCTTCCCGCAACCACCAGCACCACTCCTATCGTCACCGAATCTATTCCCTTGCCCGAAGAGGTGGAAGAAGTACGCACCCTTCCCACCGAAGAGCCCGTGCCTGCGCCCGAGCCACCTCTCTTAGACCCGGAGGAGGAGTTGCTCTACGGAGTGACTCCTGCCGACCTGATCGAAGAACAATCTGACTTACCCGCACCTTCCCCCTATGAACCCGCTCCTCTCCCAACGAGCACATCAGCTCTACCAGAGATACAAGAAACTCCCGAGCTTCCCGAAATCATTTCTGTCACAAGTACGGACGAGATCCTCCCGTTCGAGTCGGGGACTTCCACACTCGTCATCACCCCAACTTCAACTCCCCCTGTAACCAGCACCATTGAACACGTTACGTCTACAATCTCCTCCGTAGCCGTACCTTCTCCTGCTGTAATACCCCCCAGTGCTCCACCAAGTTCTGCTCCTGTTTTAACTCCTCTCGATTCCGCCGCCTTCGATCTGGTTATCACGGAAATCATGGCTGCCCCTGCTCCCGGCGAAGAAGAGTGGATCGAGCTCAGACTCCCAGAGAACGCGAGCCCCCTCCGCTATATTGATTGGAAATTAGAAGCCGATGGAAAACTCATCTTCTCGTTGACGGCTCCAACGATCCAAGCCCTGAATCCTCAAGGAGCGTATCTCCTTCCCGCTTGGAAAACCGCGAAACTGAAAAATGCTGGCGCGCTTGTTCGATTAAGACGTGCCGACGGAACAATTGCGCAAGAAGTACGCTATGGAGCGAGCTTGAAAGGCACTTCTTGGATGAGAGATGATCTCTCATCCACCTGGAAGCTCACTCGTCGTCCCACTAAGAACGCTCCAAACGTGTTTGAAGCGGCTACCGTAGCCACACCAGCGGTGAAAGCAACCCCCGTTCCAAAGACCGTCACAGCGAAGACGGGTACTCAACCCAAGTCTGTCGCTTCAGCTAAGCAATCTGCACCCCCGTCTACTGCACCGAAGAGTACAGGCGAAGTTAAGACTCTCGGAACGGCTGCGAAGAGCTCCACCGATTCATCCAGTAATACCACCGAAAAGAAGACTGCAGTCCCCAAGAAAACGCCTGCGAAGAAAAGGGCCACAGCCAAACCCACAGCTAAAAAAGCTCCCGCAACATCCACTAAGAAATCTCTTGTTCTCCCCTCTTCTGTGACTCACTTCGAACAGATCCCTGCCGAACAGCTCACGCCACGTGTTCGCGTACGGCTTCAAGGCTTGGTCGGATCAACGGTTGGCGTCTTTGGAAAGCAGCGCTTCGTACTCCTCGCCCCAGATGGACGCGGCCTGCTTGTCAAAGCCACAACCGCTCAACCCAGTCCTCAACTCGGCGAAACAATTGAAATCACCGGACTCCTGTTTGCGAATGATGAAGGGGTCCAACTTCAGATGGAAGCAGGCGATACCTGGAAATCGGTAGCGCTCACCACAACTTCAAGTCCACGCCTCGTTGAATGGACCGCTCCCGGCATCGAAGATCAATGGAGCTTCACCAAACTCGAAGGCCTCGTTACCGACAGTCGCGCTTCCGCCATCACGCTTGAGGCACAGATTGGAGAAGTAACGATCCCGATCAAAGCCATCCTTGGCTATCGCGCGCAACGCGTAAAAACAGGCGATACAATCGAAGTCAGCGGCATCTTTGATGGGCGAAGTGGCGTCTGGAAAATCCAACCCTCGAAAGCGGCTGACATTGTGATCCTTCGTCATCCAGAGCCAACCACCAAGACAGCCGCCACCAGCCCAAGCAGCACCAACCTCCCCTGGAACGCCATCGGCATTGCCCTCGGAAGCATTGGCGCCGTCGAAGGCATCCGTCGCTGGCTCGAAAAACGAAAAGCCACCCAGCTCCTTCCGAAACAACCTATTCCAAGTACCACCTAAACGGCCTTGCAAGCCGGCTTTACCCCTGGTACTATCCTGGGCGCGTAAATAGCGCCCAAGCGGGTATCGTATAGCGGCTATTATGCGTCCTTGCCAAGGACGAGATGGGGGTTCGACTCCCCCTACCCGCTCCATCGAGCTCAGCTCGATATACAAGCTGAGATTGGTACAAACAAAAACACTTCTCGTAAGAGAGGTGTTTTTATTTGTACTGAAAAGAGAATACAACTAATATGTGTATTAAAATATTATCTCAATATCTTTTACTCTCTTTCTCCTACAAGAGGGAGCGGCCCACGAGTTCGCCTCGCTACTTATACGCGCTCTTCCATCAATCATATGCTGGAGTATAGCCTATTGTACTCAATAAAAACCTCAAAAACTGGTGAGACATTCCCCTGAATACAACAACGCACCCCTGGGATCAGCACGCAGTGTGTTGCTGTCCGCGGGGCGCGGTGAGAGTTGTTTCTTGAGCGCTCCTTAAAACCCCATTCTCCTAAAAACACAAACACCGAGCTCAGCTCGGTGTTTGTGCGACCTCTTTCATCCTCAGAGAGAATGACAAAGGAGGGAGTGGATGGTCAGGGCATCCGGGGAGCCGCAGCGGGTGAGCGCTGCTCTGACGGTCCTGTTAGCTCAGGACCAAGCGGGGTGGGAAGGTTCAGGGGACGGCGGTGTACTCCGTGCTGTACGAGTTGATGGGGCCGCCGCCGTGGCCGTCGTACTGCGCAGCCAGCACGTTGTGCCAGTCGGCAGATCCGCCGTTGCTGCAATCGAGCTCATTGTGGCCCGGCAGGCGCGGCGACCACAGGATGATGCCGCGCGTGGCGTTGCCCGGCATGTGGTAGGCCGCCGGCACGATGGTGTCGCAGCGGCCAGTACCGTAGAACAGGTGGGGCCCGTCCGCCGTGACCTCGCTGTAGCTCGGGAACAGGTAGTTGCCCGGGAGGAGTGCGCCCTCCGAGCTACCCGCGTAGGTGTATCGCCCCTCACCGAAGACGAAGCTGGTGTAGAGGCGGTCGCCGAGGCGGAGATCACCCGTGGAGCGGCCGCCGAAGGTCGCCGTCACGCCGTCCCGGGTGACGATGAGCTCGCGGTCGTAGACGAAGGTGACCACCGTGTTGGTGTACCCACCCTCGAACCCCATGCTCGGCAGGATCCGCTCGCTGCGAATGGACATCCGGAGCCCGGGGATGTTCGCGGTCCCGCGCAAGGCGAGGTCGCTGAGCGTCCAGTTCGGAATCGGGTCGCCGTTCATGGCGCCGCCGATCGTGAACCCGATACGGAACATCTTCAGCGCGACCGGCGCACCGGTCGAACGGAAGACGAGCCCCAGGAGGTCCTGGTACGTCCCGCCGATGATGCGTCCGGGGCTGAGGGTGAGGTCGAAGCGCGAAGCCGTCAGCTCCCCGGGCGGGAGCATCGGACCGGCGTCGGGCTCGACCGGGGTCGGGACGTCCTCCGGCTCGATGGGGTCACCCGCGTCGACCGGCAGCTCCATCGAGCCACCGTCCTCCGCCGGTTCGACGTAGGGCACGTCGTCGGAGACGAGCGTACCGGTGTCGGGCTCGTCCACGGGGGGCGAGGTGTTGTTGGCCGAGGGCGGCAGCGTCGTGCCGGTGTCCTCGACCCTCCGGAGTCGCGTCTGCGGACCGATCTCGATCTGGGCACAGCCCATGATCGTCGTCAGCACCGCACCGAGACCCAAACCAATCTTCTTGCTTCTCATCGTCGTCGACCTCCTTCATGCACTATTGACTCTCCAGCCGCGAATCGCGGACAGGACCTCAAGCGCCACTTCCTTGAAGCTCTATCCACGAATTAAGGCGGTGTTCTAGCCTACTTTGGTACGATCTCGCATTGTAAATTAACGGAGAACTATACTATAAAATAGGCATTTTGTCAATCAGAAGCCTTACAAATGATACTTTTGTTCCTCCAACCGTAGTAGACTAAGATTACTATGAAAAAACTCCTTCTCATCTCGAGTATTTTCTTTCTCGCCCTCGCTGGCGCTGGCTGTTCGAAAGATTCACCCGCCCCATCCCCCACCAAACCAGCCGACCCTACAAACGGGCGCCTCATCAAAGGCACTTCCTGGACCACCGTTTACTATCTTGGACCTGATGGAAAACGCTACGTCTTTCCGAATGATAAAACCTACCTTTCTTGGTTCGATACATTTACCTATGTGAAACAGATTGCGGATGCGGAGCTCATCAAAACCCCGCTTGGGGGGAATGTCACCTATAAGCCTGGCGTGCGCTTAATCAAGGTAGATACGGATCCAAAAGTCTATGCGATCACTCGTGGTGGCGTGCTTCGCTGGATCAAAACAGAAGAAGTGGCGGAACAACTCTACGGGAAAGATTGGAGTACCAAAGTGGATGACCTCCCAGATTCATTCTTCACCAACTACAAAGAAGGCCAAACCGTTCTCACCTTCAATGATTTCTCTCCTGAGAGTGAGGTAAAGAATACGACGGGTATCGATCAGGATAAAGGGTTGATGGCGACCGCGAGCTCGACACAGCAGTAGACCAGAGCCTTACAAACACACCCCTCAAACGAGGGGTGTGTTTTATTTAATCACTCTGACCTCCGCACATCTATCTCCCCGTTCTCAACGTAAATGGAACTGTTTTGATAAACACCTCGTCCGCAATGAAGAGCTTAATCTTTGCTACGGGTGTCTCAAAGCCTACATCTATTCTTGTTGGTACTTCCGTTGAGTCCTCCACCTCCGCTGTTTGCATAATGACTGGGACGGTCTTTCCTTCTGCGTCATATCCAATGAACTTAATGAAGTTCTTTCCTTTTCCCATGTAGTCAAACGCATAACTCGTCTCATCGATGGACGTCAGCGAAGCCGCTCCGCCAACCGTTTTCTTTTCCTCGTTGCCGAGCTCCGTTGGAGCAAACTCAAGCGCTTGAATATTCACTGGCAGCTCAAGAACAATCGCCCCTTCCACCGAACGAATATCCGCCTCTTTGACGTCATCGATCACATGGATCTCGCGAGAGCCTTCAAGATAGCCCGGGAGCTCTTCAATCGATTGGAGATTAATTCCGTTAAATGGAGCTTTTTCAAAGGAGCTTTCTCCGTCATAGACATCTTTACCAGCCCGATCCAACACACGCGAAACCGTGAGATAGGCTCGACGATCAAACGCCCCCTCCTGCCTTAAACGATCAAGACCCGGGAGCTCAGGCAGAGCGATTCCCAAGACGATGTAAGGAAAGAAGTCATCATACTTTTCCCAATGAATCGCGACCCCCTGAGACGTGGTGCTCGCTCCTTCTCCGAGATAGGTCGCGGCTGGCTGGTTCAATGCTGCTTCGTAGGCCTCTCGCGTAATAGGAAGCGGTTCGAGTATTTGTTGAGTGGGCGTTGAGATCATCGCTTGAGATAATGCATCATCACCTGCCGTTACAGGCTCTGACAGCGCATACGATTCTGAAGGAAGCTGCGAGTCTGTCATAGGTGGCATACCAACAACAAGCGTTGAAAGAGTAAGAAGGATGACAGAGAGGAGCAAAAGCATATGGACAGGAGTATACCAAACAGACGTATACTGAGGGACGCGTTTCCTATGAACCCCCTTTCTCTGAACGAACTTCCTCCACGCTATCAAGGTCCGCTCCTCACGATCTACCAATGGGAACAGCCTCTCTCTACCGGTGAAACCGTCACCTTTGAGCGCTGCGTTCGTCCCGATACCGTCGCTGTCATCGGTTTCCTTGATGCAAAAACGGTTCTCCTGACTCAAGAAAAACAACTTGGTCGAACAGACACGTTTATCGATGCGCCGGGCGGACGAGTCGATCCGGGCGAAGATCACGAGGCAGCCGCTCGACGTGAGCTACGCGAAGAAACAGGCTACGAAGCGACAACGCTTCTCCCCTGGGAGACTGTCGAGTACGGCGGACTGATTCGTTTTCGTCAGTCGATCTATCTTGCCAAGGGTCTGACACTCGCATCCACCCCTTCCGAGACCCACGACCCAACGGAAGAGATCAGCCTTCTCCCTCTTTCCCTCGAGGAAGCCGTGCAGCTTTGTCTCACAAAAAATCTACGACGCGCAGAGGTCTCGCTCGCATTGCTTCGCCTGCAGTATGATCCAGCTTCAAAAGAACGTCTTCGAGCCTTCTTGTCCGACCTCTAACCCCAGCGACACGCTACCGCTTTTCTCATTCGGGGAGTAAACTCTTCCGGGTATGCGCCGCTCATTTGCGATCTTGGTCTGGATTCTGCTCGGTGCACTGGCTGCCAGTCTTGGGATCGGTAGCGTCTTATTGAATGCCAAAGAAGAACGAGATGGATTAGAACAAAAACTTCAATCAGAAGAGACGCGTGTTTCTCAACTTCAACAGGAGCACGAACGACTGATTCAAGAAGCGAACAAGACGGTCGCCGCCGCTGTCCGCAACGCCTCCGCGACACGCGAACTCTTGAATGCTGTTACCCAAGAACAGGCGGCCCTCGAACGAGCTCTTCCTCTCGTAAGCTCGGCACAGTCTAAGCGCTGGCCCCAAACGATCGCCTTCGCGCTTGGGATCTCTGTTCGAACTCCTGCCTTTACCGCCAGCACGAGCAGTGACACGCTCATTCAGTCGACGATCACCTCATCTGACAGATATCCAACCGCCTGGCTCTCCATCTCGCGTTACGACAAAACACGCGCAGAAGAGCTCACGCGCTTTTTAACCAATACCGAAACGGTCTTTTACCGACTGAACCAAACGCTGATCACCGGAACGCGTGGCGTTTCTACGGATAGCTCAACCGTCTTCGTCCTTCAGACCCAACGTCGCGGTGTTCCAACCCATCTTATCTGGAGCAAAGTCACTGGCACGATGACCCAAGAACGGATCCTAGACAGTCTCTCGACCTTGTTGTTTGCTGCTGAGTAATGACCCCCGCTCAAAAACTGCTCGCTTGGTACAAAAAAGAAGGCCGCGATCTGCCCTGGCGCCACACGCGCGAGGCCTATTCGATTTTGGTGAGTGAAGTCATGCTGCAGCAGACACAGGTCTCGCGCGTAATCGAGTATTACGATCGCTGGCTCAAGCAATTCCCAGACTGGGAAGTGCTTGCGACTGCGAAAACAGATGAGGTTATTCGAGCCTGGTCCGGTTTGGGCTACAACCGACGTGGCCTCATGCTGCGTTCGATCGCCCAACACGTTGTCCAACACGGAGAACCAAAGAGCGAAGCGGAGTGGCTCGAGTTAAAAGGGATTGGACCCTATACGGCTGCCGCCCTCGCTGCATTTTCACTACAGCAGCGAACCCTCCCGATTGATACCAATATCCGACGTGTCCTTGGACGCGTTTTTCTCAAACTCCCCTTCCCACAGCTGACGGATGATGAACACATCCGCAATGCAACTAAGGATTTTCTTCCAACACGTGGCCACTTCTTTGATATCCCACAGGCCATCTTTGATCTTGCTACAAGTATCTGCACAAAATCCCCGCAATGCGCGATCTGTCCTCTCCGCAAAGATTGCAAAAGCGCACCGCTCTTTTTAGCGGGCGAAGTGGAGGTTCCAAAACGGACGATCAAGCAAGCAAATGAAAAGAAACACTCAGGGAAACCCTATCCGGATAGGATCTACCGGGGACGGATTTTGAAAGCTCTTAAAGAAACGGCTGCGGTACATTCTCTACAGAAAGTCGCATCCCTTATCGATGCCGCCTACGATGAAGAGTTCGATAAAAACTGGATCGAGGGAATGCTGACACGCTTAACGAAAGAGGGCTTTCTTGAAAAGCGCGGATCTCGCTGGATTATCGCTCGTTAAAAGGGATTAACTGTTTTGCGTACGCAGGACAAACTTGTGTTTTCAAATTCATCGATTTTCGTAGAGGTGGCAAGGTACCCCTCAATTCTGGATGAAGGTCTAACTGCACAACATCGCTATAGTAGCCCTCTGGAACCAAGTAATAACAACGTGGCTCGCGAACCCAACGGGAACCATCCACACTTGAAAAACGGATAAGGTTTCCCTCTCCACTCCCTCCGCCGTTATCATCTGCGATATCTACCGTATATCTCCCATTCTGGAGAAAAAATCCGACGACATTTGCACGAACTTCATCCCCCGCTTCTGATCTCAGTGTCGAAGTTGGAAGAGAAAAGGCCTGTTTCCAGGTCTGTCCGCTATCGAGCGAGACTACGAGTCCCGCAAACGACACTGGAAGCAAATAATAAAATCCATTGTCACTCGGTAATGGGGTGTTCATGTTTGACCGCTGAATCACCCCGAAGAAAGTAGAAGCTGTGAGGGTGTACACCGTATGAAATTGAGCAGGCACAATTCCTCCAGGAACAACCATCGACGGTAAACGTCTTCCTTGGGTCAGTATACTACCCGGCCCAAGGCTCTCTTGAAGCGCTTGAGCGTCTTCTGGAGTGAGTCGTGCAAGAGGTGTACTCGTACTCACCTGCTCCGCTATCGGACAGACAAATTCGCACCCTGGACCCGTGCGTCCCACATAGTTTCCATCAGGACACTGTTGCGCATCAGAGGGGCATGCCACGGCAGGTGCGGGTGAAACAAGTGAACGTGAAGAAACGCAACCCACCCCAAGACACGCGACTGCAATAAGCGAAAGTGCAAGTTGCTTCACCATAGAGATAGTATGAGTTTATATCAGCTTGAAACGTGGGACCAGCTTACCTTCCCATTCAATGTCCATACAGAACTCTTCGAGTGGGCGCACCCAAAAGCGGTGTTCCGCATGTTCATACAATGCCTCATACACGACACACGGTTCTTCCGTCGCTTCGATAACGGCGACACACACGATTCTATACTCCCCTCCTCGTTTGTAATGCCGGTAGATTTCGCCCGGTTTTGGTTCACTCATATTAATCGTTCAAACGCGTAAACAAACGATACGCGTTCTCCGTCGTGAGACGCGCGAGTTCATCCAGAGGTACTCCTCGTTTTTCCGCGACGTACTTCGCAACTTCTTCCACCCAAGACGGTTCATTCCGCTTTCCACGATACGGCGCAGGCGCAAGGAAAGGCGAATCTGTCTCGAGCAATAATCGATCAAGCGGAATCTGCGCAATCGTATGATCAAGCGAACGAGTTGGATCAGCGGTCTTTTTGGGCGGAAAGGTTGCGATGCCATTCAACGCGATATAACAACCGAGTTTGATCAAACGATCCGCCTCTTCCCATGTGCCCGTAAACGAATGAACGACACCTGAAAAAACGCGCCCTGCTTTCAAGCGCTCTTCGACCATCTCAGCCAAACGACCAAGCGCTTCACGGCAGTGAATCACGACCGGCAACCCTAATGCCTCCGCGACGTTCATGTGAACGATAAAAGACTCTTCTTGGGCACGTTGCGCCTCTTCGCGCGATCGATCCTCATCAATACGGTACAAATCAATCCCCGTTTCACCAATCGCCACCACCTTTGGCGAAGATCGAGCGATGCGCTCTAAGCGGGCTCCATCGAGGGCTGTTTCTGGCTCATCCCCCTCTTCTGGATCATGGTAGCTTGAAGATAAATGCTCTGGGTGCAAGCCAACGCTCGCCCAAATCCCTTCGTGTTGTTCCGCAAACGCGACGGCGCGTTCACTTCCAGACAGACTGGTTCCAATCGTAATGCCGTAGATCTTTTTCTCTTGCAGACGCTGAAGCACTGCCTCGCGGTCAGCTGCGTAGCCAGGAAAGTCTATGTGACAGTGTGTATCGATGAGCCACGGTTTCACTAAAGCCATGGCCGAAGCGTAGCAAACAGGGTGTCCTGAGACCACCGGGCAATGACGGAGGAGTTGAAATGACCGGTGACGATCGGATCAATGCGTGAAGTGCTCACCAAATAGCCAAGACCCCCAATAAAAGCGATTCCCACGACGATTCCCAGAACCGCACCGGCAATTTTGTTAGCTGTTTCCAAAAATGGAATGATCGTCAGGATCTTGAAGCCAGAATTGATCAGCCCCGCGATCGCCAAAATAATCCGAGCGACTAGGAAGAAAATGATGATGGCCGCTGCCACATAAAACCAACCCCGCGGAATCCCCCAGGTAGACAGGTTAGAGAGGCGCGCTGCGAGCGCTGGCGACCAGTAACGAGCACTCAAGACGCCCGCAAGAATCCCAATCAAATGACCAGAGGTGAGAATAAACCCGCGGCGGAAGCCGTTAATGAGAAAGCCTAACAAAAAGACGATCGCGACCAGATCGGCAATGTTGAAGGCCATATGTCGCTAGTCTACGCTGCTTCGACAGTTTGCTCCAGTCGAGGGAAGAGTGGAACTGGCTCACCTAAGGCCGTTCCCGGCTGTAGTCCGCCCCATGCAAGCGCTGCGTCCCAGCCCTTCGCTAATTCTTGTTCAACATTCAAGCCTAATTGCGTAAAGATTTTCTTTGAAGTCTCTGGCATGACGGGATACACCAACCACGCGTACCAACGGCAAGCTTCGAGCAATGAGTACAAGATATTCGCGACTGCTTCTGGATCTGTTTTTACGAGTTTGAAGGGCTGAGTTTCTTCGATAAATTTGTTGGCCTGGATGAGACCTGAAGTCGTCGTCCCAGAAATACCATTCCAGATTACTTCCAATGCTTGGTCGTATCGATGTAACTCGTAGCGCTCATCTACCAACTTCTTCAATTCGCTCAATCCGTTACTCGCGCCCCAAGTCGTTGAAGCGAATGCAGAAGCCTGAGCGATATCCACCGGTGGAACCTTTCCATCAAAGTATTTTCGACTCATGGCAATCGCTCGGTTCACCAAGTTCCCGAATGTATTTCCAAGGTCAGCATTATGACGCTCGCGCAAGCGTTCATACGAAAAATCTCCATCATCGCCAAATGGAATTTCACGCAATAAGAAATAGCGAACTGTTTCTGTTCCGTATTCCGCACACAGCTTGATCGGATCGATCACGTTTCCGATCGACTTGCTCATCTTCTGGCCGTTGACCGTGATGAAGCCATTTACATAAATACGCTTCGAGGTCGGCAGCTTGGCCGACATCAACATCGCCTGCCACATGGCGGATTGCTGACGCAAATTGTCTTTGCCGCAGACCTGCTCACCTGGCCAACACTTGCTGAAGTTCGCTTCGTCTTTTGGCCAGCCCAAGGTTGAAATATAGTTTACGAGTGCGTCGAACCAGACATACATCACATGATCTGGATCGTTTGGAACTTGCACCCCCCAAGGCATCTTGGCCTTCAAACGCGAGATACTAAAATCTTGTAGTCCACTTGCCACAAAGTTCGTGATCTCTTTTAGACGGAAGGCAGGTTGTACAAAGTGTGGATCCTTTGCGTACAAATCCAACAGAGCTTGCTGATAGTTTGACCAGCGGAAGAAATAGTTTTCTTCGTCTATTAGTTCGAGTGTGTACGTCGGGTGAATCGGACACTTCCCGTCCGTCAGTTCTGATTCTGTCTTCTCCAGCTCACAGCCAACACAGTATTTAATTTGATACTGCTTCTTGTAGATATCCCCGTTATTCAAACAGCGCATCCAAAATTCCTGAGCCGCCGCTTTGTGATGCGCGTCCGTTGTTCGGATGAAGTTTGTATAGCTCAAGTTCAACGCATCTTTAAGCAAATGGAACTTAGCCGCATATTCGTCTACATACGCCTGCGTCTCCATCCCCTTCTCCTGGGCTTTCTGATAGAGCTTCATTCCATGCTCATCTGTGCCTGTGTTAAAAACAACCTCTTCTCCCTTGAGAGTATGGAAACGAGCGGCGGCGTCCGCTTCAACAATCTCAAGCGCGAACCCAATGTGTGGTTCAGCGTTTACGTACGGAAGAGTCGTGGTGATGTAGAACGTTGGCTTGGAGGTCATAGCTTGGAGGGCGCTGTAATAATCACAAATTCACCACGCGTGTCACTCGCTTGCAAGGCAGCGATCACATCAACGAGTGTGCCGCGATATAAGGTCTCGAACTTCTTCGTGAGCTCACGTCCAACAAAGATCAAACGTGACTCGCCGTAGCTCAGTTTGAGCTGGTCGAGGGTCTTCACGATGCGATGGGTTGATTCAAAGAACAAACTTGGGACTTCGTCTTCTGAGATTGAGCGTAGGAGGGACTGTTTACCATTCTTATGGGGAATGAATCCAATATAGCGAAAACGTTCCATCGGAAAGCCACAAACCGAGATGGCGGCGGTCATGGCCGAGGCTCCCGGGATGACTTCGACCGCACAGCCCGCTTCCATTACGTGAGCAACGAGTTTACCACCCGGGTCATTCACGCCCGGCGTCCCTGCATCCGACACATACGCGACTCGTTCTCCGGCTCGAATCCGCTCGATGATCTTCTGCAGAACACTGTCCGTGGTGTGCTGATGAACCGCGAGAAAGGGCTTTTCAATTTCGTAGTGCTTCATCAGCATCCCCGTCACTCGTGTGTCCTCGCAAGCGATCACGCTCGCCTCTTTCAGAATACGAAGCGCCCGAAGCGTGATATCTTCGAGGTTTCCGATCGGGGTTGCGACCACAGAGAGAACACCAGCCATAGGCGTAGAGCCTACCGTATTCCAGGAAAGAAGGCTATTAAAGGCGCTCATTTGACTCGTTAACTCGGAACGCAGAAAATATACTGAACAAAAAGAGCTTTCTTCTTTCTTCTATGAAACTCATCTTAGGTTCACATTCTCCCAGCCGACGCATGCTCTTAGAACGTGCTGGTTTTGCCTTTGAATGTCTAAGTCCAAACATTGATGAGAAGGCCATTCGTGATACCGATCCGATAAAGCTCACTCATGCCCTAGCTCATGCAAAAGCAGATGCACTTCTTATGCGTGTTGAGGAAGCCTCGCTTATCATCACCTCTGATCAAGTCGTCGCCTGTAACGGGTCTATTCTTGAAAAGCCCACAAATGCCATAGAAGCGAGAGCGTTTCTCGAAGGCTACGCGCTTCATCCAGCTGAAGTGGTCACGACCGTCGTCGTCACCAACACCACCACAAAACAACGACAAGCCGGAACCGACATCGCCCGAGCCTGGTTTTTCCCGATTGAGCCTGCCGTCATCGAAGCGCTCCTTCTCGATCCAAAAACCTACGCCTATGCTGGAGGATTCTCGATCGAAGACCCTCGCCTCGCCCCATTCATTCAAAAAGTTGAGGGAACTACCGACAGCATCATGGGACTTCCGCTTGCGTTAACGAAGGAACTCTTGGAAAAAGCCTCTCACTAACCCTGGGCTCTATCGCTTATCGCGCCGCTTTGGCACAATAGGGTCATCTTTTGTATGCTCTTTCGTCGCTCACTTCTCCTTGGGATCGTACTCGGCAGCTTGGCGCTGACCGGCTTTGGCTGTAAGAAAATTGATACATCACGGCCTAATATGACGTCCGCTCAGGCCAATGGACAAGTAAAACTGCCAACAATTTCGGTACAGACGAAGCCTGAACAACCCGCCCCACCTAAAGTACAAAAACCTGAGAAACAACCACACCCCGAAATCCTGCGTCTACGCGAAGTGATGTTGAGCTTTCAGAAAAGCCAATCGTTTCGGGCCAATATCACGATCGGCGGTCCAGAAGGGGTCAAGGGTGAGATTGCTTACAATCAAATGAAGGGAGCGTTTGGGAAACTCGCTCTAAAGAATGGCTTTACGACGGAAATGGCTTTTCATGAAAACCGAGTCGCGATTAAAAGTGGGACATCCACCTGGAGTGAAATCACCGGAACAGCTGAAGCTCAAAATATCTCCACTCTCTTTCAATCGATTACAAACCGGGGCGAAACGCAGCCGGTCTACCCATCCAAGAGTGCGCGTTATGGCTCAGCGAAAGATGATGCGGCGCGTGGCTGTAAAATGCACAGCCTCTCACAGTATATGGGCAATCTAAATAGCTATCAGCCACTGGAAATTTGTGTCGCAAATGGCTTACCCCTTTATTTCTCTATCCCCTCCGAAGATGGCGTGATCGAGATTGAGTATCGAGATATCGATAAACCGGTAGACGTATTCTTCCCACTATAAAAAACAGCCGAGCTCAGCTCGGCTGTTTTTTTTATTCAGGGTTTATTCTGGTTTTAAACGCAAGGCGTCACTTTCCTCCATCGCTTCTTTGATCGCCACGACCCGTTCCGCTTCGGTAGCGGGCGCCTCTGCTGAGTAGGATCCGCCACTTGGATAGACCATCCAACGACCATCTACTCGATGGAATCGAACTACTTCGATCGTAATGCGACTCGTGTCTTCCAGCTCAGATAAGTAGTAATAACCGGCCCAGTCCCCCTCCTGTTTGAAATCTATGTATTTCCCAGTTGCTAAGTCAGGAAGCGCAAAGGTCTTGAGAGCACGCTTTGTTTCAGATTCGGACCAACGTGCACGAAACTCATCGATCTTCGAACGATCCTTCGTGATTTCTTCAACGAAGTTGAAGTAGGCATCGGGCGCCGCCTGATCCACAGATTCACGCGCTTTGGTATACAGCTCTTGCATGCGCTCACGGGTTAAGGTGGCGCTCAGCGATGTAGGAGTTGATGAGGTCATAACAGGAGTTTGGACAGACGTCGTCTGCTGCGCTTTTCCACAGCCCGTGAGCAGAAGGCCGCTTGTAAGAACGGTGAAGAGTGCGAGAATAGATAAACGAGAAGTAATCATTCCAAAATAGTAGCACAATTGACACTCTTTTTTGTTCGTCGTATCGTGTTAGCAGTCTCTGTACGAGAGTGCTAATCTTCCCCTGATCTATGCTTCCCCAGAATTTCACCCATAAAAGCCAAGAAGCCCTGCAACATGCGCAGCAAATCGCCTTTCAATCCGGTCAGCAAACTCTGGAAGCAATTCATGTCTTTTTTGCTTTGCTTGAACAAGCAGATGGAGCGGTCCCCGCTGTTTTGAAAAAGCTGTCTGTTCCGATCCCTGACCTCAAGGGCGAGGTGGAAGAGTTGATTCGTCGACTCCCAAAAGTCAGCAGCAGCGAGGTAAACCCAACGAACCTCTACCTCACCCCGGACGTGGTGCGCGTATTGGAGGAAGCCCAAAACATCGCCAAGCAGTTTAAAGATAACTATGTTTCAACTGAGCACATCTTGCTCGCCCTTATTCACGGACGAAGCGAACTGGCACATGTCCTTGAACGCTATGGCGCGGACCAAGCAAAGATTCTCACGGCTCTCAAAGATGTCCGGGGCAATGTGACCGTCGATTCCCCTGAGCCTGAAGGGGCGTTCCAAGCGTTAGAGAAATACAGTCGTAACCTGACCGCACTCGCCCGTGAAGACAAACTCGACCCAGTTGTTGGTCGCGATGAAGAGATTCGGCGTGTCATGCAGATCTTGCTGCGTCGTACCAAAAATAATCCTGTCTTGATTGGAGAAGCGGGAACGGGGAAAACGGCGATCGTCGAAGGCTTAGCGCAACGCATCATCGCCGGCGATGTCCCTGAGTCACTCAAAGGCAAAGAAGTCCTAGCATTGGATGTTGGTTCCCTGGTTGCAGGCACAAAGTTCCGTGGAGAATTTGAAGAGCGCTTGAAAGCAGTCATCAAAGAGATCGAACGCTCCGCTGGAAAAGTGATCCTGTTTATCGATGAGCTCCACACGCTCGTCGGAGCGGGTGGTGGAGGTGAGGGCGGAACACTGGACGCCTCGAACATGTTGAAGCCTGCGTTGGCACGTGGCGAACTCCGAGCTATTGGTGCGACAACCTTGCAGGAGTATCAGAAACACATCGAAAAAGACGCGGCACTCGCTCGTCGCTTCCAGCCGGTATTTGTCGATGAACCAAACGAAGAAGATGCAATCGCGATTTTACGTGGGATCAAGGATAAGTACGAGCTGCACAATGGTGTCCGTATTACTGACGGAGCGATTGTGGCTGCCGTGCGTTTCTCGACGCGCTACATCACCGATCGCTTCTTGCCAGACAAAGCCGTCGACCTGATCGACGAAGCCGCCTCCGGTCTCCGCATGCAGATCGACTCCCTGCCAGAAGAGCTCGACCGCTTGAAGCGTGAACTGATGCGATTAGACATCGAGAAACGCGCGCTGCTCAAAGAAGAGGATGACATCTCAAAAGAGCGCCTCACCGAAATTGAAAGTCACATGGCGGAAGTGAATGAGAAAGCCCATGGACTCGAGCTTAGCTGGAAAGCGGAAAAAGAAATCATTGGACACATTCGTGAAGCAAAGGCTTCTCTAGAGAAGTTGAAGACCGATGCGGATGTCTCTGAACGTCTGGGAGATCTCGAAAAAGTCGCTCGCATTCGCTATGGCCAGATGCCTCAAAAGGAGAAAGAGAAAGATCAGCTCGAAGCCAAGCTCAAAGCTTTCCAAGGTCAGCGTGGTCTCTTGAAGGACGCAGTCACAGAAGAAGAAATTGCAACCGTTGTCGCTCGCTGGACCGGTATTCCTGTTCAACGCATGCTGGAGTCAGAAGCGCAGAAACTCACGAAGCTTGAAGAGGCGCTGCACACGCATGTTGTTGGCCAGGACGAAGCCGTCAAAGCGGTGGCGAACGCGCTCCGTCGTTCACGCGCTGGTATCAACGAAGAACGTCGACCGATCGGCTCCTTCCTCTTCCTCGGTCCAACTGGCGTCGGAAAAACGGAGCTCGCACGTGCCCTGGCCGACATCTTGTTCGACGATGAAGAAGCGATGGTCCGTGTCGACATGTCAGAGTACATGGAAAAGCATGCCATCTCACGCATGATCGGCTCCCCTCCGGGCTACGTAGGCTATGAAGAAGGCGGACAGCTCACCGAGAAGATTCGACGTCGTCCGTATTCTGTTATTCTCTTGGATGAAGTGGAGAAAGCCCATCCAGACGTCTTCAATCTGCTCTTGCAGGTACTGGATGATGGCAAACTGACCGATGGCAAAGGTCGCACGGTCAACTTCAAGAATACGATCGTGATCATGACTTCGAACATTGGTTCCGACATGATTCTGGATGCGGGAAAGAAGCGAGCTGAGATTGGCTTCTCGAGTCAAAGCAAGGATGAAGAGAAGAAAACCCAGTCGATGCGCACACGCCTCATGGAACTGCTCCGCGAACAATTCCGTCCAGAGTTCTTGAACCGCATCGATGAGATCGTCATCTTCCAGTCACTCGGCAAAGCAGATCTGGCGAAGATTGTTGATCTGCAGCTACGGATTGTCATGAAGCGCCTTCAAGCGAAGCGCATCACACTCACCTTCACCGAGAAGGCCAAACTATTGATCGCTGAGAAGGGCCATGATCCAGCCTATGGGGCTCGTCCCTTAAAGCGCGCCATTCAAGAGCTCGTTCTTGATGAGCTCGCGATGCAGCTCCTTGAACATAAGGTGGAGGAAGGAAACAACATCACCATCGACGTTGTGAAAGACAAAGTGGTGTTCAAACAAAGCGAATCAAAGAAAGCCTAAAATATAAATCCCCGCTCCACTCAGGCGCGGGGATTTATTTTTTTTGGGACACTGCCCT
>CAZRJW010000001.1:72097-80513 GCA_964600845.1 uncultured Gammaproteobacteria bacterium | reverse complement strand
TAACCCCGCCCGAAAACTGCCCGAGATCATTACGATCCCGGAGCAGTTTTATGGTGTTGCGTTGAAATTGAAGGCGCTCACGTCTGCGGAGCGGGACGAGGCGTCTCGTATTCCGCCGCCACCCCCACCGGTTGCAAAGCCGGCGAGTATTATTCGACCGCCGGAAGCGCAGCGTGCTCCGTGGCTGATGATCGGGATTGTGGCAGGCGTGATCATCTTGAGTATTCTCGGATTCGTGTATTTTAATCGCGATAGTCTGTTCCGAAAGCAAGCCCCTGTTGTGGCGACAGTCGTTGCTCCAGAACCTCTACCAACAGCGCCGAGCGGCTTGTCGGCGCTTGGGGGTCAAGGAGCGGTCTCACTCGCGTGGACCGATGCGGCGCCAAACGAGCAGGGATATCACATCGAACGCAAGGAAGGTGCGGGAGAAGGGACCTTTTCAAGAATTACTACCTTACCTGCTAATAGCACCGCCTTTATTGATGTAACGGTTCAGCCGAGCGCGAGCTATACCTATCGCGTCGTAGCAACGGGTGTAAGCGGGGATTCTGCTCCATCGAATGAAGCGCCGGCGACAACGCCCGCGCTCCCTGCTCCAGAAGCGCCAAAGCCAACCTTCCCTCCGGGGGGTCTCGATACGGATTCGGACGGTTTGACGGATGCTGAGGAGGCGCAGTACGGGACGAATCCACAAAAGCCAGACACAGATGGCGACCGTTTCCTTGATGGAAACGAAGTCTTCCATTTGTATAATCCTGCCGCGACCGCACCAGGGAAGTTGCTTGAGTCCGGCTTGGTACGTTCACAAAGTTCCCCAAGTGGATGGGTGATGTATGTTCCGGCTACCTGGACATCGACTCCGGACGAAACGGATACAAGTCGTCTCACGCTTCAGAGTGGACGAGGCGAGCGCTTCGCCGTGTCGGTCGAATCAAATCCCTCCACACAAGAGCTCGGTCCCTGGGTCGCGGCACGTGTAAATCAGCCCGTCGAATCCTTGGGGGAATTCACGACGAAGGGAGGTTTGCGCGGTGTCTATTCCGCTGATCGCATGCAGGCTTGGCTTGCCTGGGGCAATGCCGTTTTCCACATCACCTACGACCTGCAATCCCAGCCATTCCTGAACTTCCGCACAACTCTTGAAATGATGCTAAACTCGTTGAGCTTGAATGGAGCGGCTATTCTCCCAACGACGCTGACTCCCGCAAACTCGGGCCCAGGTTCTCTCCTCGCTCCTGCGAGCTCAACGCCTGTGACAGCTCCTGTTCCCGCGCCTGAAGCCCCTGCTGCGCCTGTCGCGGCAACATCTACCGCTCCGGTGACAGACGCGCCTAATGCAGATGCGTCAACCACCACCGCTTCCATTCCTCCGACGTCTTCTTCATCCACCCCTCCTGCCCCCAGCACCCCTTCTGAGTCATGATCCGCTTTCTTGCTACAAGGCTTCCTCCGGAACTTCACGAAAAGGATCTCGCGTCTGCCGCTCTCGCGTTAGCGCAGGTCTTGCGTATCAAAAAGCCGCTTGAAATTTCCTTGTCATTCGTTACGCCGGCTCGTATGCAGGCGTTGAATAAGCAATACCGCAAGAAAGATCGTCCGACGGACGTCCTCTCCTTCTCGAGTCGTGAGGCCGCCTTACCTAAGGCTCTTCAAGTTCAATCTTCCTCTTGGGGAGATGTGATTATTTGTCCTGCGTATGCCAAAGGTGAGGCGAAGCGTCGGAGTCTTCCGCTTCGAGAAGAGCTCGTACGCCTGCTAATTCATGGGGTACTGCACTTGGCGGGCTATGACCATGCAACGGAAGAAGATGAGCTGAAGATGTTTGGTATCCAGGAGCGCTTAGTCGGGGCATTGATCTCTGCAGAATATGTCTAGCCTGTTTCGTTTTTTTCGCAGCGTCAAACACGCAACGCATGGCGTCCTGTCTGTCTATCGAACAGAGCAAAATTTTCGTATTCAGTGTATTGCGGGTCTGTGCGCGAATACGCTCGCCATGATCTTGCCTCTTTCATGGGACCAGCGCTTGATTATTCTCGTTGTGTCTGCATCCGTCCTAGTGTTAGAATTGCTCAACAGCGCGATCGAACGCCTGTTGGACCTGTTAAAACCTCGGCTGAACGAGTACGCTGGTGAGGTGAAGGATGTGATGGCTGGTGCGGTGTTGATTGCCTCGGTGTCGGCGGTGATTGTTGGGATCTGTATCTTCTGGCCTCACATGACCTCTTTTCTCGCGCGCGTATGAAAGATCACCTGATCGTTGGCGTCGATCTTGGGAGTTCGGCTATCCGTCTTGCGGTCGGCCAGGTCTCGATTGGTTCCGAAAAGCGGGAAGTCTTGAGTGTGATTGGTGCAGTTGAAGTTCCGTCGCAGGGCATCTCGAAGGGTTCCGTAAACTCACTTGAAGATGTCGTCAGTTCCATTTCGGCGTCGCTCGAACAGATCGAGCGCCAAATCGGATTGCCGATCTCTGAAGTCTATTTGTCGATTGGAGGTGTCCATCTCACGATTCAAGCTGCGAAAGGCGTGATTGGTGTTTCGCGCCCTGAAGGAGAGATTCGCGAGGAGGACGTGCATCGCGCTCTTGAAGCCGCACGCTCCGTCGTGAATCCAGCGAACCAGGAAATCATCCACATCCTGCCGAAGACGTTTAGTGTCGATGGCCAAACGGGGATTAAGGATCCGGTTGGGATGCAGGGGATTCGTTTGGAAGCAGAAGCGCACATTATTCAGGGCTTTTCGTCACACGTTCGGAATATCACGAAGGCGGCTTTCCGTACCGGTTTGGAAGTCCGTGAATTGGTCTTCGCGCCGCTCGCCTCCGCGGAAGCGGTTACGACGGCTCGTCAGCGTGATGTTGGAACCGTCGTGATTAACGTGGGTGCGGGGACTACAAGCGTAGCTGTGTTTGAAGAGGGTGATCTTCTGCACGCAGCCATTTTCCCGATTGGAGCCGATCACATCACGTCTGATCTTGCGATTGGGCTCCGAACCTCGCTTGAACTCGCTGAGCATATCAAGCGTCACTTCGCGAGCGCGCATGCCGATTCTGCTAACCGCTACGAAGAGATTGATTTGCGTGAGTTGGGCGGAGATCATACCGAAATCGTCTCTCGACGCTTCGTGTCGGACATCGCCCAAGCGCGCGCCGAAGAAATATTTGAAAAAGTCGAGAAAGAGCTCAAAAAGATTGAGCGCAGCGGGATGTTACCTGCGGGCGCGATCTTAACGGGTGGTGGGGTGAAGCTCGGGGGGATGACGGAGATCGCTCGTCAGGTCTTGCGCCTGCCGGTTGCGATCGGCATTCCGACAACCGTCGTCACGCCGCTTACCGAAGTCGTTCAAGACCCAGCGTTTTCCACAGCCATTGGCTTGGTTCTGTGGGGCTATAACGCAGAACGCGAAGATGCGGGCGTCGCAACGAAAAACGGCTCTAGTTACGCGGCAAAGGGAGGGGAAGCCTTCAAGAAGTTGAGTGAGCCATTGAAGCGTATTTTTAAATCCTTCTTACCGTAAGGAGGATTTTTCCCTTGACCCTCGAGAGTCGGGTGAGTATGGTAGCAAAGAACAACGAATCTTCTCTTTATTGAGCCATTTTTGAACAATCCTTGTAGACATTGCTATGGCCGAAATCAAACCCGAAATCGAAGCGCTTGCCACCATCAAGGTGATTGGTGTTGGTGGATCCGGTGGATCATCGGTCAATCGCATGATCGCTTCGAAAATTCGCGGCGTTGAGTTTATCGCGATGAATACGGATATACAGGCGCTACAATTTTCACAAGCGTCCCAAAAACTCCACATCGGAAAAACGATGACGCGTGGGTTGGGCGCAGGCGCAGATCCAGAAGTCGGTCTGCACGCGGCTGAAGAGAGTCAAAACGAAATTCGGGAAATGTTAAAAGGGGCGGACATGGTCTTTATTACGTGTGGTTTGGGCGGAGGAACAGGTTCTGGCGCGTCGCCATTTATTGCAAGCGTTGCCAAAGAATTGGGTATTTTGACGGTCGCTGTTGTGACACGTCCCTTCGGGTTTGAAGGGGCGCAGCGTCGCATGATTGCGGATGGAGCCTATGAAAAGTTGGCGAACCAGGTCGATACCATCGTTGCGATCCCAAACGATCGTATTTTGCAGATTATCGATCGCAAGACGTCGCTCGTCGAAGCCTTCGAAATTGTGGATGATGTCTTGCGCCAAGGCGTACAAGGGATCTCTGAGTTGATCACCGTCCCAGGTCTGATCAACGTCGACTTCGCCGATGTCCGGTCAGTCATGTTGAACCGCGGTTCTGCCCTCATGGGTATTGGACGTGGTCATGGCGATAACCGCGCCGCTGATGCCGCCAAAGCTGCTGTCGCTTCTCCTTTGCTCGAGGTTTCGATTGATGGGGCAAAGGGAATTCTCTTCACGATCACGGGTGGTTCGAACCTTGGAATGTATGAAGTGTCGGAAGCAGCCAAGGTTATCACTCAGTCGGCTGACCCACAGGCAAAGGTCATCTTCGGTGCCATCATCGATGAATCAATGAAGGATGAGGTGAAGGTGACGGTTGTCGCTACGGGTTTTGAAACAGCACGTCCTGGTACGATGAAGGCGAAGACGGTTCTTACTTCGGGCACGATTCAGCCTCGGACAGGGACTGTCGCGAACACGCCTCCTCCAGAGCCGCTTGAAAAATATTCGTTCCAGACAAATCCACGTTCAACCGGAGTAGTAACGCCGCCACCTGTTCAACCACAACAACCACCACAGCAATCGGTCTACCAGCAGCCCGCCGCCCAGCCACAGCAAGCGCCAAGCTACCCGAGTAACTATCCAGGCGTGAACTACCAGGCGCAACCAGCGCCTCAGCAGCCAGCGGAGCCACAGCAAGACTATACAGAAGAGCCTCCTCAGGAAGCTTGGCGTAAGCCAATGGCGCCTGCGCCCGCTGTCCGTCAGCCACATGTTTCTCCGCCTTCTTATGCTGCTCCGGGTCAGCAACAGCGTCCAATGACGTCGCCTCCTCCAAGCAGACAGGCGACTCAGCAGCCACAGCCACCTGCAGACGAAGAAGATTTAGATATCCCAGCCTTCATTCGGAAGAAGCTCATGTAATGCGGGCGTCTTTCGCGCCCTCGTTCTTTTATGCACTGCCCGGTCTGTAGCCATACGGATACGAAAGTGGTTGATTCGCGTCTATCGCTTGATGGAACGTCTATTCGTCGTCGACGCGAATGCGGAACCTGTGAATATCGATTTTCAACCTTAGAAGAGATTGAATTGCTTGATATTACGGTTGTGAAGCGTGATGGGCATCGAGAAGCGTATTCTCGCGAGAAGCTTGAGCGTGGGTTGCGTCGTGCGCTTGAAAAACGACAGCATATTGACGCGGAATTCCGCTCGCTGGTTCAATCGATCGAGCGCGACATCCAGCGTCGAAAATCCTCTGAAATCACGAGCGCAGATGTCGGAGAGATCGTGATGGAACGACTGAAAACCTTTGATAAAGTCGCCTATATCCGATTTGCTTCGGTCTATCGTTCATTTGAGGATGTAAAAACCTTTCGCGACGAACTCTCTGATCTTATTCGGTTGGAAAAAGAACGCCAACGAACTGAGAAGAAACCCAAGTCCAAGTCGTGATACACTGAGAGCCTATGTCTGCACCTCGTTGGCTTGCCGCCTATTTGCTCGCTTCTCTTGGAGCGGGTGCCCTCGGTGGAGCGGCGATCACTCGTTACAATCAATACACACAAGCTTCGCCTAACACGCCTCCCTCGATGTTGGGTACGTTGCTCGGAAATACGACGAGTACGCTCTCAGAGCTTCGCAAGGAAGAGCTACAAACAATTGATGTTGTACGTCAGGCTTCTCCGGCCGTTGTATCGATTGTAATTACGAAGGAGCTCTCGACACGATCCCCGGATGATTTTTTTACAGACTTGTTTAACGATCGGTTCTTCTTTGCTCCGCAGGCTCCACGCGCCTCCTCGACCGTGCCTGAGGCTCCAAAGCAGCGTTTGCGCGTCGGTGGCGGTTCTGGCTTCTTGGTCGCCGCAGACGGCTATATCGTGACGAATAAGCACGTTGTGGACGATGAAGCGGCAGAGTATACCGTCGTGCTTCAGGATGGCCGTGAGTTGCCTGGAAAAGTCTTAGCAGTTGATCCAAGTCTTGATCTCGCGATCATCAAGATCGAGGGGGCGGATTTTCCGTTCATCGCGTTAGGGGATAGTGACAAGATTGAAATCGGACAGACAGTCATCGCGATTGGAAACGCCTTGTCTGAATTTCAAAATACCGTAACAAAAGGAATTGTGTCCGGTGTGGATCGACGGTTGGTCGCTGGAACTCGAACAGCGACAGAAGTGATTGAGGGCGCCATCCAAACCGACGCCGCGATCAACCCGGGGAATTCTGGCGGTCCACTGATCGATCTTCAAGGAAAAGTGATCGGCGTAAACACGGCTATTTCTGAGAACGCACAGTCCTTAGGTTTCGCTTTACCGATTAATGTCGCGAAGCAAGCAGTGGAAAGTGTGAAACGAACGGGCAAGATTGTTCGTCCTTGGATTGGGGTTCGTTATGTCCAGATTGATAGCGAGCTTGCGAAGCGTGAGCAGCTCCCACAACCGTATGGGGTCTGGATTCAGCCGGGGCGCACGCCAGCGGACGTGGCGATTTTGCCAGACTCGCCGGCAGAGAAGGCGGGACTGAAAGAAAAGGATGTGATTTTAGAGGTAAATGGTCAGAAGTTGGATGAACATCGTTCGTTATCCTCAGTGGTTACGCGTTTTGCACCAGGTGATGTTATTGAGCTGAAGATTTCACGCGATGGAAAAGAACAGACGCTACGTCTTACTCTCGAAGAACGAAAATAACTTTTTCTATGATCCTGAAGCACACGAAGATTGTTTGTACGATCGGACCCTCCAGCTGTAGCTATGAACGTCTGACCCAGCTGGTGGAAGCGGGGATGGATGTGTGCCGTTTGAACTTTTCGCATGGGACCTACGATGCCTTTGCTGAGTGGATCCGCTTGATCCGTAAAGTCTCCAAAACGCTGGGGAAGCCGATTGCGATTTTGCAGGACCTTCAGGGGCCAAAGATCCGTGTTGGCGATCTTCCGAAAGAGGGTGTCACCCTCAAAACGGGGGAGGAAATTATTTTTACAACTGGAAAAGCCAAAATTCCCACGAAGCTTCCGGTAACTTACCCGCTTTTGCATAAAGATGTCCGCGTTGGACAGCAGATCCTTTTGGATGACGGGCTGCTGTCGGTCGAGGTTCTCAAGGTCCGTGGCGAAGATGTGGTGTGTCGTATCACGCAAGGAGGTCTGTTGACGTCACACAAAGGGCTGAACCTCCCTGAAACAAAGACCACCATCTCCGCCATCAGCGACAAGGACAAGGCGGATTTGCGCTTTGGGATTGAGCAGGGAGTGGATTGGGTGGCTCTCTCTTTTGTCCGCTCGGCAGAGGATCTGCGCGAACTACGTCGTTTGATTCAGCGTTATGAAAAAGAGCTGGGAGTTGAAGTCGAGGCGCCTTTAAAGATCATCGCGAAGGTCGAGAAGCCCGAAGCGGTTGAAGCGATGGATGAGATTGTGGCAGAAGCCGATGGCATTATGGTTGCGCGCGGCGACCTCGGAATCGAAATTGCGGCGTCCAAGGTACCGATTGTTCAGAAGCAGTTGATTCAAGCGTGTTTGGAAGCAGGGAAGCCGGTGATTGTTGCAACTCAGATGCTTGACTCCATGATCCGTAATCCCCGAGCTACGCGCGCCGAGGTTTCGGACATCGCGAATGCGGTCATCGACTCGACGGACGCGACGATGTTGTCTGGTGAGACCGCGACCGGTGCGTTCCCGATTGAAGCGGTACAGACAATGTCCGCAGCTATTTTAGAGGTGGAACACGCATTTTCTGCCGACACAGATGCGCATCTCCATGTGACCGCTTCCACACAGGAGGCGATGACGAACATCTCCGTTCTTCTGGCACGCGCTCGAAATGCCAAGGCGATTCTGGTTTCAAGCTTGTCCGGAAGAGCAGCGCGGCTCGTTTCACGTGAACGTCCAGAAGTAACCATTTATGTCGCCTCTTCGATTGAGCGCGTGGTGCGTCAGTTAGCGCTCTCGCGTGGTGTGGTGCCGCTGTATATCCCTTCCTGTCGTCGTATGCGTGATCTGATCGATCGTTCCTTTGCCATGATTTTGAAACAAGGAGTGCTGAAGTCGGGAGATGAAATTGTGATCGTCGCCGGTGAACCGTTAGGAGAGTCGGGGAACGTGAACTTGGTTGAGGTACGTAAGTTGTAAGCAGCGGATATGCGTCTTGCTTCCCTCCGACCGATCGATCGACGCATTGGAGCTTCGCTTCTGTTAGCAACAGGCTTTTCGCTCCTCCTACTCGTGGCTCGTATCTTGATGACGGG
>CAZRJW010000001.1:69928-71997 GCA_964600845.1 uncultured Gammaproteobacteria bacterium | reverse complement strand
TGTTAGCAACAGGCTTTTCGCTCCTCCTACTCGTGGCTCGTATCTTGATGACGGGACGTTCAACGTATGCCTTTTTGACCTGGAACTTGTTTTTGGCTTGGATCCCTGTGATCTGCGCCTGGCTTGTTTCTCACACGCAGAAACCCATTTCTGCCTGGAAACTTGTGTGGATTCCTGCGTTTTTATGGCTGCTCTTCTTTCCAAATTCCCCCTATATCCTGACCGATTTGGGGCATTTGGCGCGTTTGAGCGAGTGGACGCTTGTACCGCTTGGGTTTGATGTGGTTATGATTCTGACATTTACGTTGAGTGGTTTATTTCTAGGTTTTGTCTCATTATTTCAGATGGAAGATGTTTGGCGCCAGCATTTTCGTCCATCCGTTACGACGGCCTTATCGCTTTTCTCACTCGTGCTTGCAGGCTTTGGGGTCTATCTCGGGCGCTTTCTCCGGTGGAATTCGTGGGATTTATTTCATCGCCCAGGAATGTTGATTCAGGATTTAGTTGTTCGTCTCACGGATCCACTAAGTCACCCCCGAACCTGGGGATTCACCGCTTTATATAGCGGATTTTTGATCTGTATCTATCTAATTGTCCGCTTGTGGAGGAAGAAGGATGTTTGACAGACTATTTTAATATTGTTAGTGTTAGAAGTTCTATAAGGTTTCTTGTAGACCCAATTCCACCCCTATGAAATTCATGACTCACTTTATCTGGACGAAGCCCACGTATCTCCGCGGTGCGGGTTTGTCTATGGTTCAGTGTGGTCAGAGTGCGCGTATTGGATTGGATTATTCCCAAGATCTTGGGCAAGAACGCTTCCTGCGATAACGAATAAACGCATTCGTCGATCGCGTGAAACATCTCTTGCTCAGGTAGCAAGAGATGTTTTTCGTTTTCGTCCCTTCACCCCGGCTGGTCCTCCAGCCTTCACAGAAAGTGTAAAAGCATGAGCGCTGCGCCTGAAGAATCATCGGACCCGAAGGACTATCGTCAGAGCCTGTGGAAGAGTCTCCAGACCTACACCTGGATCTGGAGAGAGCTGATGAGCGATCTGGGCCGATGGGCGGCTAAAGGGCTCGCCGTCATCGTTCTCTTCCGCAATATCGCGCTGCTGTTCGTGCCGTACCTGCTTGGCAGGCTGGTCTGGGCGCTCAGTCAGCGAAACGAGCAGGGGACGAAGTTCGCGTTCATCGCGATCGCAGTCGTCCTCTTTTTCAACTGGATCTTCCAGTTCTTCGAACTGCGGCTTCGGGAGATCATCTATGGGGAGAATATGGGCTCGATCGACCTCGCGGTCACCGAGCGCTTTCTCACCAAGTCAGGTGGTCAACACCTGCGCGAGAGTGAGCTCCTGTCGCCCGCTGCGCTCGAGCGCGGTCGTGCGCGCGCACAGGAGATGATGAATCTGCTGTGCGTGGAAGGTTCTCAAGTGTTCTGGCTGATGCTGACCTCCTACGTCGGCATTTGGTTCTTGAACATCTGGGCGGGGATCGCCGTGAGCTTGATCGCCGTGATCTACATCCGCTGGGCGCTCTACCTGAACCATCAGGTCGCCCTTGTCTGCGCGCCGTCCGATAAGGAATTTCGGACGTGGATACGCCATCGCGCCGGTCGCTGCGAAGGTGTCGCTCGGGTGAAAGCCTTCGGAAAGGAGGGCGAAGAGAACACGTATCTCACGACCAAGTGGTATGAGCTGCTGAAGGGGGATCGGGCCTTCTGGTTCCGTTACCTGATGCACGCCTCGTTTCGTGGTCTGACGTGCTTGATCATCTTCCTCGTCGTTATCGGGCTGAGTACCTGGATGGCGTGGCGGACGGCGAGCAACGTGACGCTCTTCCCGCTCTTTCTCTGGATGCGTAACATCCTCGACAACCTCTGGCAGATCGGCTCGATCGAGCATCGACTGGGCTGGAATGCACCCTCTCTCCAGTCGCTGCAAAAGGCACTGGAGATCGAGCCGGATATCGTGATCAAGCCGAACGCGCCGCCCGTCGACGCCTCCGCCGGCATCACGCTCAGCTTCGACGATGTGTGCTTCGCTTACGAGCAGAGCGATCATCGCCCGA
>CAZRJW010000001.1:32630-69828 GCA_964600845.1 uncultured Gammaproteobacteria bacterium | reverse complement strand
ACGCTCAGCTTCGACGATGTGTGCTTCGCTTACGAGCAGAGCGATCATCGCCCGAAGCAAACGCTTCGCCCACCGCGGCGAGTGCTTCAGGACTTTCGTCTCGAGGTAAAGCCGGGCGAGCGCGTCGCGCTCATCGGGCCGAGCGGGGCGGGCAAGTCAAGCATCTTCAACCTCATCTTGCGGAGCTTTGATCCGCACACGGGTCGCATTCGTGTGAACGGAGTCGATCTCCGAGATCTGGACCTCGCGTCCTGGCTCGGGTCGATCGGCCTGATCCCGCAGAAGGCAACCATCTTCGAAGGAACGGTTCGCGATGCGCTCGTCTACGGTCTCACGCCGAAACAGCGCGAGCACGTCACGGACGAGTTCCTCTGGGAGCTGCTCGAGCGCCTCGAGATCGCGGACCGGATGGAAGAGCGTCTCGAGACCAAGCTCGGCAACGGCGGGATCGAGCTCTCGGGTGGCGAAGCACAGCGGGTCATGGTCGCCGCAGCGCTCGTCAAGCAGCCCCAGTTCTTCTTGATCGATGAGGCAACGAGCGCTCTCGATTCAACGACCGAACGGGCTGTGCAACGCGAGCTCGAAAGAGCGCTTCAGGGGAATACCGGCGCGCTCGTGATCGCTCACCGACTGAGCACGGTGCGCTCCATGTGCACCAAGTTCGTCGTCCTGCGTCCGGCTCCGGGCCTCGAAGAAGGGGAGCCGCAGATCGAAGCGATCGCAGATTCGTTCGAAGAGCTGTACGCCATCTCTCCGACCTTCCGCCGACTCGCGGACGATCAGGGGATGAGCCTCAAGCTCGCGGCATGAATCACACGTGAGAGATGGGTCCTCTTTCTCTCGTCAGGCGTAAACTCTTGGTGTCCTGACCACCAAATCCCTATCCTCTGGGTGTAAACGAGGGGAAAGGGATGGATGAGGATAAAGAAACAAAATAGGGCCATTTCTGGCCCTATTTTGTTTCTTTTGGAGGAGTTCAAAATCCCTATTTCCTACCCAGGCACGATCTTAGATATTAATAACTTAATACAATACTAGCATAATTTATTACATTTGTCAACGTTCAAGCTCTTTTTTGGCTTGAAATCAGCTGTTTTCGAGTTCTTTCTTGCGTTTATCGTCCATATCTCGTACCCAGAGATCCTTTTGGGTGCGGTAGATAACCACGCATAATCCAAGGAAACAAAAGCCAAGTGCGAACGGCAGCGCGGGGGCAATATAGGTTTTGCCGAAGATGATAATCAGGGTATTGATCAAAATAAAGAGTAGACGCATTTCTGTTGGTCCGAAGCCCAAATGAACCAGACGAAACTCGCGCGTGGCGCCGAAGACGAGAAAGGAATTCACCATGAAGCCACCACACAGCGCGAGCACAAAGAACTGAAGAACGGGATATTGATGGGTTGTGAGAAGGGAATACCCAATCAAGATGGCGCACAAGAAGAAATAATCAAATAAATGGTCCATGTAGTAACCCCATTTTACGAGCCCCTCATTTCGATATCGTCCGACCGCTCCATCGAGGGAATCAGTCGCCCATTGAGCGACAATTAAGAGGCTGACTGCCCAGAGCCAATTCGTTTGGTAGTGGGCGAGATAGCTAAAGAAGATAATTCCTAAGCTAATGGGGAGCGAGACGAGAACGAGATGGGTCGAACGAATCCAGGAGGGGACTTTTGGGGTTGCCCAGTAGATGAATGCTTTCTCGGCCTTTGAAAGCCACGAAGCGCCGATTTTGGTTGTATCATCAAACGTTTTTAGAGTAGGCATAGGGGAGTTCTTCTAGCCTACCACTTCTTTTTACAAAACGACTATACATTCAAATAGGCGAAGACGGCTTCGGCGATCGCTTTTGCGGCAACGCCCTGGTTTCGAATCAATAACCGCTGATCAGATGGGTTGGTGAGAAAACCGGTTTCTAGAATGACGGCGGTGGTCATTGGGTGGATGGAGTGTTCGTATTTCCTCCAATTGAAGGCGTAGTAGCCGCGCATGTTCGCCGTAACGTTTGGATCGATCCGAAGGTTGGTGGTTGAGGCGTAGGTTGCTTCCAGGAGGGCTGCAAAGGCCGCTCCTCGTCCGGTGCGGTCTCTCCAAGGGGCGGCAACCTTGAAACCAGAGACACTTGTGTCGGTGCTCCCGTCCGCGTGAATCGAGATAAAGATATCCGCCCAATAATCAGGGGGAATCGTCGCGGGCAGAATATCGACGATGATTTGTTCTTTCTCGATGAGGGTCTTCGCCGTCTGTGCGATCTCGAGATTTGTTTCCCATTCGTATTTGCCGCCCCCGCGTGTTCCGCCGCCTCGTTCGCGTAAGTTACTGAGTTCGTCGGGAAGCTCTCCGTTTTTCCAGTGGCCCGCCTGCAGGCCGACGCGTAAGGGGCCGGGTGGGCGCACCCACGTCTGGACAGGTGGTTCGTAGAGGTGGGGGAGGAGATCACTTAGATTGATGCCTCCGCCAAGCGTTTCGAACTCTTCCTGGCTCGACGATACGGGAGAGAGGCGTGAAACGGCTCCAAATATGAGACCGAAAACGGCACAGATGGCCAGGCCAGCAGCAGACCAGGTCAAAAGAGGCCGTAGAAGCATATTCCTTGTACGAGGCACAGGCTCACTTTGGTTCATTTGCTATACTGTCGGTCATGTCCGCTCCTTCCCTCCGAACCTTTTCGGTGATGCCTGTTTTGCGTGTCTTTTCTCAGCACTGGGGAAGATATCGAGTGTTTTTGATCTTGGTGATTCTTGGTACCTTGATCGGGGAGAGTGTTCAAAATGTTATTTTGCCTTACATCGCGAAGTTGCTCTTCGATACGCTCGCTACATCTGCTCCCGGGGTGGCGGCATTGGGAGATCTGAAGCACACGCTTCTTCTGTTTACAGGGGCGAGTCTGGCCGTCTGGGTTGTGCATCGTGGCGCCTGGGTGATTTACATGTACATCCAGCCGCGCATGATGGCAGATCTTGAGCAACATAGTTTTGGATATCTCATAGGCCATTCCTATCAGTTCTTCCAAAACAATTTTAGTGGCTCGCTGGTACGTAAGGTCTCGAAGATCTCACGTGCGTATCAAGACATCATGAACGTCACGATCGAGCAATTGCTCCCCATTATCGTGTCGTTTATTGGGATTTTGATTGTTCTGTTCTATCGAAGTACGTTGATTGGTGTGATTGTATTCGTCTGGTTGGTCGTGATGATGGTCTATAACTACTTCTATTCACGCTGGAAGGTGAAGTACGATATCCAGCGCGCAGAGCAGGACTCACATGTAACCGGATTTTTGTCAGACGCGATTTCAAACGTGCTGACGATCAAGCTCTTTGCGGCGACGAGGCGCGAAGAAAGAGAGTTTCGGGATGAATCGAATTTGCTGCGTGACATGCGTTTTCGGGCCTGGAAGACACACGTCCAAAACTACGCTGCTCAGGCGCTCATCCTAATTGGATTGCAGGCAGCCGTCCTCTGGATCGGCATTCGTTATTGGAGCGAGGGAAAGATCAGCGGAGGAGATGTGGTGTTATTTCAAAGCTACTTCGCGATCCTGTATACGCGGGTGCTTGATTTTTCCCGCATGATCCGGTCGTATTACGCCTCGTTCTCAGATGCGACTGAAATGGTTCAGATCTTAGACGAACCGCATGGGATTAAGGATATGCAGGGCGCTAAAGTATTGCGCGTCACAGCCGGAGAGGTCGCGTTTGATCATGTGAAGTTTTCGTATGGAGCGGGGAAGGTTTTACGCGACTTCAATCTCACTATCAGCCCTGGTGAGAAGGTAGCGCTTGTTGGAACGTCAGGAGCGGGGAAGTCGACGATTGTAAAATTGCTCTATCGTTTTTACGATGTAACAGACGGAAAAATAGTCATTGATGGACAGGATATCAAGCGAGCAACGCAAGATTCTTTGCGTGCAAGTATTGCGCTTGTGCCACAAGAACCGGTTCTGTTTCATCGTTCGCTGATGGAAAATATTCGCTATGGTCGCCCAGGGGCAACCGAAAAAGAGGTGATCAAGGCGGCAAAACTCGCACATTGCCATGAGTTTATCGAGAAACTTCCAGAGAAATATCAAACGCAGGTAGGTGAGCGCGGGGTGAAGCTTTCTGGGGGCGAGCGCCAGCGTGTCGCGATCGCTCGCGCCATTCTGAAAGATGCTCGGATTCTGATCCTTGATGAAGCAACTTCAAGTCTTGACTCGGAGTCAGAGGGATTGATTCAGGATGCACTCCGGACGCTGATGCGTGAAAAAACCACCATCGTGATCGCTCACCGTTTATCGACCATTATGTCGATGGATCGCATTGTCATTATGGATGAGGGGAGAGTGGTAGATGCTGGTACACACGCCGAACTGGTTGCGCAGAAGGGGGTCTATCAGAAGCTGTGGAATCTTCAAGTTGGAGGATTTTTCAAAGACGAGTAAGGTTTGACTATGACAAGTGCACAGCTTCTTTCCCGTCTGCCTCTGCTTTCCGCAGTTGTTTTGATCTATGCGGTGATCGAAGCGCTTCGTACGATTCAACTCCAGCGAACAGGAGTGCGTGTTCAAGGAACGGTGGTAGATATTGATGTAAGCAACGAAGGAGATACGCCGATCGTTGGCTTTAAAGCTCAGGATGGAAAAGACTATCGATTTCGCGTTTCGACAGTCCTAGGGAGAGAGAATTGGGCGCTGACCACCGTTTGGCCAGTTGTGTATTCATCTTCAAACCCGAATCGAGCTCGAGTTGAACGATTTCCGCAGCTCTGGGGTACTTCAATTCTCTTTGCTCTCGCCGGGATTAGTTCGCTTATTATCCTTTCGGTGATTAGCTTGGTGTTTGGTAGTAGTTTAGGTTAATACTCATCCCCCTGGCGGTCTTTATTTTGGGTTGCGATCGCCATTGTTCCATTTCCTTTTCCTTTAAAGGCATTCGTCCAGAGAAGTTTTCCATCCAAATCAAACGCTTGGAGTTCACCGCCGGAGGTTACGTAGACGGTTTCTTCGTCGATCAGGATCGTTGGAGCTTGGCCTCGACCAGAGAGAGCAGTTTTTTGGATAATCGTTCCATCTTTGGCGTTCAAGACAAGAAGGCCGCTTCTTTCTGAGGCGACGTAAACACGTTCTTTGTGTGCGGTTAGTTGTGTGCGGCCACCATGCGTGGCTGTTTCCCAGACATTCGTTCCGGTTTTTTGATCAACGGCGACCACAGAGCCGTAAAAGGCGACGAAGAGGAGAGGGGGCATGGCAAAACTGTATCAGATGCTATACTAAGAATCCATGAGAACCTTCACGAACTGGCTCCTTTCTACGCTAGCGGCAGTGGTCGTTGTCTTGCCGTTGACCGCTCAAGCGCAAGTGTTTACGGATGTGAAAAGTACGACCTTTGAAAAGGACGCGATTGCGGATGTGTTAAATCGCGGTTGGATGTTCCCTCAAACTCAAACGACTTTTGGCTACGGAGTGACGATTACGCCAGATCAGTGGCTGTACATGTTGATGTTCCTCCGTACGAGTGACGCCTGTCCAGAATTTGGGAAGACGGCGAACGCCTACTGGACGGCGGATAATATCCGCGCTTGCTTGTCCGGAGCCGGGGTTCCCGTCCTGACGGAAAAACCAGACAAAATTCGACGAGATGAAGCGATGCAGCAGCTATTCGCCCTTCGTCGTCAGTCATTCGCGTTTCAAACGCTTCAAGTACGCCCTGCGGGATTTGTTGATCCAGCAGACCTTCTAACGATTCCCGCGAACCGTCAGGGCGCGATGATCGCCGCTGATCGACTGAAGCTCCTCTTCCGAAGTTCGAATAAGCTACTCCCAGCCGCGCCTCTCTTGCGAGAGGATGCAGCTTTATCTGTTTGGCGCTTTGCCGGTTGGGAAAAGCAGGGCGGAGTCGACAAGGAAACGAACGAAAAACTCACCTTGAGCAAAGACGCTCAACTCAATCACTGGCGCGATTTGGATACAGATATCTACGTCATCCAGATGAAGATGGGAGGGGATACCATTGTGAAGCCGATCATTCCTCGTCGTTCTTTTAATCCTGCGAAAGATCCGGTTAAAGAGAAGTTGCGTGATGAATATGTCTATCAGTCAGTTTCAAATTTAGTGAAAGAGTCAGGGGCGATTGCTGCGATCAATGGCTCGTACTTTAATGTGGAATGGCCATGGGGCGCGTTTGAGGATGTCGCGATGGTGGATGGGAAAATGATCTTGGAACGCACGGATCGAAGTACATTTATCGTGTGTAAAGATGGAAAATTCTACATCGGTAATTACGTGAAAAAACAACTTGCTGCAATAAATTGTACGCCAGAACAGATGCTAGGTGCTGGTCCGCTATTTCTCTCCAAAGGGGAGATTCTGACGGAAAGCACAAAGGAAGGCTTTGATGAATATACGCAGTGGGAGCGACGCGTCGGAAAGAATGCGCGTACAGCCGTTGGAATTTCAGCCGATCGCAAAACAGTCTACTTTATCGTTGTCGCAGGAAAATCCTATCCAGCTTTCGGTCGTGGAGGAGCTTCGCTTGGAACATTCCTGAAAGAGAAATATCCTGATATTGCGTACGCCATGATGTATGACGGTGGTGGTTCGAGCACCTTGGTCGCGAAAGGTCAGCTCTTGGTAGGAATGGGGGTAACGGGAGGGGATTCGGAGCGACCCGTGATCTCGGCGCTTGGACTCTTCTCAAAGAAGGCAGAGCAGACAGCGCTCGCGCAGTTCAAGAAAGCACAAGCGGTCCATTGGGATAAGGTTCTCACGCCGATCAAAATAGAAAAGCCGACCCAGCCCGCTGCATGGCAAACGGTGAAAGAGGCAAAGGCGGCGGGTGATGCAGTGACGCTGAGCGGTTCACGCGGATCAGCGATCGAAATCGTAGACCTAAAAAAGAAGGCTCTCACCTTCCGCTTTACGTTTGATCTTCTGATCAGAGACTCGATTTCGAAACTGACATTAGCTCGGCGTGAAGGCACGCATGAAAAGAAATGGAAGATTCCCACCGAGCTCCATATTCTCGATCCGAAGGATGGAAGCGATACGGATGTCATCCGGCTATTCGCCTATCTTCCTGAGAAAGAACGGCCAGATTTGAAGACCTTCGATGTGGTCGCCTTCCGACCGACGGGGGTCGTCTTCGGTGATGCGACAGGTCGTCACTGGTTCTACTACACAAAAAACAAGCAGCTCTCACCTGCGAAATTCCGAGAGCCGGTGAAGGCGACGCCCGTAAAAAAGCTAAAATAACCCTAGAATCTAGCGAGTATATTGCATTATTGCCCTGTGTAGCGTACACCTAGGGGAGGTATTATCAATGTAAAATGAACCGACATATGGATACACTCGATCCACAGGAATTGGCTACGAGCCCAAAAAACGTCGCCAAAAGAACGCTCATCATTTACGGAATCGTACTTGCAGCCACGGCGGCTGTGTATCTGATATATGCGCTCCACTCGCTGATCTTGCAGATCGTGGTCGCGGTTATTTTGGCTGTCGCACTTGAACCGCTTGTCCGACTTTTGATGCGTCGTGGGGTGCGCCGCGTAGGAGCCTCCATCATCACCATCTTTCTCACGCTCATTGTATTGCTTGTGATCACAAGCATGATCGCGACGCCGCTGGTGACTCAAGGGCGTACACTTATTGAGAATGCTCCAGAGCTTGTCAGTAAGCTCACCCAAAACGAACGGCTCAGTTTTTTGAATGAGCAATATCGGATTGTTGATCGAGTAAAGGAGCTGTCTAAAGGACAGGTTTCACAAGTGGCGGGCGCAAGCGTGTCTGTTCTTGGAGTTATCGGGAGTATCTTGGGTGGGATTTCCTCGCTCTTCATTATTCTCCTCCTCACGTTCTTCCTCTTGATTGAAGGTCCAGATGCCTGGGAAAAGAGTTTGCATTTTCTTCATCCAGATCGTGCTCGACGTATTCGGTTGGTCGCAAAGAAGATGTCGCAGGCAGTGAGCGGATTCGTAACGGGGAACTTGCTCATCAGCTTGATCGCGGGCACGGTCACCCTTGTGACGCTTCTCATCCTGGATGTGCCGTATGCCTTTGCCCTCGCAGCACTCGTCGCGATCTTCGACTTGATTCCACTGATTGGGGCAGCGATCGCGACGGTCGCTGTGGCGCTTGTTGCGTTGACCAAGGGGGTGGCTGCCGCAGTGATTGCAGTCATCGTTCTTCTGCTCTATCAGTTCGTTGAGGGGCACGTGATACAACCGCTTGTCTACTCGCGTATTATTTCCTTATCTCCATTATTGATCATTCTTGCCTCGATCATCGGAGCTGAGCTGGCCGGAATCGTTGGCGTCCTCCTCGCTATTCCGTTAGCGGCCGTTCTTCAAATTGCGGTGACAGAAATTGTACACGGAACAAAAATCCCTACAGAAAGCGCCCTTCCGATTCACAAGGTTTCAACGGACGTAAGTTGATGACTGCAGCAACTTCCTACAGGTCTTTCAGGGGAAGTCCGCCCATGTAGTCGGCTTTTCCGATCCCCAATCCTTCTTTTCGGAGAAGGGCGTAGGCCGTCGTGAGATGGAAGAAGAAATTTGGAACGGCATATTCAGACGCATACCCAATCCCTGTCATGTATTTGCCCGGGAGATAGGGGAGCGTGATTTGACGATCGGCGGCTTCGTCGAAGGCGCTTTCAGGAATCGTTGCAAGGAAATCCAGCGTTTTCTCAATTCGTGCGCGCAGTTCGCTTAGTGATTGCTCTGTATCTTCATGCGAAGGAACGTTCATGCCCGCTAAGCGTGCAGAGGCGCCTTTCGCGTTATCACAGATCATTTGTACCTGTTTTTTAAAAGGAAACATGTCTGGAGCCAGACGCAGTTCAAGTAAAGACGATTCTTCTAAGCCCTTTTCTTTGAGAAAGGCATCAGCTTTCACGAGAATCTCATCGAGGGCCGCAAGTGATTTTACAAAAACGGGAAGTGTGAATGTGTAGATGTGGTTCATAGGAGTGGTTGGTTGATGAGTTTGGAGTGTAGCACGCGTGATTACGTAAGGATTTCTTTTGCTCGTTCTACGTCTTCTTCTCGTAGGATCAATTCGACACCGGACGTATACGCGAAAGGGGTTGGAAGCATTCCGCCTGCATCATCTGCACTGATCATCGCTTTGATTCCAGCAGCTTCCAGAAGACTCTTCGCAAGTTCCGCCTCTATCCGTGTGGGAAGCGTTCGAAAGGTGATGAGGCGTGTGCTCATAGGATGATGGTGGGTGAATTGTTAGACCGGGAGTGTGCAGGAGAGGAAAAGTGGAGCATGATCTGAGATCTGTTCAGGTAACACACAAAATTCCTCAACTCTCACTCCGTTTTTTACGAAGACGTAGTCAGCGAACTTCTCGGGTTTGTCGTAGAAGCTTGTTCTGGTAGAGGTGATATTGTGTGTTCGAATGAGATTCTCCCAACCAGCTTCTTCGATCAGCTGAACGCTGCGCGTATTTAGCGTGAGATTAAAATCTCCTGCCAGAATGAGTGGGTGTGAGAAGCGCTTGGTGAAATCGATGATTCTCCATGATTGGTCGAGACGTTCGGGCGTGTCTGTTTTTCCGCCTGGTTGCCAGGCTCCATGGATATTGCAGACGGTGAGAAGACCGCTCGCTGTTTCAAGCGTGACATACTGAAGAATGCGCGCATGATCTGCGATGTCCTCGGTAGAAACATAGCCAGGCTCACGATAGACGCACACGGCTCCTTCGTCGACGACAGAAAAGGTATTACGAACAAAAATGGTAATGCCAAAGTAGGAAACGTACTGTGACTTAAAGTAGGTCACATGATCAGGCAAAACAGCTTTTATTTTCGATAAGAGATCTGTATCCACGCGCTCTAAGCTTCGTCCAGCGGCGTTCGCTGCTTTTTCTCCAGCGCCGCCATTCCAAGTTTCCTGCAAACAAAAGATGTCTGTATCTTGGTACGACTTGAAGAAGGAGAGGAGTCCATCTGTTCCACCCATTCCACCCCAGGTATTCAGGGTGATGATCTTGATATGTTCGTCCATAAGGCTCTCCTATGACTGTAGAGTACGACACCCACCTCCAGCAAGGGGTGCCGTGGTGGGTGGTGAGAGTTGGGCCCCCTCGTCGTCAGCGCTTGCAGACTTTGTGCGCATCACGTGAACTTAGGCAGAATCTATGTTTACTGGAATCGTAAAAGGGCTGGGTGAAGTCACACGAGTAGAGAAAAAAGAGCATGCTCTGACGCTTGTAGTGGATTTGGGGGATCTGTCTCAAGAATTGGAGCGGGGAGCAAGCGTATCGGTAGGGGGCGTTTGTCTTACGGCGGTCGTAATTGATGGGGCGCAAGTCACCTTTGATGTAATAGGTGAGACACTTGCGAAAACAGCAATCGGTGAGCTGAAGCAGGGTGATAAAGTAAATATAGAGCGCTCGGTCCGAATGGGGGAGGAAATCGGAGGGCATTTGGTTGCGGGGCATGTTGCATCAACTGTCACGATCAGTGCCATTGATGCACGCCTAAATAATTGGATCGTGACGCTGCAGGGCGACAAAGAGCTCTCTCCCTACCTTTTTCCAAAAGGATTCGTTGCGCTAGATGGCTGTAGTTTAACCCTCGTAGATGTAGGTCCGGAGTATTTCACCGTTCATCTCATCCCTGAGACTCTTGCCCGGACCACTTTTGGCTTCAAGCGAGTTGGTGACAGGGTGAATCTTGAAATTGATCCAATGACTCGTGCTATTGTTGATACCGTAAAACGTCTTTCTCCTCAGCTATGAACTCCAATCAATTTGAACAACTAGAAGGCGCTGGTTTGCGGATTGCGGTGATTGGTGCGCGATTTAATCAGGTGTTGTGTGATTCTATGGTCGATGACGCCTGCGCCGCGCTTGAATATTGCAACGTTGCGCGTGAAGATATCCAGGTGATTCGTGTTCCAGGCTCGTTCGAGCTTCCCGTTGCAGCGAGCCGCATTGCGAAAACAAAGGAATACGATGCGATTATTTGTCTCGGCGTTTTGCTAAAAGGGGAGACAAAGCATGACGCGTATATTGCGAGTGCTGTGGCCCAGGGTTTGACCTCCATTTCGGTTGAAACAGGGATCCCCGTGGCCTTTGGGGTATTAACGGCAGATACGCGAGAGCAGGCAGAGGCACGCGCATTGGGTGTCCAAAAGAAGGGCTGGGAGGCAGCGATGAGTGCGGTGGAAGCAGCCTTGGCTTTGAGACTGGATGCATAAAATTAGACCTCCTTTTTTGCAGCAAAAGGTTGACAGTATCCCATAAGGGGTCCACAGTCGGTATGAGGCTTACTCGAAACTGTAGAACGATCTGTTGCGAAAGCGATGCGTGAAGTTTACAGATTACACAAACACACTATGAACGACGAAACAAAGGTTCCAGCTGAAGAAACAACCCCAGAAGCTCCAGCTCAGCCAACAGAACAGAAATAATCTGTTCAAAAACCCCAGGCTTTACCGCTTGGGGTTTTTGTATCCTCGTTTGGATAAAACGCGACGTAACTGTATGCTGTGAATATGGCTAATCTCTTTGATCGAGAACGAAATAAACGAACCCAGGCAAAAAAGGATCGGGCCGAAAAAAAGGCCTTACGCTCCACGGAGCCCTCTTCTCTCACGGAAGAGGGAGTTGTTGCGTTTGAAGTTGGTGTTTTGGCCGGGATCCAGCCAAAAGTCTTTACCGTCATGAAGGACGATATGTTTTTACCAGGTGCGCTGGATCGTGAGATCGATCCAGACGTCGCAAGCGACTTTGTGATTGGGGATCGAGTCTTTTTCCGCAGGGGGGTAGAAGAGACGGACCCTGTTTTATTGGTCGGAAGAGAGGAACGAAGAAGTTTTGTGACTCGCTCGCGTGGCGATTGGACACGTGTTGATGCCAATCTTGAAGAGCACGTCTTATCAGCCAACGTCGATATTGGGATTATTACCGTTTCGGTAAAAGATCCAGATTTTCATCCACGCTTTATCGACCGCTACCTCGCCTTGCTCCAAGTAGGGAATGTGAGACCAGTCATTTGTTTAACGAAAACGGATCTGACAGATCTCCAAGATGAAATCTTAACGTTTTATCAAAGTATTAATGTTCCTATTATCCGCACCTCCTCTCTTCGTTCAGAGGGAATTGAGGAGCTGAAAAATACCATCCGAGGCAAGACGGCTGTTTTTCTTGGGCAGAGCGGTGTGGGGAAGTCTTCTTTGTTGAATGCGTTGATCCCTGGGATTGAGGCGAACACGGGTGAGGTCAATCAAAAAACCGGCAAGGGACGTCATACAACGACCGGTAGCTCGCTGCTCAAGTGGGACACAGATTCTTATATTATTGATACCCCAGGCATTCGTTCGTTAGGAATTGATCAGCTCCCAAAGAAAGAAATCCGCTATTTGTTCCCAGAATTCGAGGTCTTGGAGAAACCCTGCAAGTTTTCAGACTGTTTGCATATGAGCGAGCCTGGTTGTGCCGTGAAGCAAGCTCTGGAAAACAAGGACCCGATGATCAATCACTTCCGCTACGAAAGTTATTTGAAAATGATGGAGGAATAACGAACTCTCCCGCCTTTCTCGACGATCCATGGATAAATGGCAGGTCCATTGTCTTTGAAACGCACATCAAAACGAAGTAATCCGTCACCCCAAGGATGAGCGATATAAACGGTACGCATGTAGTCTTCTAATCCCTCGAAGGAGATACCGGCTGGTTTTGGTAAACGTTGAAAGACCTCCTCTTTTGTAAGGGATGTCTCAAAGTCGCACTGGATACAGGGAACTGGTTCGTAGCGAGAATAGACGAGCTCGAATTCAGGATTTCGTTTGAGTGAAAAGTCGGTTATCTCGGTTGTATGTTCCTCCTGTGTTGCGGGAATAATAAACGGCCATTCTTCACCAGTTGGGTAGTTGTATAGGTTGCTTTCTTGAGCGAGCTGTTGTTTGAATGCGCTGTATGTTGGTTTGTTCATGAAGCTTGTATAGAAGTTGATCCCAACATGATTCAAACTCACCAGCGAGCCTTTGAAGATCTCAGCGAATTCGACGAGGGATAGAAGCGCCGGAACATGTCTGGGTTTGCGTGCCTCTGGATGTTTCGGATGCATGAATGCTAAACGAGAGAGTACCTCAGTTTCTTTATGAAACGTGACGGTTAATGTCGTCTCTTGTACGCGAGTAATGCGTATGGCGGGGAAAAGATCCTTTGAATAGGAACGAAGTACGGACGTCTCTTTTGATGGTCCAAAGTTGTCCAGATTGAGGAGCTCAAAGAATACTGTGTTAAAAGCTCGTTGGTCCGGGGTTGCATCGGGAAGACCAAATTCAATAGACGTAAGCATAGGTAGAGAGAACCTAGCTTTTTAAATTTTTAATGTCTAGAGAGGAATGTGGCTCTAGCGGTTAAGACAAAAGCACTTTGAGCTGGGGAATGATCTTCTCAGTTTCTGCTTCACCGATGGCGACAATCTCGTTCCCTAAATCTTTTCTGAAATATTGGGTCCAGCTGGCGTAGGTTTCAACTAAGGGTTCGATAACGATATCTGCGGACTGGACAGTCGCGTTTGCTAGATAATACCGCATTATTTCAATCGTGCGATTCGCGACGGCGAGCATGCCGAGGCCTGTGTGGGGCACGGCTGTATCCGCAGGAATTCGATCGAGGTTTACGGCAATCACGACGTCTGCCCCCATACGCTTCACGACATCGCTCGGGACGGGATTTGAGACACCTCCGTCGATGAGCACGCGCCCATGGTAGGAGACGGGTTTAAACATGCCAGGAATAGCCATGCTGGCTTGTACCGCTGGAACGAGTGCGGCACTCGAATAGACGACAGACTCTCGCTTAAAAAGATCGGTGGCAATTACAGAGAGCGGAATTTTCGTTTCTTCAAAGGAAGCGTCTTCAAGCCATTCAAGGAGGAGTGCTCGCATGCGCTTTCCACCAATCATCCCACCTTGAAGGGAGGGTTCAAATAAGCTTCGGAGTTTTTCTTCTCGTTTATGGACGGTGAACTCTTCTAGGCGCTCGATGTCCTTAAATAAGGCGTAGTTCGCACCCACCCAAGCCCCGATACTTGCTCCAGCAATAAAATCGATCGGAATATTGTGTTTTATCAATGTTTTGATCACGCCCACATGCGAGAGTCCGCGAATACCGCCGCTTCCCAAGGCGAGGCCGAGTGTTTTGCGAGGGGCGAGAGGATCCATAGCTGGATGCATCTTAGCCCGCGCGAGTGAGGAGGGGAAGAACGGAGGTATGCTTACTTTTTGTCATTCTTCGCGTTCTGCTCCTCGATATATTTTCCCGCTGTTCGTGACAAGTACCAAAGCGCGAGTGATCCGAGCCCAAGGTCGTCTAGCCAGCCTAAGAAGGGGATGAGGTCTGGAGCGAGATCGACGGGCCAGATGAGATAGAGAACCGCTAACACGAGCAGTGCCTTTGGTTTCCAATCTGTCTTTTTATTAACAAGGAAGAGATAGATGTTTTTCCAATAGGGACTGAAGTGGTGTCGAGACATATAGTGAAGCTTAGCATTAAAACAGCAACGCACCCGAGACAGGTTCACCAAGAAAGGAAGTGGGGTGGAGCTGCCGCGAGTGCGGAAGAGAATCGTCAGTTGTCGGCGTCCAGCTCTTCGGCGCGCTTGCGGCGGCTGAAGGTGGGGATGTCACGCGCCCTGCGCATCTTCCTGATCTGTCGCGTTGAGCCGCCGACGATGCGTGCGAGCATCGCGTCCGGCAACCTTCCCAGGAAGGGGATGATTCGCGTGCGCCACTCGGTCTCCGCCTCGAAGGCGTAGACGAGACCGATGCGGCGGAAGGCCTGCTTCAGTCCGCCGAAGTGGACCAACGCAGAGTGGTAGACCGGTGCCTGCTTGAGTCTGAATTCCTCTAGGGGCAGGTCACGGAGGGGCGGGAGACGGTCGAGGGTCTGCACCGCACAGTAGAAGGGGAACTCAATCGATCCCGCCAGGTTCTTGCGGTGCAGGATCGGAGGAAACCGCGTCTTGCACTTCGGACACGTGGTGTTCACGTCTGCCGGGTTGGTGTTGAACCCGGCAAGGATCTCGAGACCGGTGAGCACACGTCCGCAGTTCGGGCAGTCACCCTTCGGGTTGTACGTCTCTCCGTGAATCGCCTCCACTACCTCCAGGCGGAGCTGTAGCAGCTCGGTCTTGATAGCGATCCGCTGCGTGACGCTGATCCGCGTCTCTACTCGAACAGACTGGCGCAAACTGAATCCGATTTCCATGCTCATCGTTGGCCTCCTCTGATACTACGGTGTGTAGCGGTCACGGTTTGTTTTGGACCGCAACAGGTTACGGTAAGGGAAAGTCGCTAAATGGTCAAGGAATAAGAGGATTCAAGGCCAGATCTGTTGACAAAATGGCGTGTGTAAACTAGTATTATCTGTTGTTTTTTTTCTGTTATAGAAGGCTGGATTTCATGGGCAGGGTTTTCCTGGCTTCTCAAAGTCGTGAAGGCCATGCCTATGAAGGTCGGGCAGCTGAAGTGGTCGAAGGAAGGAAACGGAGGACAACGTGAAGAATGGTATGCGACAGATGATTGGCTTGTTCGTGGCCTTGGTCGCAGTGGGGTGTGACGCCCCGACGGCCACCACGGCGCTCGAGCCGGAGGATCGCGGCCGCCGCGAACGCGAGGCGCTCGCGGAGCAGACCATGAACGACCAGCAGCGCCTGGTGCGGCAGCTCCAGACCCAGGTGGCCGAGCTGACGCAGAACGCGCGCTCCGACTCGGAGCGCCTGAACAACCTCGAAGAGGCCCGCAGGCAGCTCGAGACGGATCGGAACGAGGCTGAGCTGCGCATCCGCGCGCTGCACAGCTACGCGATCCGTGCCCAGTGCGACGGATTCGTCGCGGCACAGACCACCTGTCGCCAGGGACAGTGGCTGAACGAGGCCTGCTCGCGGCGGCACGTGGTGCCCCGCGCCTGCCTGCGCATCGGCGCGAACTACCCCAGATTCCCCATCTGGGCCTACACCAACTGGGAGCCTGTTCCGGGCTACAATCTCCCAGTTCGCTGATCCTTCAACCCTCAACACCCAGCCTCGCTGGGAGAAAGGTCTCTCTCACCCCAACCAAGATGACATCCTGTCACTCGCGGTCGGGGTGTTGTCGTTTAAAAGAAAAGCGTCTTTAGGCATTCTTTGCTGCGTTGTTATCCAACGCTTTGCAAAATGGATAGATCGCGATCTGGAGAAAGGCGACAAAGACAATGGCGATAAAGGGGGACTGAGCTGGAGCGATAAAATACGCAAGTAAAAATAACAGCAACCCAAAGACTCTTCCAATATCTAGCATAATCTCACGATCAAGAAGCAGTCCTTCGTGTGTTGACCCAGTAAGTCGTTGTTCTACTTCAATCGCATGGTACATGGTTGCGACGGTGACCCACCACCGAAGCGCCGTTGTTCCAACTGAGATCACCATACAAATAATGATGCCAACGGGACGAGGAAGAAAAAGAGCGGCACAGGCGGCGAAGAGACCTCCAATAATGGGGGCGAATAAGACGGGGAGCCGACGATCGTGTGTAACAAATCGGCCTGCAAGGAAAATGCTCAAAGCGGTCACGAGTGCTCCGATTGAACTAAATGTTCCAATGGCTCCTTCGAGTCCAATAAAGAGAACCGTTAAAATAATGGGCAGAAGGCCGCTGACCCCACTGATCACGCCTTGGGTGAAATCCAATCCGCGAAGAAGCCTCCATTGTTTGCTGAGTGGAGCAAGTCTCAAGGAGGGGCGTTTTGGTAAAGGTTCAGCTCGATTGTAGGCAATCGTTCCTCCAATGCCTAAAAGCACACAGGCGCCGAGTCCCATCCAGCGATAGCCTTCAAGAACCGTGAACCATCCGGAACGGATCCCGAGCTCAAGTCCCCAGCCGATAAGTAGGGGGATAACGAGCCCAGAGAGTGTTCCGATCAGTGATTCGATCGAGCTAAAGTGTAGACGCGTACTTTTTGTTGTAACGCTGAGGGTGAGGTAGTTTCGCGTTGACCAAAGAAAGCCTTGCGCGACTCCTAGTAGTGCTCCAAATGAAATAACAACGGCAGGGAGGAAGGTGGGAGAGAAGATGAGAAGCAGCGGGATAACTCCCGCGCCGATCGTCCCTACGAGAAACAGGAAACGATGAGTGACCCGTCCGACGAAGCGATAACTGAGGTAGAACCCAAGCGGAAGAAAAAGAAAGAATGCGACTGTGTAGAGAATGAGCACAGGCAGGCTCTTTCCTTGGCGCCAGAGAAAGACGTTTGTGAACGTGCCAACCATGGGACTTGCCAGCGCCAGAAAAAAGAACGCGATCAGCAGGCGATAGGCAGCTGCAAGTAAGCGTGGTGGTGGAGGCATGGTCGTTGAATCAACGCGAAGAATAACAGACGCAGGCGGTTCGCGGAATGGCATACCCTCTCTTTAATTCTTCAAAATATATCGACACATGATACAAATGTGATTCAAATTTTGCTTATTTAAGCAAATTAAGCTATAAAAAATCCATCAATTTTTATTGAACTATGAAATCAACTCTCATCGCGTGGCTTGCATCAACCGGTCTGGATGAACAACGCGCAGAACTCTATCTTGCCGCTCTCTCGAAAGGGGAGGCAACAGCAGCTGAAATCGCGGATACCGTGAAAATGCGCCGTACGGCTGTTTACGACAACCTACGAGTCCTTGAAGCACGTGGGTATATTCAAGTTGTGAAGCATGGAAAACGTAGAGTGTTTGTGGCACTCCATCCAAAAGAATTGCAAAAGCGGTTTGAGCGTTTACAGGGTCAGCTGAAAGATCTTCTTCCAGATTTCTTGTCGGTGTATGCGGGGTCGTCGGCGTTGCCTTTCACACAGGTATTTCAGGGTCCGCAGGCGGCACGTGAGCTGTTCGAGGACATCATCAACGTTGCAAAAGAAGAGTATGTCTACTTTTCTCCTCAGATTCTGGCTGCGCAGATGCTAGATAAAAAATACATCAAACAGTGGATTGAGCGACGGATCAAAAAGGGGATTTCATCCAGGTCACTTCGGGTCAAAAGCAAGCTTGTCGCAGATCCATTTTTCTCCGAAGAGCGTAAAGCTCTTCGTCAGATCCGATATTTACCAGGCCAGATCGAACTAAAAGCCTCGATTTATCTCTACGGAGATAACATCGGGATCCTGTCGACACGCGAGGAAAATAGCGCCTGTATTATTCATTCGCCAGATCTTGCGTTTAGTCTCAAACAAATCTTTGAACTTTTATGGAGTGTAAGTAAACCATAAAATACTATTTTATTGGTACGAGGAAACCGGAACTGTTGAGCAACAGTTCCGGCATTGTCCCAGGGGATGGGAAGAGTGGGTGGGGGTGGTGGCGGCTCATCTCAGTGCTTGCGGACGAGCGCCTGGAGGGTCGGATGTGCCGGGGGCGTGTTGCGCTTACGAATCTCCGATTCGTAGAGTTCCTTCAGCGCTTCCGTCTGACGCTGGACTTCCTGCGAGGACAGGTTGCCGTCCTCGTCGAACGTGCGCCTCTGGCCCATCGCTTCTCCGAGGCACGACGGCCGGACGTGGAGAAACGCCTCGACCTGGAAGGGCTCCGTCATCACGAGCTTCATGTAGCTCGTGCGGGGCTCCTTCCTCGCATCTGCCCTGACGAAGCCCTTGATCGTGACGCCGTCCACCTGGAGCTCGTAGGGCTGATGCAGTTCGTGCATCCGCTTCTCCTTGAGCTCGTGGTGCTGCTGGAGGAGCTCGATCAGCTTGTGCGCCGCCTCCTTGGCGAAGGTTTGAACTGCCTTCGTCCCTTGACTCGCGATCTCGTCCGGAACGACGTTGAGGTCGTAGGTCGAGTAGTCGCTCGTTCCGAAGAAGAAGCCGATCCGGATCTTGCCCGCTTCATCTCCGTACACGAGGGTGAAGGGTCCTTCCGTGGACTTGCACTTCTCGCGGCACACGACACGGACATCCTTGGGAAACTTGAGAAACAGTTCACGCGCCTTCATGGAGGATCCTTTTGTTTGATGCAAGAAGTGGGTTTCATGCATCGAATAGACAGTAAAACGTTACGTACGTGTAGGACGAATATATCGAGCGTAAAATGGGAAGATTTCCAAAAGATGGCTAGAAAAAGCCGTTATTTTTTTGAATGTTCGTCAATTTTTTCTGAAGAACTATAGCTGATAGATCTGTTGTGACCGCGCTAAACGCGAGAGATCGATATCTTGGGTGAATACGGCTTCATCGTGGTGGTCTAATTTCTGTAACGTTCCAAGAACCGGCATCACGATCTGCGAATGACCGATGAGCGTATCTTGTGTCCCATTCGCGTATGGCTGAATGCCGGCTGCGTTCGCATAGATGAGGGCTGCATTTGTTTCTATGGATCGAACGAGGCAGAGCGCATCCATTTGCTGTTCTTCTGAAAAAGGATTGAAGCTCGCCATCGATTCAGCGATTTCTCTGTACCAATAGCTTGGACAATAGATGAGCTGGACGCCTTGCGCTTTCATGCGCTGAAAGATCTCTGGAAAGAGCATGTCCCAACAAATGACGATTCCCGCTTTTCCATAGGCGGTTTCAAAGACAGGCGCTTCGGTGCCAGGTTTGAGAAATGCGTATTCGGAGGGATAGAGATGGTTCTTTTGATAGGTCCCGAGCACTTCACCTTTTGCATTGATGTAGTAGCTCGTATTGAAATTACCATCGGCTGTTCCCTCCATGGAGGAGCCGGTCACGATATCGATCTGATATTTCTGAGCGAGTGCTTGAAAGGCGCTCCGCGCCTGATTTGTTGTATCTAGTTTTGTGAGATCGCCAAAAATAGATCCCGTCATGCAATCTTCAGGAAAAACAATGACTTGCGCGGATTGGTTGGCAGTCTCTTTTATGAAGCCTTCCATTCGTTCAAGGTTCGCTTGTCGATCAAGATGCGCAATCTGAAACTGGACGACGGCAATACGTACGGACATATTTGCTACGATAACGGACCGAACGGGTTTCATCCACTCTTTAAACGACGAACACCCGAATCGAGCAGAGACTCCGAGTACGGGGTCGTCGATGGCGGGTGTGTGCCTCCTAGTCTTGGGTTGTTCCTCTTATTGTTCGCGTTTGACTACCGGCGCGCCTTGCGGCGCTGGTCGTTGCCTTCGACGGGATCTGCGGGCTGCCCTTCTTCCTCTGCCCCTTCGGGCGCGATTCGGACACCTCCGTTCTGCGGTGTCTTGGCCTGCAGGGCGAGGGCTTCATGGAGCCTGCGGTCGAAGTCGGCGCCCAGGTCCCTGTCGACCAGGAGGAGCTTGATGGCGTCCCCCGTAGCTTCGGCGATCTGTCGCTTCTCCGCGAGGACCGCCAGTTCGTGCTTGCGTTGAGCCTCGCGCTCCTTGCGTTGTTGACGTGCCTTGACAGTTTGCGAGATGAACGCCCCGATCCCGCCGCCGAAGGCGAGCAGGAGGAGGAAGATGATGAAGTCGTTCTGGCTGATGAAGGTCAGGATGTCATGCAGCATTGCTATCGGCCTCGCGTTTGGGGTTGTCGATCCATCGTGAGAGAATCCAAAGGACAGTTCGGATTTATAATCTTTTATGTAGAGAATGTCAATCCACCTTCTTCAAAAATGCGACTTCTGAGTCTGAATGAGTCTGGTCCAATGCGAGGATCTCTTTTGCGGAGACAGGGTGGGGATCTGCGGCAGGATCTTTGTAAGGCTTTCGTGCAAGGAGAACCTCATCTCCCCCTAGTTGGCCCGTAACGAATATCTTGAAGACTTTTCCAGGAGTATAAGCGACGTCATATCCAAGAGCGATGAAGGCATCCGCAAATTCTTTTCCCGTCCGTTCTTTGAGCTCAGTCGAAAGGCTAGGGAACACGGCCTTAATAAAACCGCCTTCTGCGAGTACCTGATCGAGTCTCGCGATTAATTGCGTTGGTCGTTCCGTGTAACCGATCGAGCGTACGGCTAAGATGCAGCCGATAGATGCTGGTCGAACGCCACGCAACACCTCCGCAGACGTAAGAATAATATCTTTTTTTGGAAGATGTACTCCGTGTTCCTCGTGCTGTGTGAGAGAGGTCGCTTTGAAACTTAGACCTTCTGCAAAAGGGGACTGGGCGATCTCCTGTATTCCTTTGGAAGAACCCGTTCCAATATCTAATACAACCTTACTTTGACCAAAGGATCTTACCTGTTCGAACGTTCCGCTCACACCTCGCAAGGTATACGAGTACATCGCGCCATTGCGTATGTCTTTCCACTTTTTCTGTTTATCATGTTCTCGTCCCTCGCGTATTTGACGAGCCACGGCGTCCCTATCGGCGTGTCCGTTTGGGAGAGATGCAACCCCTTTTATTTCTGGATTAAACATAGCGGTATTTGCGCGCATGATAACAAAAAGGCGATCTGGAGTGTAGGGAAAGATCAGTCTTGACTCTTACGTAACGTCATAGTTTAGTCTTCGTATCAGGTGAGGTCGACACCCGCCCATATCCAAGAACTATGCCGTATACCGTGAACAAGCTAGCGAAGATTGCTGGCGTCAGCGTGCGAACCCTTCATTATTACGATGAAGTTGGGTTATTGAAGCCGTCAGCGATCCAGGAGAATGGCTATCGCGTCTATGAAGAACGTGAGCTGTTGTTGTTGCAGCAAATTCTGTTTTTTCGCGAGCTTGAATTCTCCGTTGAAGAGATTAAGCGCATCTTGTCTTCTTCAGAGTTCGATTTACGCCAGGCATTATGTGACCATCGCGCATTGATTGAATTAAAAAAGAAACGTTTGTCGGGGCTGATAAAGACGATTGATATGACTCTTAAAAAACTAGACCAAGAAACACCTATGGACGACCAAGACATGAAGGAGCTCTACGAGACCTTTGGCGAAGACACGATGAAGCAATACGCGGATGAAGTGAAGCAGCGCTGGGGGAATACGGACGCCTATAAACAGTCAATGGAACGCTACTCTAAGACGACAAAGGCTGATCTTGAGAAGTACAAGCACGATTCAGATGTCTTCATGAAGAAGGTTGCAGTAACGATGGATAAGGGGGCGACGAGTCCTGAGTTTCAGGCCTTAATCGCCGAGCACTTCAAGTCACTGAGTACCTGGTATGAGCCAAACTTCGAGATGTATCGCGGCCTCGCAAAGATGTATGTAGATGATCCACGTTTCACGGCCTACTATGAAAACTATCGTTCAGGTCTTGCGAAGGTGTTTAGTGAGGGGATGATGTATTTCATCGAACGGAACGAGCCGAAGAAATAGAGATGATTGATTAGCGTGCAGCTCGAGCACGACTTGTCTTGCGCTGCTTCGGCTGTATCTCGGCACGAATCTTCCGTTCCACCGCTTCAATCGGCGTACAGTCCGTTTCGTCGTGTTGTGAGATGCCTGGACGATAATGAAATGGATTATCAAGATCTTTGACCAGCTCGATCATATAAATCAGAAGATAGGATAGTCCAAGGCAGAAAAAGAAATTCGCAAACGTGCTTCCCATCGATGTCAGGAGGAGGGTGGTGACGATGATCAGGGTGAAGACTTCCCCGATGGCGTAGCCCGTTGAGACGAATGCGACTTCTCGAATCGTTCGAATACGCAGCATCAAGCGGCGAATATTTTGTTGTTCCTGTTTCAAGCGAACGATGAAGTTGGCTTGGGTTAGGGGTTCAAAGGCGGCGAATGATTCATTCAAATTACGAATGCACTGCATGACGTCGCCGGTCGACGCCTTCTTATGCAGGGATTGTTTGATGCTCTGGATGAGCGCCAAGAGCTGCTCAAGACAGCGTACCGATTCTGGCTGTGTAGGTTTTGTCGCGCGTAAAATGAGGCACTCATCTGTGATCGCGTCTAAACTGGCGGCGACTTCTCCGGGTAAGCGTTCTGCTTCTTTGTATTCAGGCAAAGAGCCGGCGATGAGGAAGCCTAATAAGAAAACATCGGCTGAGACCGCAGCCGTCACTAGCGCGGACAACGCGATCGGCTGCCATTCGAAGTGCATCAAGAGGTACTTCAGAAAGGCAATTACGAGGAGCCACGGTAGGACGCGTACCGTCAGATGGTGCTTATGAAAGAACGTTAAAAACATACACCTTACTAATTTTTTGTCTGAATCAATTGATTGATGAAGCTGATGGTTGAAGGGCCTACTATTCCTGTCCCACGTCGTAGTCCGATGGGAGCAAGAATCGAGCTTGCGTAGGCTTCCTGTAGTCGTAGAAGGGCTGCCGCGGTTAATGGGCCGTAGACAGTTGTCTCATTTCCTTTACTTCCAGCCCCCGATGTTTTTATGGTGAAGCCACGGTCATTCAGGAGGCGCTGAAGACGTTGCACATCTTCCCCAATGCTCCCGAGTTTAAGAACGCGTGTAAAGAGCGAAGGGGTAGAAGTAAACTCTTTCTTAGGAGAGGGTGTCGTGATAGGTGTGGTTGGTGTTTTTACGAGATGAATAAGTCGTGAAAATGTATGCGAAGGCTTTCCTGTGATGGAGTAGTATTTTAGATAGACACGGTAGGTCCCAGGAGTATTTGGGAGGCGGAAGGACGTATAGCTGAGGGGGAATATGCTCGCGGATGCAAAGTCGGGGCGTAGAGAAGCGGTATACCCGCTGACGGTCTTTGGGTCAGCGTTGAAGGTGAATGTGAGCTGCGGATCAGTTGTTTCAGGTGCATCAGAAGCGTTGTTATTGATGATGAAAGGGGCAATGGAGGGGAGTAGAGTTGGTTCAACGTGCCACCAGGGAATGCCCCCTGAGGTGACCGTTGTTTGACGTGGAGTTGGAACAGCTCCGAACAAGCCGAAAATAGAGAAACTCGGAGTTGTGCAGCTGATCGTATTTGTACTCCTGTTGATCGTGCAGTCGCTGAGTGGTTGCCATGCGCCATCATGGTGGTGATAGAGCCAGAGGGTAGATTCATCCAGGCGAGTGATATCCTCATCACGATAGGTGTACGTGATCGTGATTTCTTGATCGAACGAATCAAGAACCGTTGTATTATTTATGATCGCTTTCACGTCGAACACAATTGATCCAACCTCATTCGGCAGGAGCGCAGGACGACCGAGCTCAGTTAAGACGTCGCTATTTGGAATAGCCATTATTTGAATGACTACGGATGTTGAAGTAGGTGTGAAGCCGCTTGGAGCGGTAACAGTGAGTGTTTGATCGTCTTCTTCTACACTGGTGGAACCACCGGCGGCTACGGTAATCGCTGTCGATGTGGTGGTACCTGGGGCTCCATCTCCGGTACAACCGGGAGTAATGAATCCGCCATTGCTTGAAGTGGCACTATTCCCGAATGAATCTCGCGAAACAACGGCAAATTGATAGCTTGTACAGGGTAAGAGGTCTTCAAGATCGATACTGTGTGAGAGGATGCGCGTAGACGTATTCTGTTCGGTGGTTGTCATTCCAAAGTTGACGGTTGGTCCGTAGACAACTTTGCTGGACGCTAGTTCCGATGTGTTCCAGGTTATGACTTGTGTCGAAGTTGTTACCGTTGACGTCGCAACGGATGTAATCACCGGGCCGGTTGTATCCGCGGTCGTAAATGCCCAGGTGGATGTTGCAGAGATTCCTTCGAAGAGATTCTCGTCCTCGTCTGCGAATCCCGTGCCAGGGATGAGGATGTAGTACTCGGTTGTATCATCGAGTGTTTCGCTGGGATTGATTGTGATGCTGTTTGTGCCACCTCCGGTTACGAGTCCACTCGCAACACCTATCGTTGCAACGGTGGAATCATCTGAACTCTTTTTGATCAGGATATTTCCTGTTTCCGCGGTTACGCTCTTGCTGAGGCCGATGACCAGGTTTGTGGACGGGCTGACGTCAGTCGCTCCACTGGTTGGTGAAAGGGTGGTGATAGCAGGAACATCCGCAGTCACAATGGTGATATTTGTGGCGACCACTTCGGGCAGGTCTCCGGAGGCTCCAAACTCAACGACGTATCCCTGCATAGCTGAACAGGGGAAGTCGTTCCATTCTCCATCTTGAGATGCATACATGTATCCACAGTCTTCGCCTACACCGTGATCGTTTGGTTCATTGTCGGCCCATCCATGGTATCGGCCGTCGATCGCCGCACCGCCCGCGCCTCCTCGACCAGAATAAAATGCTGTTCCCGTCTCAGGGCCAGTTGCCCATATCCAGGTGTCTTCTATCGCTGCGTCTGTCGCACCCAACCAGCCATCACCCGAGATGCGTTCATAGACAAAGGTGTTTTCTGTACTTGAGGCGATGGTCGCAAGATACCCGCTTGATCCGTAGGCGGTCAGTGCTTCAGCCGCTGTCTTTGCTTGTGCCCAGGTATAGCTTCCAGAAATGAATTGGTATAGGTGACCGTTATCTGTGAAGAATACCTCCCCATCGTTTACAAGAGATACTTCAAGGGTATCCGTTCCAAGGGTGGCTCGGGTATAGCGTAATGTGGCGAGTGCGGTGTTAATATCTGCCACTGTTCCGGTAAAATTGATTGTCCCTCCTGTTGATGCTCCAGCAAATGTAAGACCATCGGTAGTAAGCATTGATAAACTCCCATTACTCACCCGTAGCTGTACGGGTGTTGTCGATGCAGAAGCTCCCACGATTTGGAAACCCGTGATCGCCGTTGCAACGTTCGGTGTTGTGGTGGCGTTTGTTCCGCTTGTCAGAGAGAGTTCTGCATGTGCGGATGGAGCAAATAAGAGCGTAGAAAATGCCATGAAAAAAGCCACGCTCGCTACTTGAAGAATTGTGCGAGGGATATCACAAAAAAAGGTACGCATAGATTGCGCCTATTTTACCATGAAAGAACTCAAGGTGTTAGTTTCCGTTTTTTGTTTTTTGTTAGTTAAAGTTGACCGTGAAATTGTACATTCCCATCGAGCAGACTCCTTTGATCGTCGTTCCTGGTTGCTGGGGAGGAATTTCAATTGGCGTTGTTCCTGACGAGGGAAGCATGGTGCGATATCCGATCGCGGGAATCGTCAGCGCGGACGAGCAGTCAAAGGTCCCATTCGTTTGAACATTGATGACCGTCGGGGTGTTTGCTTTGGCGAGCGTTACTCGAGGTGCATATCCGCCTTTAGCGTTGATCTCAATCACTTGCTTCCCCTCAACGACGGAAACGTTTGTCTGCCCGCTTGGATCGATGGGGGACGTGGACCTATCTCCACGCAGAAGGAAGAAGATCCCACTCACCGCAAGCACCATGACCACGATAGAACCGATAAGGACTTTGTTCATAGAAACGACTGAATGTGCGAATGGGTTAGAAGCTAAAGACAGGATCGATGAGACCCGCGCCGGCGAGTGTGTTGATGAGGTTGAAGATGGCGAAGAAGATGACAACCAATCCAGCCGTTTTGAAAAAGATAGCAGACTGGGCCTTTTTGTGAATACCGAGCGAGCTAAAGCTGAGGAGTGCGAGAACAGGCAGCGTCCCCAAGGCAAAGGCGAACATGGTGAGCCCGCCCTTCAAAAAGCTCCCCGTTGTGAGCGTGTAGATTTGTATGGACTGGGTGAACCCGCACGGGAGAAAGAAGGTGACGATTCCAACAGCCAGCGGAGTGAGAATGTGATTTGCTTTTTTGAGTCCGTGGACACGGGTTCCAAGACCCTTTGGCATCGTAGGCTGAAGCTTCTTCGCCCAGGGAAAGATATCGAGAAGATTGATCCCCAGAATAAGCAGGACGAGGGCTACGGCGAGTCCAAGAACAAACGTTCCCGTTGCTCCAAGCTGAAAGACCGACCCCAATAGGCCAATGACGCCACCCAAGAGGAAGAATGAAACGAGGCGGCCGACATGAAACAGCGTTTGTGGCTGTACCTTGTCACCTTCCTTGGCGAAGTTCGCCGAAAGAGACAGAACGATCCCACCTACCACCGCCATACAGGTTGAAACGGAGGCGATGAGACCGATCACAAACGCGGTTCCATAGGTGACGTCTGCCGTGTTCACCAAATTCACGATCCCGAGTTTTTGTAGGAGGATAAACGCTACGACAAAGAGAGCGGAGATCGGAAGTGCGTAGGTAAACTCAGACCAACGAATGAGGCTCTTCTCCGCTTCTAGTGAGAGGGAATACCCGTGTGGCTTCAATACCACGTTCAAGTCGTTCAGAACCTGTTCCCGAGACCGGTCTCCAAACTCTCCCGTAACTTCCACGCGCTTCTCCGCGAGCGAGGTTTTTGCGTGTGTGATTCCCTGTACCTCTTTCAGTTCACTCTCGGTAAGAATCACACAGGCAGTACAGTGCATGCCGCTCACATGAAAGGTAAACGTTTGTGTCATATCAGAGCTTCTTGGTCTTAAGACGTAAGGAATTGCTCACCACGGACACACTCGAAAAGGCCATTGCTAACCCAGCAAAGACGGGGTTCAGAAGAAGGCCGAGGAACGGGTAGAGGATTCCGGAGGCGAGTGGAATGCCGATGAGGTTATAGATGAAGGCCCAAAATAAATTTTGTCGCACGGTGCGCATGGTTGCGCGAGCAAGATTCACGGCCTGAGGAATTTTTGCGATGTCACCTCCGAGGAGGGTCATTCCCGCGGACTCGATCGCGACGTCTGTTCCCGTTGCCATCGCCATTCCAACATCTGCCTGCACCAAGGCGGGTGCATCGTTGATTCCATCGCCTACCATCACAACCCGCTGCCCGGCGTTCTGCAGTGCTTTAATCTTATCCGCCTTTTCCTGAGGCATCACTTCCGCAAGCACCGTTTCAATACCAACTAGGTTGGCGATATAGGCTCCTGTTCGTGCATTGTCGCCTGTTAGCATGACCGTCTTTAATCCCATGCGATGCAATCGGTGAATGACCTCTTTCGCCCCCTCTTTGATCGTATCGCTGATCGCGATCAATCCAACCTCTTTTTTATCGACACAGACGACAACGACAGTCTTCCCCTGAGACTGAAGCTGGATAATCTTTTCCTGGAGAGGGGAGTTCTGATCTATCGGTTTCCGCACCATGACTCGTTTTCCATCAAGTAAGCCTTCAACTCCAATCCCTTCGAGCGCTTGAAACTCCGCTACGTTTTCTGATGGTCTGTCTCCCGCTTTACGTACGATGGCTTGTGCCAGAGGATGTTCGGAATGGTTCTCTAAACGCGCGGCAAGGTCTACCAGCGTTTTCTCGTCATAGGCTGCATCGAGCGTCATAACATCTGTTACTTCCGGCGCTCCACGGGTGATGGTTCCTGTTTTATCGAAGACAACGGTTGTGACATGACTAAGACGTTCCAAGCTTTCCGCATCTTTGATCAATATTCCGTGCTCGGCTCCTCTTCCGACGCCAACGATGATCGCCGTTGGGGTTGCGAGACCGAGTGCGCATGGACACGCAATAACCAATACACCTACAAACGAAAGGAGGCCGAAAGAGAAGGCGGTTGAGAATCCGAGATAGGCGGAGCCAATCGTTAGCCACAGAACAAAGGAGAGAGCGGCGATCACAAGAACGATTGGAACAAAGATTCCAGAGATACGATCTGCCATCGCTTGAATGGGTGCTTTCGACCCCTGTGCTCGTTCAACCAGTGAGATGATTTGCGATAAGACCGTATCCGATCCGATCTTTGTCGCCTTGATAATGATGCTGCCTTGTTTGTTGATGGTTGAACCGATCACCACGTCGCCCTTCTGCTTATCAACGGGAATCGATTCGCCGGTCACCATGGATTCATCAATCGAGGTTGATCCCTCCACGATCTCCCCATCAACGGGAATTTTCATTCCCGGCTTTACCCGAATACGCTCATCGAGTTGAACCTGATCGATCGGAATCTCTATTTCCGCGCCATCACGAATGACGAGCGCTGTCTTTGCTTGTAGTCCGAGCAGTTTTTGAATTGCTTCTCCGGTGCGGAGTTTAGAGCAGGCTTCGAGGTACTTCCCCAGCAAAACAAAGCCGATGACGACGATCGTCACATCAAAATAGGTGTATTCCGGTACCTGTAACAGCTCGCGCACGCCTGGAACGAGGGTGATCAGTGAACTATAGACATAGGCTACGAGCGTTCCAATCCCAATCAGACTATCCATATTTGCCGTACGGTAACGGACAAAGGTGAGGAAGCCTTGAATAAAGGGTTTCCCTGCCCAGAAAATAACAATGGTGGCTAAAATAAAGGACAGGATATTGAACCACTCCATCGGTAGAGGTAGATTCGGAATCGACTGAAACAAACGAGCGGCGATGTCCCACATCATGAGGACGAAAACCATCAGAGCGATCGGGAGAACAAACTGAACGCGCCCTTTCTGCTCTTCGAGTTCTCTTAGTTTTTCGTGCTCACTTTGATTCATCCCGAGATGGTCCGCATGATCACTGGTTTTTTCATCGGAGATAAAACGGTATCCAAGAGGCTCAAGCTGCTCATTGATTTGTTCAACGGGAGCATCGCCAGATGCCATTTGAACGGTCGCTTTTTCCGTTGCAAAATTCACGTCACACGCCTCCACGCCGGGTAGCCCCTTCACTTTTTTTGAAATAATCGTCTGACAACTCGCGCAGTGCATCCCGTGAACGCGAAACGTCTCGGTTGTCATATTAGTCGATGTTATACCAAGCCTTGCGCCATCCTTTGAGCGTGACAAGCGTGGTTTTTAAGAAATTCTCTACCGCATCCGCATTGTTCAGTACCTCTGCACGGCTTGATTTGGTACGGATTTCTTCCGTCATCAAAATACCCGCTTCATGATGGGCGATCAGCGCGTTCAAGAATCGTAAATCCATTTTTTCATCATAGGAACCAATCTGCGCAGGAAGCGGATCTCGTACAGTACGTGTATCGCGGTACCAGTCTTTCTTCCACTGGTACAGTTCAGCGATAAGCTTTGGCTCATCTTTTTGAATGGCTGCAGCCAGCGACTGAATTTCTGGGCGCTGACTTTGCTCCGCCTGCTCTGCAAGAAGAATCGCTCCGCGGTGGTGGGCGGCCATGGCATTCAGATAACGCAAGTCCACTAATCGATCGGCTGCTCCTAAATCCATCGACTTCTCATACATCATCTCCTGATACTGAGGTGTCAGGGAATATCCGGCCCCCATACCAAGAACGAACCCAACGATCAGTAATGAGAGGGCGAGCAGGTGCTTTGTCATAAAATTACGAGGAAAGATTGTAAAGTTTGAGAAGTTCCTGAACCGTTTTTTGTTTGTTTTCTTTCAGCTTATGCTCCAGACAATGGTCCAAGTGACCCGCCAACAACTCACGTTTTGCTCGGCGTAAGAGACCGATCACGGCATCGGCCTGTTGGATGATATCCGGACAATAGACATCGTCCTCGATCATCTGGTTCACCTTGGCGAGGGTTCCCATCGCTTGGCGACCAAGCTTCTGAGATTTGGTTTTGTTTGTCGTGAGAGGAGGCATACGGGAGAGGGGATAATGGATAACCTATAACCTAGGGTATAGGTTCGAAGGTGGTACGTCAAAAAAGATCGAAAGTTCTACATATTGTGCTCTAATTATTTTTCAACCACTACATGTTGTGGATAAGGAAAAAAGAGGGCTTGGTTCTCAGCCCTTTACCGAAGCTATCTTGAGGGCTACCGTGTGAGGACAGTGTATGCCGAATTGCGTGACTGAGTATCGATGCAAGACGTGTCATAAGCTGTTCTTCAAAGGATTGCTCGTTGAGGGTTCCCTCGAAGTGAAATGCAAGCAGTGTCATGAGATGAATGTTATTCAAGCCACGCAATTCAACGAACTTCTATGCTTAATTAAGCACTGCCCCAACCGCGTCAGCTGGGATTCCAAAAAAGAATCCAAAGAATCCGCCTAATCGCCGTTCGAACCGAGAGAAGCTCCCGAAGCTCACAGACCGTGAGTTTTTATTTTGTTCATTTTCTTGTTATGACCACATCAACTCTGACTCTGCCCACTGTATTGAAGCGCGATGGCCGAAAGGTCGATTTTGATAAAGAGCGTATTTACAATGCGATTCGCTTAGCAGCAGAAGCTTCCGAAGAGCTCAGTCTTCCAGAGGTTCGTCGCCTGACGGAGACGATTCTTCTCTACGTGACGAAAATGGCAAAAACGCGCCAAGAAGTCTCGGTTGAAGAGCTTCAAGATATTGTCGAATTCACGCTCATGGCTTCTGGGTACTTTAAAACGGCCAAGGGGTACATTGTCTATCGTGAAAAACGCATGCAAGCACGCGAAACGGCAAAAGTCGTTGTAGATGTCGACAAAACCATCAGTGAATATCTCAATCAATCTGACTGGCGCGTGAATGAGAACGCCAACCAGGGCTACTCGCTCGGTGGCATGATTTTAAATACCTCTGGCAAGATAACGGCTAATTACTGGCTGAGCTATGTCTACCCAAAGGAGGTACGCGAAGCTCACATCGAGGGAGACCTCCATCTCCATGATTTGGGCATGTTCTCTGGGTATTGTGCCGGCTGGAGTTTGCGCCAGCTCTTAGAAGAAGGATTTAATGGAGTTCCGGGTAAAGTTGAGTCAGATCCGCCAAAGCACTTTGAAACGGCGCTGGGGCAGATGGTGAACTTTCTAGGGACCCTCCAAAACGAATGGGCCGGAGCACAAGCCTTTTCTTCGTTCGACACGATGCTCGCTCCCTACGCAAAACACGACAAGCTCTCCTACGATCAGATCTACCAAGGGGTTCAGCAATTTGTCTTCAATTTGAACGTTCCTTCACGCTGGGGGATGCAGACACCTTTCACCAACATCACCCTTGATTGGGTTGCGCCGGATGACCTCAAAGCCAAAAAACCAATGATTGCGGGCGAAGAGCAGGCATTCACCTACGCGGATTGCCAAACAGAAATGGATCAGATCAACAAAGCGTTTATTGAGATCATGACCAAGGGGGACCGCAAAGGGCGCATCTTCACCTTCCCGATTCCAACCTACAACATCACGAAAGATTTCAAGTGGGAGACGGAGAATGCCAAACTCTTGTTTGAGATGACGGCCAAATATGGCATTCCGTACTTCCAGAACTTTGTGAACTCATCCCTCAACCCGAGCGATGTCCGGAGTATGTGTTGCCGCTTGCAGCTCGATCTGCGCGTCTTGCGTGCTCGTGGCGGGGGCTTGTTTGGCTCGGCTGAAATGACGGGGAGCGTCGGTGTCGTGACGATCAACCTTCCTCGTATCGCCTACCTCGCCAAAACCAAAATGGACTTCTTCGAGAGACTCGGGAAACTCATGGATATCGCCAAAACGTCACTTGAAATGAAACGCAAGGTCGTTCAAGACAATATCGATCGAGGACTTCTGCCCTATACAAAGCGCTATCTCCCTTCGTTGCGTAACCACTTTTCGACTATTGGATTGAATGGCGTGAATGAAGCCTGTCTAAACTTGCTCGGTGCAAATCTTGGTTCGGAAGAAGGAACCGCCTTTGCGCACGAAGTCCTTGAGTATATGCGTGATCGCCTGATCACTTACCAGGATGAAACAGGGACGCTCTATAATCTCGAGGCAACACCAGCCGAAGGCGTGACCTACCGCTTCGCTAAGGAGGATCAGGCGCGTTATCCGGGCATCGTCCAAGCGGGTACAAGTGATGCACCTTACTACACCAATTCGACCCATCTTCCTGTCGGCTATACAGATGATCCGCTGGCCGCGCTCGACCATCAAGATCCTTTGCAGACCAAATATACGGGTGGCACGGTTCTTCATCTTTTCTTGGGCGAGCGAGTACGCGACTGGAAGACTTGCGCCAGCTTCGTCAAAAAAGTCGCCGAAGGGTATCACCTCCCTTACTTCACGCTCACTCCAACGTTCAGCATCTGTCCAAGTCACGGGTATCTCTCCGGAGAGATCCAGACCTGTCCGACGTGCCAATCCACGTGTGAAGTCTGGTCGCGTATCGTTGGCTACTTCCGCCCGGTTGATCAGTGGAACAAGGGAAAGAAAGGCGAGTATAAAGAACGGAAAGAATATGTTGTTCAAGCGCAGGCAGAGAGCGCTGTTGAAGAAGAGTCGAAACTCGCCTGCCAAGTTGTATGATTATTTCAGGCTTCCAACCCCTTAGCCTGCTCGATTATCCAGGGGTCATCTGCTCGATCATCTTTACCCAGGGCTGCCCCTTCCGTTGCGTCTATTGTCATAACCCCGAGCTGATCCCTGCTGAGGCGCCGGACGCACATCCTGCAGTAAAAGAGGAAGAGGTTATCGATCACCTTCTTCGTCGGAAGAATATCGTTGAGGGTGTCTGTATTACGGGAGGCGAGCCCACCGTTCACCCCGATCTTCCAGACTTCATTAACAAGCTAAAGAGGTTAGGGCTGCTGGTAAAGCTCGATACGAATGGATTAAACCCGCGCATGATTGAGAAACTCATCAAAGACCGTCAAGTGGATTTCTTTGCAATGGATCTCAAGCACACGTGGGAGCGCTATGCAGAAGTTATTGGAATCAATCAACAGAAGGTGATCGATAACTGTCGAGAAACATTTCGTCTGATTCAAGATTCCGGTATCCCTCACGAGTTTCGTACGACAGTCTATTCAGGCCTTCACGGAAAAGAGGAGTTAGAAGAAATTGCGAGCCAGCTTCGTGAGGGGGAGCGATATGCCCTCCAGGAGATTCGTTATGCAAAAACGCTTACTCCTGGGTTAGAGCGGACCGTACCCCTCAACCTTGAGGCAGTTGCTGAGGGTATTCGGACGAAGTATCCTTCTTTGCAGATCGAAGTACGATCCTAAGCTATCTGCACATTTCTCTATGAACCTATCGCGCCTCGTTTCGCATCCGTTCTTTGTTCTATTCAGCGTACAGATTATTCTTGCCTACGAATGGCTGTCTGGCGGCTGGGGAAAAATCTACGGAGGCCAGTTCGTTTCGAATATCAGCAAGACGCTTGCGCGCTTCGAGACCGGCAACCCACATGATTGGTATGTGAGCTCCCTGCTAAGCAGTGCAAAAAATTATCCAACCGCATTCGGTCTCCTGGTGCAATGGGGCGAACTGCTCGCCGGAATCGGACTGCTCGCCGCCCTTGCGTTGTATATTTTTAGCAAGCAACGCGCATCCAAGTGTTTTGCGCAGGGCGTATCAGTGGCAGCGCTCTTAGGAGGCATGTTCATGAATCTGAACTTCTACTTTGCAGCCGGATGGACGAGTCCGAGTACCAGCGGACTGAATGCCTTACTCTTTTGGGTGCAGGCCGTTCTATTGGTCGCGTGGATCGTCATGCCGCGGAAAGAGCAGAAGGGGCGCTAGGAACAAAAAACATCTCTTTCAAAAGAGATGTTTTTTGTATTCTGATAGTTCGCGGTCTTAGCTCTGCTTCTGGAACAGCGAGCGATACTGTCCACGTTGCTGCCACAAGAAGGTGAGGTTGAGCAGAAAGAGGACGTTTCCCATGATCGCTCCGGGCTTGAGTAAGCCTCCGTCCAAGAAGGCGTGGAAGCCGACGATGTTTATCGTGATCGGGAGAAGAAGCAACGCGGCAAGGGCAGTGCGCTTGGTCCACAACCACACGATTGCGAGGAGGAAGACGATCGAGTCGATCAATGGAATGTAATGACTCTTCATCAGGAGGTCGATGAACTGAAAGGCCTGAGGTGTGCTGTACAGATCCGGTGTTGGAGGTGGAAAAATGCCCAGGACTCCGAGTAGAGGAACGATCAGCACAAGCGTCAACACAACCTTTCCAATGGTGGAAGCAAGAGGGGAGAGTCTCATAGATGGGGGATCAATGAGTGATGAAGAAGGTATCTTACGCTGGATTTTGCGTGGTATTCATCAGCTCTGCGTCTCCCAAATAATCAAAAAAGGGTTTACGCTTTGTGTGTCTAGGGGGATCCCAGCATCTTCTGCAGATGATCGAATATTCTGATCTGTAAGTGAGCTCTCGCGAATAAAGAAGATCTCAGCGTCATATTTGTTTTCAATAAACTTCTTTTGACGATAGGCGAGATCTAATTCTTCTTTTCCAAATGGTTTGCCATTCGGTTCACGTTCTAGCCAATCTGGAATCGTATAGTCATCTTTCACAAAAACGATAAAATCAAAGTCAGAAAAAAGACTCCCTCGAAAGCCTGGAGATGCATACTTGCCGAAGCTCCCTTTTACGGATGAGCCGATTAGAACGATTTTGATGATCTTCTTGTCTGGTAAGAAAGATGTCCGTATTTTATCAATTGCAAGTGCGCGAAGCCTCTCTTGTTCGGCTTGAGCAAGGGGTGTTTTCTGTGGACGAGTTTGAAGATGTGCTTCCATACGTTCTAGTGACGGATCTCTTCAAGACACTGTTCTGCTATTCATAGCCATGGATACGTTGGATAATAGTACACGAAGTTCCAACCGTCCATTCACGCTAAAACAAAAAATGCCTTTGGCAAGGCATTTTTTGCGTGGCGGGCCCGAGTGGAAGACGTGGGAACTTACTTTATGGCTCACCCTACCCTTCAACTCACTATATTTTTTTGAAATACTTGTACATGCTCGATAGCTTCCCAATATGTATACTATGGTTCAGATATGGGACCTTCTTTTCGACCAAAGACCGAGCAAGAGCTGGGGTGTCAGCTCGGTACCGCTGAGAGTGCGATCGGTGCCCCTTTACGGCCACCACACTCAGATCTCAATTTTCTTAAGGCAACTTTAAAAGAGCTTAGAGAGCGTTATCCGAAGCGTTATCAGCTCTATCATGAAGAGTTACGACGCGAAAAGCGCGGTGACGTTCTTGGGGAAGATGAGGCGCGTCGGATGAAGGCTTGGTTGGAGGCGATGAATTCCCTGGATACCTACGTTCATGAGCATCATCAAGATGTTGAGGGAAACACGCTCACGGAACATCAGATTACTGTTTTTGAAGCGATTCACAGCTTCTTTGAGAAAGGTGGTTCAAAGGGGTACATAAAATTACCAACGGGCTCGGGAAAAACAGTTATTTTTATTGAGATGATTGAAGCCATGGGTTTAAAGACCTTAGTGGTTCTCCCACGAAAGATTCTTCTCGAACAAACAGTTGATCGTATGGAAGAGTTCGCAGATGACCTGGACGTTGGAAGAGTCTACTCAGCAGCCAAAGAGCATGGACGAAAGGTAACCCTTATCACCTACGATTCATTTGTGTCCGGTGTTAAGGCTGGTCTTATTGACCCAAAAGAGTTCGATCTTCTCGTGCTGGATGAGGTGCACAGAGGATTGAGTGATAAGCGTAAAGAGACCCTTGGGAAATTCCCTCATGCATTACAGATTGGTTTTACGGCTACCCCAGCATTTTCAGATAAAAAGAAAGTAGAGCAAATATTGCCTGGATGCATTTTTGAGATGTCGATTCGTGAAGCGGTCGAAAAGCGAATGCTGTGTTCCTTCGTTTCAGGAGTTATCCAAACAACTGTAGATTTGAGCAAAGTATCGATCAAAGATACGGGTGAATATGACGCAGAGGAATTGGAAGAAGCGGTAGACATTGAAAGCCGTAATCGTGCAGCCGTGAATACGTATAAAGAGGTTGCGCCTGGTGGTAAAGCGGTCGTGTATTGTGCGGGAATCAATCACTCTAAGCACGTCGCGGAACGGTTCGTGAAGGATGGAATTGCAGCGGCGGCGGTCTGGGGAGCTATGCCGAAAAATGATCTAAAAACAACGTTGGAAGATTTTGCTTCTGGAAAGATCAAAGTGCTTTGTAATGCGGATTTGCTCATTGAAGGCTTCGACGATAAAGAAGTGGGTCTCTGTATAAACTTGCGACCGACGAGGTCCTTCGTAGTATCTGAACAACGAGGTGGCCGTGTACTACGTAATAATCCAAAGAATCCTGAAAAAGTAGCCGTAATTGTTGATTTCCTCGATCGTCATGGAAAAACCGGTCTAGCTGGCTCTGTTTTATTTGCTGAGATTGCAGGTGGATCGATGATCGAACAGCAGGTACAAAAGAAAAGAAAGAAGCGAGATGATGAGAAAAAAGATGAGAAAAAGGACGATACAGAAATGATGGCCGCAATCTCTCAAGACCTGCTTGCGAAATTAAAGAAAATAAATCTTGAAGACGTGCAGATTACGTTTGAGGTTGAGGAGATTGTGAGAATTATTCAAGAGAAATATGTACCAACTAAATCGGTAGAGAGCTTCCTTTTGTTAGAAGATCTGATTCGTGAAGCGCGGGCAGCGGGAGTTAAAAATCAACAAGACTATTATAGTCTTTGTAGGTCTCGTCCTGAGTGGCCATCTCATCCCGACAATACCTACAAAGGTCAATGGAAAGGTTGGGGAATGATCACCGGAAATGCTGCTAGCTCTGAAAAAGAGTTCTT
>CAZRJW010000001.1:0-32530 GCA_964600845.1 uncultured Gammaproteobacteria bacterium | reverse complement strand
GGAAAGGTTGGGGAATGATCACCGGAAATGCTGCTAGCTCTGAAAAAGAGTTCTTGTCGTTAGAAGATCTGATTCGTGAAGCGCGGGCTGAGGGGGTCAAAAATAGAGAGGACTACCACAGCCTTCGTAAGTCTCATCCTAAATGGCCCTCACTTCCCAATAATACCTACAAAGGTCAATGGAAAGGTTGGGGAATGATCACCGGAAATGCTGCTAGCTCTGAAAAAGAGTTCTTATCGTTAGAAGATCTGATTCGTGAAGCGCGGGCTGAGGGGGTGAACTCACAAGAAAGTTACAACTCCCTTCGAAAGTCTCGTTCGAAGTGGCCTTCTGACCCTAAAATTTTTTATAAAAGTCAGTGGAAGGGTTGGGCAATGATCAGTGGAAATGTTTCAAATTCAGAGAAAGAGTTCTTGTCGTTAGAAGATCTGATTCGTGAAGCACGGGCTGAGGGGGTCAAAAATAGAGAGGACTACAACAGGCTTCGTAAGTCGCATCCTAAGTGGCCCTCGCTTCCCAATAGAACCTACGAAGATCAGTGGGAGGGTTTCAAAATGATCAGTGGAAATGTTTCAAATTCAGAGAAAGAGTTCTTGTCGTTAGAAGATCTGATTCGTGAAGCACGGGCTGAGGGGGTCAAAAATAAAGGCGACTACCGAAGGCTTCGCATGTCTCATCCTAAGTGGCCCTCGACTCCTAGCAGGGCCTACAAAGATCAATGGAAAGGTTGGGCGGATATTACTGGTTCAAAAAGCGGAACGTAGCAGGTTAAAGATGTAAGACTTTCCTCAAATATGAAGATTCTATTCTCAAAGCCTGTGGCGCTGGTGTAAAATCTACCTCTTTGTCTTAAATCAAAATCCCTCATTTTATTGAGGGATTTTGTATGGCGGGTGCGAAGGGATTCGAACCCTCGATCTTCTCCGTGACAGGGAGACGTGTTAACCGGGCTACACCACGCACCCACGTGGATTCTTCACTTTTAGGCCATGTAACTTGGGGTCACGTAGCGGGCGCTACAGTACCAAAAGCGGTTTCCTCTGGCAAGATCACCTTGCTATACTGTCTCACATGTCCCTTCAATCGCCCTGGTTGGCTGAACTCGTCCGTACGCGACCCCTCAAACGCCTGACGCAGTACGTCGAAACAGACGTGGTCATTATTGGGGGTGGAATTGCCGGAACCACGACGGCCGCCTTTTCCTTGCTGGATACGCCTCACCGGATCGTGATGCTCGAGGCGGGGAAGATCGGGCACGGAGCCAGCGGACGAAACGCCGGCCAGATGCTCACCGACTTTGAGCGCCCCATCTCTGAGCTGGTCGCCGACTTCGGCTTTGATGTCGTAAAAACAGGGTTGCAAAAAGTAGAAACCGCCTGGGAGTTGGTGAAGCAGCTGCAGCTTGAATTTGATCTAAAAACACCGATCACGCATGCGCCGGGCTATGAAGGCTTTTCGGCCCCCGAACCGTTCCTGGAGGCGATGGAGAACTTATTTTGGAAGCGTGAGATGGAACTGCCCTGGAACCAAATGCGGGTTGCGCATGATCGGTTTGATCCTGCGACGATTCCGGCACGGTACGATGGATTGTGGGTGGAAGATACGCATGAGTCGATCCTCATGGATTTGGAGACCAAAGATCCAAGTTACTTCGCACTTTTCCAATTGCGGATTGCCTGCACGAACAGTGCTCAGCTCTCAGAAGAGTTGATTCAGGGTCTGCTGAATCGGTATAGTAATCGTTTTGAGCTGTATGAAGAATCGCCAGTGACAGAGCTTCACTTAGAGCGTGACGGAATCCGACTGAAGGTGGGGCATTGTACGGTCAAAGCCAAGCAGGTGGTGATGTGTACCAATGGGTTTGAATACTTCAAGATCTTCCATCATGGACAACTCGATGTGAACGGTCAGGTGCATCGTGATATCCGTGGCTTGGTTTCGTATATGCAGGCCTATCTAGTGCCAGCGTTCCAGCCCGTCAAAGCGATGTCGTATTACAAAGCGAGCCAGGTGTCGCCGGATCCAAATGATCCTTCCGCTGCAGAAGCATTTACCTACCTCACGCGTCGGCCCTTCAAGCCAAAAGGGGAGCGGCCGGAAGGCTTGGTGTGTGTGGGTGGTCCAGAAACAGCCCTTCCGGAAGAGGTTGCATATGACTATGACCACCGCGTTCCGGAACGTATCCGAGATGAGTTCGACCAGTTCCTAAAAGGGTCGCCACTCGGAGCGCACGCGGATGCGCATCATCCGACGTTTGAGTGGCATGGGCTCATGGGGTATACGAATGGTCGGGTGCGTTCCGTGGGCCGCGAGCCGTGTTACGCGAATCTGATCTACAACCTGGGTTGTAATGGGATTGGGATCATGACATCGATCTATGGAAGCAAGCGCACGGCGGGATTGCTGATCGATAAAGATGATGGCGCGCATCTATTCGATCCGAAGATGCACGTGTGTCAGCTTGTAAAGGAAGAAGAATAGACGGGTTGAAGAAAAACAAAACGCTGCGCTTATGGGCGCAGCGTTTTGTTTTTGTATATCGATTAGGCTGCAATGGGGCGCCAGATGTGCATTTCGTCTGGAACCTGGATCGTGCCGCCGGCGTGCGCGCCCATGAGAGCGGCGCGGAGGTGGAAGTATTCCGAGCTGAAGTCGTGGATCCCGGCGTTCCACATATGAGGGTTCTTTTTTTCTTCGTTCAAGATTTCAGCGAGGGGGAGCCATTCGAATTTTTCGACTTCGCCCGCTTGTGGCTTGATCGAGGACATGTCTCCGTCGAACATGGTGACAAAGTTGTGCATCCAGAGACGGACGTTCTTGACGCGGCTCGTTTCCAAGATCGGCATTTTGCTCCAGCGGATGATCTGATGTGGGGCCGCAAAGATGTTCGCCTCTTCTTCCAATTCCTTGATGGCATTGGTTTCTGGGGTTTCACCGTGTCCAACGTGGCCACCGAGGTGAGTCACCCACACACCTGGCATACGCTCTTTGACGAGCGAACGCTGGTGGCAGAGAACTTCCCCTTTGTGGTTCAAAACGAAGACGTTCGTCGAACGGCACCAAGCGTTCTGAGCGAAGACTTCTGGACGAGGGAGTAAGACGCCAAGAGGTTCACCTGTGTGTTCGTGTACGATTTCAATATGCTCCATATACGTAGAAGAGTAGTCGTAGATTGAGAAGATCAACGTGTAAAACGGCTGTGAGTGAATGGGGGAATTCAGTTTTTCTCTCAAGATCGCCCGTTTCCTCGCAGAGGGGTTGGAGCTGTACCCAGCAGCCAAGCCCTCGAGGTCACTTCAATCTTGAGACAACAAACGTCATTCCTAATGCGAAATGATAGCACAAGTTATCCACTTTGTCAACGATTTTTCGCTAAAAAGCCGCTAGATTCTGCGCAAAAGTCGTTTAACGGCCGACTGAATTGCGGTGCTATCCATCCCATAGGCAGCGAGAAGTTCTGCGGGCTCTCCAGATTCTCCGAAGGAATCGGGCATCCCGACGGGTTCGAGGGGAATGGGGTGAGTACGAGCGGTGAATTCCGAGATGGCTCCAAACAACCCACCCGTGATCTGGTGTTCTTCGACGGTTACCCCGCAGCCCGTCTTTTTGAAACTTTTTAGGAGGGTTGCTTCGTCGAGCGGTTTGATGGTTGGGCAGTTGATAACTTCGACCTCGATCTGTTTCTTCGCAAGCGCATCGGCGGCAAAGAGGGCTTCGGCAAGCAGCGGGCCGGTTGCGACAATCGTGACATCGGTCCCTGGGCGGACGACGTAGGCTTTTCCTATTTCGAAGGGCGTGTCTTCGGTTGTGACGACGGGAGTCTTCTCACGTGCGAGACGGAGATAGACCGGGCCTTCGTAGGCGGCTGCGGCGATCGTGGCTTTGCGCGCCTCATGGACGTCACAGGGCGAGAGAACCACGAGTCCTGGGAGAACGCGCGTCATAGCGATATCTTCGAGCGCCTGGTGGGTTGCGCCATCTGGACCGACGGAGATGCCGGTATGCGCCCCAACGATTTTTACATTCGCTTTGCTGTAACAGACGGAGACGCGTAACTGATCCCATGAACGGCCAGGAGAAAACGTCGCGTATGAACTTACAAATGGAATATGACCAGAGAGTGCCATGCCCGCGGCGATGCCCATCATGTTTTGTTCAGCGACGCCACACTCAATAAAGCGTTTTGGAAATTGTTGTTTGAATGCGAGTATGCGGGTCGATTCGGCGACGTCCGCCGTGAGCACGACGACCCGTTCGTTGTTCTCGCCTAACGCAAGTACGCCTTGACCATAGCCATCACGGTTCGCGGCGCGTTCAGGGGTCTTTGTGAGAAGGGCGGGGTGGAGAGAGAAGGTCATAGAGCAGCTTTTGCACGATCAAGTTCGCTGAGGGCTTGGGCAAGCTCTTCTTTATTCGGGGCTTTTCCGTGCCATTCATATTTGCGTTCCATAAACGACACACCTTTCCCAGGAATCGTGCGCGCCAGAATCACCGTCGGCTGATCTGTAACGGTCTCCGCTTGTTTGTAGGCATCGATGATCGCGCGTAGATTATGGCCATCAATTTCGATCACATTCCAGTTGAAGGCACGCCATTTATCCGCCAGCGGTTCGAGCGGCATAACATCTTCCGTGTTGCCGTCGATCTGAATGTTGTTGCGGTCTATGATACAGGTCAGATTTCCCAATCGTTCTTTGCCGGCAAAGAGAATGGCTTCCCAGGTTTGACCTTCGTTCAGTTCGCCATCGCTTCCCACGAGATAGGTACGCCAGCGCGCGCCAGCTAAACGAGCGGCAAGCGCCATCCCGATCGCTTGAGAATAGCCTTGGGCGAGGGGACCGCTTGAAGTTTCAATCCCCATATTGAAATGGTTGTTTGGGTGGCCTTGGAACGGACTCCCTTTCTTCCGCAGGGTTTTGAGGAACTGACTCCGATCGCAGAAGCCTCGTCGAGCGAGGGTGGCGTAGAGGACCGGACAGATGTGTCCGCACGACAAGACAAGGCGATCACGCTCCGGCCAATCCGGATGTTTCGGGTCGACATTCATCACATGGAAGTAGAGAGCGGTGAACACCTCCGCCATGCCGAGCGGCCCGCCGCTGTGACCGCTTTTTGCCTCGTAGAGCGCTTGGACAATATCTTTGCGAATATCGTACGCGAGCAGCGCTAATTCTTTGAGTGACAGGCGTGGTTTTTCGTGGGACGTAGAACGAAAGAACATAGACTCTTCGCATCATACCGTACGTGAACAAAAAAACCGAGCTAAGCTCGGTTTTTTTGGGGCTCTTGAATCGAGCTGAGCTCGATACCTTGTCCAACGGAGTTCTATTGAACGACGTTGATCGTACCTTGCATTGTTGGGTGCACGGTGCAGCGATAGTCGAAGGCGCCAACCGTGTCGAAGCGACGAACGAACGTAGCTCCTGGGCGAATCAAGCCAGAATTGAAGCCGGTTCCGGTCACTGTGTGTTCGGATGTATCGGTATTGGTCCAAGTGATTTCAGTTCCGCGCTTGACCGTGAGCGTTGTTGGAACGAAGCCGTTCGTCATGGTTCCGATCGAGACCATCATTTTTGTTTCGTCGAACTGCTTGTCTTGGTTGATCGACGTGGTGAGTGTCATCACGTTGTTCGCATTGTAGTCAGAGGCCGTCTGAATAGCTGTTCCCTCGCGATAGTTCGTGAAGAAGGCATCAGGGACATCGTCGATGTTGCTCTTCCAGCTGGTTCCGTAGAGTGTCTGGGCAAGCTGTTCGCTGTTCACATGGCGCAAGAAGCCGCCTTGATCAACAACGTAGGTTCGTGGGTCGGTTGTGACCTTGATCATTTTGCGACCTGGGCGATAGGTGACGTTGCCACCGAGGGCGATCGTTGAAAGCTGACCATCAGGGATCTGTTTTACCGTCGAGAAGTCGCGATACCAGGTAAAGTAGGTCTTCTCATTTGGGAAGACGAAGCGCTTTCCGTTGGAAGCGAAGTAGTACACGGTGGATCCGGAGCCTTTGATCAAATCACCGGAGTTGAAAGCCCGGGTCGGAGCGGCTGAAGCAGCGAGCGGCATCAGTGTGCTCGCGAGAAGCGTGAGCGTGGAGGCGGCGCTTAAGAGACGTTTGAGGTTCATATAAAAGAGGAGTGCAAGACACTCATCAATAATGATTTATTGCTGCAGTAGGTTCGGAGCAGATTGGCTATAGGTCCCTAATGTCTGTTCTGAAGATGCCGCAACAGACGGGGTAGGAGGATTCTCCTGCTCTTGCATCATACCACGAAGAAGGGCTACGTAGTTGATGATATCGAGCATTGTGTCTTCAACGGACTCGTTTTTGGCGCGCTTGCCTTTTCCAATGAGCTGCGTCAAACGCGAGATCTTCATTCCGAGCAATGTTAACAGCGTTTGCTCGGGTGAGATCCCGGCAATTTGGGCAGCAGTCTTAAAGTTGACGAAGGCATCGCTCCCTTCAGCATAATCGTTCGATTTGCTTTTGAGCAGTGACATGCACCGATCAAGTAGCGTTTGTGTGTCTTGAAGGAAGACGGAGAAGTCGGTCTTCTGGAGAGAGGTGTTCGGCATACCTCTCGATTTAGCCACGCCCGCGTCTATTGTACAACCTGGAAGGTAGAGAGTTCGCTGTAGACGAATCGGTAATCAGGGTCCGTGACAACGGCATACAAGGTGTGAGTTGTTCCTCCGGGAGACGTTTCGTTTTCGTAGGATTCACAGCTTTGCGCACCGGTACATTCTTTGATCATCACGTCGTCCATGTAGAGCTTGATCTGTCGGGCTTCGAGACTTGAATCAACCTCAACTCGAATCACGCGAGAAGCTCCGTAGAGAACTTGAGACTGTCGCAGGATGCGGATTTCAGAGGAGATGCGATTCGGAAGGATGACCAACTCTTTGGTAGCGGTTGTCGAGACAAGGGTTTCTCCTTCGCCCGTGCTAAATACAGCGCGGAGCGGAATGGTTGAGGTCGTACGCGCGTTTGGAACAGTAAGATCGGAGCGACAGGGGCTAGTGGTGCAGCGTGCCAGGGCGGTACTTGTGCCGTAGGAAAGAGAGATATGATCAACGAAGCCGCGGGTCACGGCGCCGAGGACGGTTACGATCGCGCCTGGGCTGTAAGGACCACTCGAAAGAATGTCGAGACGTCCAGCGAAGGCTAGGGTTGAAGTTGGTGTCGCAGGCGCTGAAGGAGGTGTTGCAGGTGTTGTCGTTGCGACCGGTGTCGCAGGCGTGGATGTTGCTACGGGTGCGGTTGGCGTTGGTGCGGTCACACGTGCTCTCACGTCCGCATCAATCGTCGCCGCTGCTGATTGTTCGCTGGAAGCGGAGAAATCACTCGATACTACGATTTCGTTTTGAATACGGTAGTTGGTGAAAAAGGCGTCAGGGACATCGCTGACGGTGCGATTCCAGGCGTCACCATACAGCGCGCGGGCAAGGGCTTCTGTCTGCACCCAGCGCAACACGCCGCCACGAGCGACGGCGTAGACGCGAGGATCTGTTTGGATCTTCACCATACGCGTGCCTGGGCGGATCGTGACGAGTCCACCAAAGGGGATCTGGGCAAGTTCAGAGTCGGTGATGGTTTGAATGGTACTGAAATCTGAATACCAGCTGTTGTAGGTCGACAGATCAGGGAAGGCGTAGCGCGTTCCATTTTCTGAGAAGTAATAGACGGCGGGTCCGGAGGCTTTGACTAAGCTGCCGCTTGTAAGGGCTGCTGCGTGGACGGAAGGAGCATGGCTGAGCACGAGAGCAAGGCTCAAGACGCCGACACCGAGAAGCAGGGTGCGAAGGTTCATCATATGAAGGCTATTGTAGCTTTAAATGTTCGAGTCGATCCAGCTGGCCGTAGAGGAAGTCGCGTGGAAAAGCGTGCGTATAAAAGGCGCTGTTCATGCAGAAGTGAGATGCGCCTGCTTTGGCAAGCGGGAGAATGGTCTTATCATTCACGCCACCATCCACGCTGATCGTGAGTTCAGGTGCCATTTTATGAAGGGCGCGCACTGTGTCAGCGGTCGCAGGAAGCAACGGCTGACCGCTCTTGCCTGGCTGTACCCCCATCACCTGCACCACATCTAAGAATTCAAGGTAGGGCGTGAGGTCCATGAGTGAAGTCCCGGGCGAAATCGCGAGACCGACTTCGCGGCCCTGATCTTTGACCTGATAAATCAAACTCGAATGATCGATATCAGCCTCGATATGCCAGACGGCCCGGCGGAACGCGTGGACGTTTTGCCAGCGTCCAATCATAGCTACGGGATCTTCGACCATCAGATCAAGCTCGATTTTCGCATGGATGGACCAGTTCTTTACCGCACTTGGATCATGCCAGGTGGTATTTGGGACGAATTTCCCGTCCATAATATCCCACTGAATCCACTTGGAGGCGGTTTCAGCGATGCGAATTTTCTCGCGGCAGGCTTCAGGGGTCTGCTCAAGAATGGTGGGCAAGATTTGGTAGGGGGAGAGGTAAACGGTTTTTGTGTTGAGATGCATAGAAGATTAGAGGGAGGGATGGTCGATTTCAGCGATACGTCGAAGGTGTCGTGGGTCGGAGGATGGTTCTGTGTTGATCCAGGCGTCTAAAATAGCTGGTAGATCAGTTGGTTGGGTGACTCGGCCGCCAAGCTCCAAGACATTCGCATGATCATCCAAGCGGGCTCCGCGAGCGTCTTCTGCAGTTCGAACGAGGGCGGCGCGTATACCAGGATGGCGATTTGCTTCAATACTGACCCCAATGCCGCTGCCGCAAAGCAACGCTCCCCAGACCTGGCCTTGGCTGGCGGCGACCTGTTCCGCGACCCGGTGGGCGATCACGGGGTAGTCATCGCCGGGTTCAACGGTCGGCGAAAGGTCCTCAACTTCAAAACCACGTTCTTTTAGGAGGGGGACTAGCACCTGCTTTAATTCATGGCCAGCATGATCGGCGCCAACGACGACCCGAGGGGGGAGAAACGACATATGGGAGAATGCTAGCACACTTCCTTGACCAAGTGCCGAGTTCCCCGCATCCTTAGTCTACTCACGTCTATGTCTGCTCCTCCCTCCTCTTCCCCTGAAAGAAAGCCCCTTTTCCCTTCGATCGAAGAGGGGATCTCGGCCCATTGGGCTGCTGAACGCATTTTTGAGCGGAGTATTGACGAACGCCCTGCGGATAAAATCTTCACGTTTTATGACGGACCTCCGTTTGCAACCGGACTTCCGCACTACGGACACTTGCTTCAGTCGACGATCAAAGATGCGGTTCCTCGCTATTGGACGATGCAAGGCTATCGCGTTCCAAGAAAGTGGGGTTGGGATTGTCATGGGTTGCCGATTGAGAACATTATTGAAAAAGAATTAAAGCTTGGTTCAAAGAAAGAGATCGAAGCTCACGGGATCGATAAGTTTAACGCCGCCTGTCGGACAGCGATTTTTGCGTACGAAAAAGAATGGGGTAAATACATCGACCGTCTTGGGCGTTGGGTTGAATTTGAGGATTCGTATAAGACGATGGATACGAATTACATCGAGTCTGTTTGGTGGGTCTTTTCTGAGCTCTATAAAAAGGAGCATATCTATAAAGGTTTTCGAGTCTCCTTGTATTGCCCACGCTGTGCGACGCCGATTTCAAACTTTGAGGTTGCGATGGGGAATTCCTATATCGAGCGAGAAGACCCGGCTGTCTATGTTAAATTTCCAGCAACGGGTGACCTGGCGCAGATTGAGGGAAAGAAGGCCTACTTCTTAGCGTGGACAACTACGCCTTGGACTCTGCCAGCAAATACAGGTTTAAGCGTGCATCCGGAGTTGACCTATGTCGCTGTGACGGCTGCGGGAAGTGAGGACGTGCTTATTCTGGCGGAGGCGCGTGTCGCAGATGTCTTCCAAGGGGTGGAAGTGACGGTGCTGGCGCGTTGGACAGGAAAAGAGCTGGAAGAAAAAACGTACGAAGCGCTCTATTCGTATCTTCCTGTCGAAGGAAATGGTTTCCGCGTGGTTACGGGAGAGCATGTCACAGCAAGCGATGGAACGGGGATTGTGCACACCGCTCCTGCCTTTGGCGAAGAGGACTTGCAGGTTGGAAAAGCAAAAAACCTCCCCATTCTACAGACGTTGAATGATGAAGGCGTATTTATTTCGGCTTGTGGCCTGTTAGGTGGCAGAAAAACGAGTGAAGCGAATCCAATCGTGATCGAAGATTTAGTTCAGCGTGGGCTGCTTTTCCGCGAGGAAAAGATTACGCATAGCGTCGCCATCTGTTGGCGCTGTGATACGCCTCTTCTGTATAAGGCGCAGGAAGCGTGGTTCGTGAACGTAACGCAGCTAAAACCTGCCATGTTGAAGACGGCAGAAAAAATTCAGTGGCATCCGGAGCACTTCAAGGAAGGGCGTTTTGGACGTGGACTTGATTCGGCGCCAGATTGGAATATTTCTCGCAGTCGGTATTGGGGATCTCCGATTCCTGTCTGGGAGTGTATGAGTTGTTCCGAGCGTACGGTGATCGGATCCGTCCAAGAATTGAAAGAAAAGGCAAAAGCAGAAACGTTCCCTGCGGAATTCGATGCCCACCGTCCGATGATTGATGATATTGTATTATCATGCGCCTGCGGGGGCGAGCAGAAGCGCATTCCAGAAGTCTTCGATTGTTGGTTTGAATCGGGGAGTATGCCGGTGGCCTCGGTGCATTATCCATTCGAAAATAAAAAATGGTTCGAACAACATTTCCCAGCAGACTTCATCGGGGAAGCGCAAGATCAGACGCGTGGGTGGTTTTATAACCTCCACGTGTTATCGACGGCCTTGTTTGATAAGCCTGCCTTTAAGGACGTGATTGTTACGGGTTTGTTGATGGCGGAAGATGGAAAAAAGATGTCGAAGAAGTTGAAAAACTACCCTGATCCATGGCATGTCCTCGTGACGCATGGAGCAGATGCGCTTCGGTATTACATGCTGTCTTCGACGGTTGTGGAAGGTGAATCTCCAAGCTTCTCTGAACGCGATCTGCAATCCGTGGTGCGTGGGTTCTTGAACCTCCTCTGGAACGTCAAAACATTCTACGAAACATACGCAAAAGATCAGCGCGTAGAAATCACGATGCCACGGAGTGCGCATGTGCTCGATCGCTGGCTCTACTCACGGTACAACCAGTTGCTTGCAGATGTGACGAAGGCGATGGATGGCTATGAACTAGCGGTCGCGACCCGTCCGTTGCGTGGGTTTGTGGATGATCTCTCCACCTGGTGGTTGCGCCGTTCGCGTGAGCGCTTTAAGTCCGAGCATGAGTATGAACGCCTGGATGCACTTCGAACATTGAAAGAAATCCTCGAAGAGTTTTCAAAGATGATTGCCCCGTTCATGCCCTTTATCGCGGAGCGGATCTATCTCGACATCGGTGGACAGAAGAGCTCGGTGCATTTGGAGTTCTGGCCAAAGGTCCAAGAGCGCTATATCAACGATAAGTTGATGCAAGATATGGTCTGGGTACGTCAAATGGTCTCGAAAGGTCAGGAGGCACGTAACGTCAGCAAGATTCCTGTGCGTCAGGCGTTGGCGAAGGTCACGCTGTTCGTACGCTCGGCGGAGGATGTTCAGCGTCTCGCGCATCAAGGTGACCTGATGTCGCTCGTACGGGATGAATTGAACGTGGAGTTGGTCCAGTTGGCGCAAGCTCCCGCCGAAGCGACGGAAGATACGGTTGAGCTCGATACGGTGATTACTCCAGAGTTACGCAAAAAGGGGTTGCGGCGTGAGCTGATGCGTCAGATGATGGCCTATCGCAAGCAACTAGGTCTCTCGCCAGCGGATGTCGTGCGTTTTGGGTATGAAACGCAGAACGCAGAGCTTAAACAATTGATTGAAGAATCCGCTACAGAATTGGCGAAGGATGTGCGTGCGAGTGAGCTCGTGCCTGCGACGGGCCTGTCTGAGCCGGAAGCGGTCCGTGCGGAGGTGGGGGAAGGAGAAGTATACTTGGTACGCTTAGTCTAAACTCTTGAATTATTTCGCATATGCACACTCGATCTTTGATGCGCTCCTTCTCCGCCTTCGCGGTGGGGGGACTGGTTCTCTTGGGCGCCGGTTGTAGCCGTGAACCGGCACCTGCGGCCCCCGCAGCGGGCACAGGCGCAGAGGCGGTCGTTCCTTCTGCGGAAGGAACGCGGGGTGGGGCGGCGATGGTGGCACGCGGTGCGTGCGATCACCCGTATTATCCTCTCCGTCCTGGATACGAGGTTCGGTATCGGAGCGAATTTACCGCGATCGGAGGGGTGTCTTCGGGGGGATATGTGCTGAAGGTTACGGAAGCAACAGCGACAACTGCGAAGTTGGTAGCCACCTTTGACTCCTCAACACCTGACCAGCCGCCGATTGTATCTGAGCAATTGATCGAATGTGCGAACGGAGGGCTCATGGCGCGATCCTATATCGACATGGGTTCACGGGTTGCGGGTGGGTCTGCAGCGAATCAATTCCGGGTTGTTACGCGAAATTCAAGTGGAGATATGCTTCCGGCGGACGTACGCGTTGGGTCAGAATGGCGCAATGGATTCGATATTCGCATGGAAGCAACGACGCCTGGGCCAGACAGTCCATTACGCGAACCGATTGACCTCACCGTCTCCATCACGCGTCGCGCGGTTGCGGCAGAGCGTGTGCGTGTTCCAGCGGGTGAGTATGACGCGCTCAAAATCCTTGCGACAACCGATCTGGGGATGGGATCGAGTATTCGAGGGACAGAGTGGTGGGTTGAGGGTGTAGGGATGGTGAAATCCACCTATGACTTAGGCTCCGGATCTGAAACAGCGATTACAGAGGCCACGAGTGTAACGGTTCCTCGGTAAGACCGAGGCAGGCGAAACACACCGTCTCCTGAGAGGGGCGGTGTGTTTGTGTTTAAGGGTATGGCGCTCGTAGAACGCATCTAGTATGATGTTGGGCATCTATGTTTAGCCCTTTCATTTCGACGAAAAAAACGCTGCCAGTTGGTCGCAGGACGGAGATGCTACAGCCTTGGGTGCTACGAGGATTGGGGGTGTTCGCGCTGATGCTGGTTTCTGTACTCGGTCTTTCTCATTCCGCATCGGCGGCCACCTGTACATTCGCATCGACGGAAGCATTGAACAGCTTTAACGTAGCCGATAACTGGTCTTGTTTGGCAGTGCCAGGAGTGGGGGACGATGTCGTGATTCCAGCGGCAACGACGACGAACCTCGTCGTTCCGATTAACGTTGGAAGTTTATCGATTAGCGGTACGCTCTTTACCGACTCGCATGCGATGACGGTCGTTGGAACAACCGATATTCTTTCTGGGGGGCTTTTGCTTAACTCCACCTCAGACTGGCAATTTGATGGAGCCGTTACGAACGATGGAACCGTCACCTTGGCGGATGGGCATGCGACAAGTAGCGTGCAAATTACAAACACAGGGACTTGGAATGGGGGGACGGGGACCCTGGCGATGACAGGCACGGGAAACATCTGGCTCGGTGCGGGAGCCGTTGACCCGGGAACGGGTCGTGTTCGTATGACGGGTGATGCGGGGGATGCCTACTTTACTTTGGCTAGCTTCTACAATCTTGATGTCGTAAATACGGGCTTGTCGTCACCCTACCCACAAGGACAGTTTACGATTGCTAACGACCTGTACATCGAGTCTGGTTCTAGCTTCGCGTTTAATAACCTATCGGTAGTTATTTCAGGTGACTTCATCAATGATGGTACGGTGCTTCTCACAAGTAGCATCTCAAATACAAATGCGGTCGGCGGTGACCTGTCGAATAGCGGTACTCTTATCTGTGCTGGCCCGTGTACGCTCTATGTCGGTGGAGCGTTAGTAAACACAGGCGATTTCAGCACTTCTGCGAATGTAGACGTCCATTTTAGTGGGGCTGCCGGTCAATCGGTGAGTGGTTTAGTGTGGAATTCGATGACTGTAGATAAGCCAATGGGGGCAGTTGTCTTGACTGCTTCAACGACGGTCATGAATGCACTCACGCTGACGTCGGGCGAATTTATCGTAGCAACCGATCCCTTGTCGGTTCATGGAACGACGACCGTGCAATCAAATATGGTGTTTTCGGCGGTCGATGCACCGCTGTATTTTGCTGGACAAGTGACCTCGACAGGAGCGATCTACCTTGGAGCGAGTACGACTCAGTTCATGGCGGAGCTTATAAACAACGGTGAACTTCAACTTGAGTCCGGTTTTACGACGACTACTCTGTCGATTACGAACAATGGGTCCATCTACGGCGGCTCAGCCACGTTTGTGCTGATGAGTGACTTTACGACTACAGGGACGTTTATCCCCGGAAGTGGAACGGTTATTTACACAGGAGCGGAGTTTATTGCGCCTTGGAACTATCACAATCTTATTGCTCGAAGAGCTTCAACCAGTCTTTCGGGTTCGGACATATCTGCGACAGTGAACGGAACATTGACTGTTGAGTCCGGGAATACCTTAAACATTAACAACCTAGGCTTGACCCAGACAGCTCTGAGCTTGAATGTACGCGACTGGGTTAATCATGGGTTCGTTGTTTTCACGGATGCAGGTGCTCCGGGCTTTGGTCCATCGGTTAGCTCAACAGGCTCTATCGTGACGCATGGGTCATTTTCCTTGGGGGCTGGCTCTCTCCTCGATATTGATGGAACGATCGATACACAAGGCGCAGGAAGCTACAGTTTCGGAGCTCTGTCCCATGTGCGGTATACAACAACCACTCCATTTACCATTTTCGCAGAGACCTACGGGAATCTGAGTTTGGTTGGGGCAACGTCTTATTTCCTCGATAACACGGTCACCACTGTAGCCACGACGACGATCGCTGCTGGAGCAACCCTCGATATGAATGCACAGTCATTCATGGCGGATGGAGATTTGGTCAATGAAGGTTTGATTTTCACGCCACCGGGCTCTCATCTTCACTATGATGTCGACTATCTCGTTTTCACGTCGAGTACAGGAGACGCGGTGACATCTACCTATGCAACGGAGTCCGTGTACGTCAGGTTGAAGGATTCAGGTCTGAACTTGGATGGAGCGCTGCAAGAAACGGTCATGATCACTGTCACGAGTACAGTAGCTGCAGGGGCAGATTCAGAGACAATTACCTTAACAGAAACAACCCCATCTTCAGGTATTTTTACGAATGCGGCTGGGTTATTGGTTGCCGCGAGTGGAATAGCGGTGCCGGATGATGGGCTCCTTGATCTTGTTGCTAATGGAGATATTCAGACAACATACGTTGATGCGGATGCCGTAACGGCCGATGCAACGTCCACGTCGATTGTGGCGTTTGCTACGCCGCCGAACAATGCCCCGTTCGAACCTTCCGCGCTCGGGCCAGAAGATTTATGGGATGGTTCAACGACGAGCACGCTTACGCCAAATTTCTATTTCAACCTGAGCGATTTGGATGCTATGGATGATGTTGGGTACCAAATCCAAATTGATGACACCTTCGACTTCTCTTCACCGGTTGTTGACTACACTTCTGATCTAGGCGTGCAAGGAGCTTTCAGCTTCCTCGTAGGCCAGGCAGCGGGTACGGGGGTATATACAGTTGGGGCAGAGAGTGAGCCTCTGACAGCCGGATCGTACTACTGGCGTGTGCGTACTCTTGATGCAGGGTCTTTCTCTGCCTACGTGCTCGCGACAAGCAGCGGAATCGTTGCCTTTACAACAGATGGTGGAAACATTGCTCCGTCTACGCCTTCCGCTCTCGGTCCGACGGATCTTGTAGATGGTTCATCAACGAGTACGGGTACGATGATCTTCAACTTCACGTTAGCGGATGATGATGTGCTTGATGAGCTCGCCTATATCATTCAAATCGATGATACAGAGGACTTCTCTTCGCTCCTAGTGAACTACTCATCAGCTTTTGCGGCACAGGGACCAAGGTCTTTCCAGGTTGGCCAGGCTCCTGGAGTAGGAGGTGCCTACGGAATGGGAGGCGAAGGACAGCTGCTCACAAATGGAGACTACTATTGGCGTGTGCTTGCAAGTGATGGGATTGCCCTCTCAGCTGCAGCTACGGCAAATGGTGGGGCAACTGCATTCACGGTCACGGGTGTGAATACCCCGCCCTCCATGCCTTCTGCTCTTGGTCCGGCCGATATGGTGGATGGCTCCGCGACAACGACAAGCAATCCAATGTTAAATTTCACGCTCGTGGATCCAGATCTCGCTTCTACGGTGAGCTATACGATTCTGATCGATGATAGCTCGGACTTCCTTTCACCAGAGGTGGAGTACACCTCTAACTGGGCTCCGGCGGGCGATTACACGTTCCAAGTAGGGCAGGCGACGGGAACGGGGATCGCTACGTATACGGCTGGGTCTTTTGGGCAGGCACTTCCTGACGGAATGTACTATTGGATGGTTTCGGTAACGGATGGCATAGCGCCAGCCACGTCTACCGTCGCGAATGGCGGAGCGGTTGCGTTCGAGATTGCAGGAGGAAATGCGGCACCTGTTTCTCCATACAACCTTGGTCCGGCAGACCTGGTAGATGGTTCAAGTACGACAACAAATACCCCCATCTTCAATTTCACGGTAACGGATGGGGATGTAGGGGATCAGGTAGCCTATCAAATTGAAGTTGATAATTCTTCAGATTTTGGATCGTTATTGCTGGCCTTCAGCTCTGAGCCGGGTGCGCCAGGAGAGAAGAGTTTCCAGGTTGGTCAGGCGGAAGGGATGGGGATCGGGGCATACATTGTTGGGAGTTCTGGTCAAACGTTGCCAGCGGGAAATATCTACTGGCGTGTGATTGCGCACGACGGTTCCGTGTACTCGGCATACACCATCGCACGCGGTCTTGGCCAAGTTGCTTTCGCAGTATCCTCCGGAAATGCGGGTCCTTCTGACCCGACCTCGCTTGGTCCCGTTGATCTGACGGATAGCTCCACGACGAGTACGAATACCCCTATCTTCAATTTCATGACCGCAGACCCTGATGGGGCGGATAAACTTCGGTACTTCATTCAAATTGACGATACCGTGGATTATAGCTCTCCACTGGTCGAATATGTATCTGCTTCTGGGACGCAGGGCGTTCGTTCATTCCAAGTAGGTCAGGCGGAAGGAGATGGTACATATACCGTTGGTTCTGCCGGTCAAACATTGCCTAACGGAGACTATTTCTGGCGTGTGCGTACAAGTGATGGCTACGTAGACTCTGGTTTTGCAGAAGCGACGAACGGTGGTCCGATCGCCTTTACGGTAGAGGCAAATGCAACGCCGGACGTCCCGACGTCATTGGGTCCACCTGAAGTGGTGGATGGTTCCACGACAAGCACTCAACCTGTGTTCGAGTTTAAGATTTCAGATCCAGATGGAGCGGATACGGTAAAATACTGGATTGAGATTGATGATAGCTCGGACTTTGCAAGCCTAGTAGTCTCCTATCGAAGTGATCTGCTGGCTCAGGGGGCACACACCTTCCAGGTGGGTCAGCCAGGAACAATCGGGATTGGGGGAAACCATCAGGAAGGTGGATTTGGTCAGGGACTTACGAACGGTTCTTATTACTGGCGTGTCAAAACTCTCGACGCAAGCGGTCTGGTATCGAGTTATACAACCGCTAATGGAGGAGCTGTTGCGTTTGTAGTAGCAGGAGGAAACACTGCTCCTTCATCTCCATCCTCCCTTGGGCCAGCGGACATGGTAGATGGCTCTACGACGAGTACGAACAATCCGGTCTTCAACTTCACAGTCGCGGATGCAGATCCCGGAGCGATCCTTGCTTATACTATTTACATTGACAATAACTCTGACTTCTCTTCACCTGTAGTAGTGCATAGTGATGATTGGGATGCAGCAGGCGTACGTACATTCCAGGTGGGGCAGGCAACGGGAACCGGAGTGGCCTATTATACGACCGGAAACGTTGGCCAGACCCTTCCGGACGGTAATTACTATTGGATGGTTTCGGTTTCGGACTCGTTTGGTTCTTCCCCGGCTACGGTGGCGAATGGTGGAGCAATCGCGTTCGTTGTGGATGCGGTAGCTAACCTCGCTCCTTCGGCGCCTTCCAGTCTTGGTCCTACGGCTCTTGTTGATGGCTCGACCACAAGTACAGATAATCCGACATTTACCTTCACGCTGAACGATCCGGACGACGCAGAAATTATGTACTACATCATCACGGTTGATGATACATCCGATTTTAGCTCACCTGTCACCGTATATACTTCTGTCGCAGGATCCGAAGGAGAGGGTGCGCGTTCTTTCCAAATGGGTCAGGCTGCGGGGCTGGGAGTCTATTCTGTCGGAGCATCCAGTCAAACACTTACAGATGGATCCTACTACTGGCGTGTAACCGCCTGTGATGATGAAGACTGTACGGGTCCTACGACAGCAAATAGTGGAGCGATCGCGTTTGTCGTTGATACCGTTGCGAATAGTAACCCGAACTTGCCGTCGAGCTTAGGTCCGGCAGATCTTGTGGATGGTTCGACAACGAGTACCGCTACGCCGACGTTTCAGTTCACGCTCACCGACCCAGACGTAGCCGACACGCTCCAGTATGTCTTTCAGATAGATGATTCTTCAGACTTTGGCTCGCTGATCGTCAATTATACTTCAGCACAGGCAGTGCAAGGTGCGAAAACCTTCCAGGTTGGGCAGGCGGCAGGAGACGGTGTGTATACGTCTGGCTCTGGTGGTCAAGTCCTTTCCAACGGGAGCTACTATTGGCGCGTCTTGGCCTACGATCCTTCTGTTGCAGGGTCTGGTGCATCCACAGCGAATGGTGGCGCTGTCGCGTTTGAGGTAGATACAGATTTACGCTTAGTTCAATTCGGTACCTCAGCTGGATCTAGCCTTGAAAGTGTTACAGCGACAAGTGTCAGAATCGTCTTGGATGCGGTCCATTCTTCTGATGTAACCGTAAGTTATGCAGTCACAGGTGGAACGGCTACTGGTTCAGGAACAGACTTTACGTCAATCTTGGCAGCGACCCCAATAACGATTACAGCAGGTCAGACCTCGACCACGTTTGACTTTAGCATCGTAAATGATTCGATCGCTGAATCGAACGAGACAATTATCTTTACCCTCTCTAGTCCAGTTGCAGCGACCTTGGGCGGACGGACAACCTATACCTATACCATTACGGATAACGACACGGTTGGGGCTACGTTGTCTGAGACGGGCTTAGCCGTAACGGAAGGAAGTACAACGGATACCTATACCGTCGTCTTGAATACGGAGCCCACCTCAACGGTTCAGATTCTCCTCTCTACGACAAGCACTCAGTTCACTCTCTCGACGTCAACGCTCACGTTCACCACATCCAACTGGGATACGCCGCAAACGGTGACAGTCACAGCGGTGAACGATTCCTCCGTCGAATCAACAGCTACAGGCTGGATCACACATACAGCTTCGTCTACCGGTGAGTATGTTGCTTCTCTGGCTATCAACACCATTACGGTCACCATTACCGATAACGACGTTGCTCCAAGTAGTGGAGGTGGCGGAGGCGGAGGCGGTGGTGGTGGCGGTGGTGGTGGCGGAGGAGGGGGTGGAGGTGGCGGCAGCAATATCTCGAACCTTACGCAGACAACCACTACGACGTCGGCAACCACAACCGTGGTAACGCCAATCGTGATTATCTCAGAGCCGACCCCCGTGATAGAAGAGATCGTTCCAGTTGTCACGCCTGAGCCGCAGACAAATGGAGGATGTCCCGTCATCACGACGCCTTTCATCAACGCAATTGATCGTACCTGTCTCCTGTCTTTCCTTGGACTTACCGCACCAGACGAAGCAGCTGAACTCCGGGCACGTCAGGGTGTGACGGCGGATGCAAAAGAATTCGGTCTCAGAGTCTACGGAGGTCAGATGGATCTCTACTCAAACTTCATTGCCTACGGAAACTCCTATGTAACGCGTCGTCTTGGAGAGCGTGAACGTCGTGCAGTTGTCCGCGATACCCTTCAAGTGATCGGGTACGGCGCGAAAGCAGAAGACTTCCATCGCATGACGATCGGTCTGAAGCCAATCACTCGTAACATCGGAGCGGAGCAACGTCAGGTCCCCGTTGTGCGCGACCTATTCCGCAAGATGTACAAACATGATCCGAACTTCAAAAATCCAAAAGATGACCTCGCCTGGAACGTGCTCATGTACCGCATTCGCTTCACACGTAACCTGACACTCGAGCAACAAGGGATCGTGAAGTTCCGCTCAATCTTCCGTCGTGCGCCGGTCACGCCGCTCGATTGGTCGGCGGTCCGTGCGCTCGGGTATATCAAATAATTTACTCTTATCATCACTATGGCCAAGGGCAACAATGCTCAGCAGAAGAAGGTAAAGAAGCCAAAGAAGGACAAGAAATAAGCGGCGGGTTGGATAAAAAACACACCCTCTCGAAAAGAGAGGGTGTGTTTTGTGAATGAAGGGACGATCTACTGAATGTGCTGTTCGGAACGAATCTTCATCGCATAGCGTCGATTTTGATAGAGCTTGGTGACGGCAGTGTTGATGATCCAAGCAATGATCACCACGAGCGTGAAGAAGATGAGTCCAACGGAGGTGAATTTGGGCAGGGCTTCTTTTCCGAGATGCGCGAGCATGGCTGCAACGACGTTTACGATTGTGATCAACTGTAGGGCAGATAAGGCATTTTTCGTGCCCTTTTGCTGAACGTCTGTGCAGTCAGCCAGAGCGCTGTCCAAATAGTTTTTCGTCATTGTCCACAAGGAGCGAATGTATTTGTGTGTATCCAAGAGCGTTTCAAACTTGAACTGGAAGAGCGCGCGTAATGACTCATCGATCGCCTGGCCATTCGCGATCTTTTGACGGACGGGGAGATAGATATCCATCTGCGCAATGCGTGCGTCAATCAGCATGATCGTTTTTTGGTAACCTTGCAGTTCTTCCCGGAGCAGATCGATATCATCATTTTTCATTTTTCCGCGATCTTTAATATGTTGAATCTTCTCCCAGATGATTCGATGGAGGGCGAGGTAGCGATGAAGCTGTGTTTTGAACTCGCGAAAGAAAATCTGACTTTCAATCAATTCGCGCGCAAGCTCCTGGCTGTGAAGATTGTTGATTAAAATCAAGCCACTCCCTCGGTAGACTTCGACTTCTTGGCTTGAAAGATGTGAATAGGCTTCTTCGTTAAAATCCGCATACAGCTTTTTTACGTCAGTGGGTTTCGCTTCATCGAGCGTAATGATATACGGCAAGATGGTTGAAATGTTCGCGAGCTCCTTTGGAACGGGCGCGCCTTTGCTGAAGATGAGTGAAATGCTCTTTGAGAGCTTTGTGTCATAGTATTCCTTGATGAAGGCGGCATCTTTCTTTAGATTTTTTGAAGCCGCTAGCTCAAGCACCATCAACCCATCTTCGTAGATCCGGTACAAAAGACCAGAGGTTGTTTCGACGAGAATGTATTCCAACGGGCCACTCTCACGCGAGACCTGTTTGATCCCCAGCTGCGTTCTCGCTTTTTTTACCGCCTGCTTGTCTAAGAGCGGCGAGCCCTCTCCGTGCTGGAAAAATTCCCAGAGCTCCGAGAGATGGAGTGTGGTTCGCTGAAACCAGCCCCCAATAAAGACTTTTTGAACGTGCATAGTCCCAAGGATAGCATACACCGGAATGGAGTGTCTTATTTTTGGAATAACAAAAACTTCCCCTTTCGGAGAAGTCTTTGTTGGTGCGACGGCTGGGATTCGAACCCAGGACCTTGGGCTTAAGAGGCCCCTGCTCTACCAGCTGAGCTACCGTCGCAAATCGCTGATTTGTGCCAGGAGTATAGAAAAAGACGCCCCGACTGTCAATCGACGGACAGGGGGCGAATTTCGGCTGTTTCGAGGAGGGGAAGATCGCGATGATACCCCGGGTTGCGCCCATCAAAGGCGGTAGACAGGATCTGGAGCGTATCTCCATGTGATACGAGCAAGATCGTTTCATCCTTAAATTGTTCTTCCAGATCGTGAATGACACTCAGTCCACGGTTCAGTACGTCTTGCGCAGACTCCGCTCCGAAGGCCCCTCGCTGATCATTTACTTCATCTTGATCCCAGACCTGTTGATAGCCCGTGTTTGGTCCAAGTTCCAATGTCCCAAAGAAGCGCTCTCGGAGGCGTGGTTCGAGCTCGACATTCGCGGTTCCGAGGGCTGCACTTACGAGCTCCGCTGTTTCTTTGCAACGCCTGAAGTCAGAAGAGACGATCAGAAGATCGGCGTTGAGTCCATGGATCTCTTGGGCGTAGTTCACCGATTCCTGGACCTGCTGTTTTCCTTTGTCTGATAAGCCGTACCCTTCGACTCCGTTTTTAGGATCGCTCACAATGAGACCGGCCTCATTTGCGAGGCTTTGCCCATGACGCATCATGAAATAACGGTTCTTGAGTGGGCGATTGGCAGACATATATAGCTCATTCAATCACGGTTGCCGAACGGGTTCAAATCACGTAGGATTTGCTCGCTTGCACCCCTAGCTCAGCTGGATAGAGCGCTTCCCTCCGAAGGAAGAGGTCAGACGTTCGAATCGTCTGGGGTGCACCATAGTCCACCTTCCGAAAAGGAAGACGGATGACATAGCACAAAATCCCTTATCTGCGAGGGATTTTGTGTTATTTGGAGCGTGATGCGAGTTAGATCCTGCTCGTCTGCGGGTGTAAGGGTGATTTGGTGATTAGAGATGACTTGAAATGGTTTTTTGACTTCAAAAGAGAGCTTTTTGCCACTTAATACAAAGTTAGAGCCAATGGCACGAAGAACCAGCTTCTTGTCTTCGGCTAATCCGTTCTCGTAGGCACGTCTTCTTCTTCGTGCCCACATTCTCGGATGTCAGAAACGAAAAGTTACGACGTTGGTCATCAACAACTAAATGAATAAACCAATGACCCGTTCGTCGCTCGAACGCAGTATCCGAGCTCTTAACAAATCCCAAAAAACATCGCCCTTCGGGATCAGGATAAGAAAATTTCATCGAGATACGACGCATCGTTAGCCATATGCGCGGAACTGCTCCCTAACATTTTGAGCTCCAATGATGCCCCTCCAGAGATGGGATGCCTTCCCATAACCAAGTATATATCGCTCTGGGAGCGCGAGTGACCGTACGTACCAAAGTTCAGCGACCGAATAGAAGGTGCAGTGCTCGCTGAGATCGAGAACGCAATGTCTGGCAGGTTTGAACGATTGTCATGATCAGTAAAAAACACACAATTTTGACCTGATTCGGCCTTCCAGCAACACCTTCTACTCGTATCCAGGAATGTTTTTTAGCTTTATGTAACGGAGTGTTCGTAACTATTTGCCCCCCCCTCTGCGAGCCTGCTACACTCCGGGCATCATCCTATGAACACAAATATCTTTTTAAAAAATAGCCTAGGGTCTCTCTCTGGCGTAAGGCGTATCGTGGCCGGATTACTCACCTTATCGTTCTTAATCACTCCGCTCACATCCTATGCTGGAGATAAGGGAGATGGAGGGGGAGGGGGAGGGGGAGGAAATTGCGTATTCGTTGGAGGTATCTCTTCCGACTGGGCGGTTGCGGGTAATTGGAGCTGCGCCTATGTCCCTACGTCAGTAACACCGGTCGTGATTCCAAGCGCCAAATCCGTTGAGTCGAGTGCTATTGGCGCCATCAGCGGGCCGTTAGAAATTCAAGGCGGAGGAAGCCTTACTATCAGTGGTGGAACATTTGAGATAGACGGCTCGTTCAACAACGTGGGAGCATTTACCTTGACCGGGGGTGCGGCGATGAATGTTTTTGGTCCGTTCACGAACGCGGGGAGCGTGGCGCTCAATGGAGGGACTGTCACGTTATTGGGTTATAATCCAATTTCTAACAGCGGAACGATTAGCGGCTCTGGCACGGGTACGATCCTTGAAGCCTACGGCATCTCTAATAGTATGACGGGCACCATCAATCATACTGGGGGATGGCAGATCCGCGTTAGGGAAAGCGGGTTCATGAACATGGGAACCTATAATTCTACGGCTGATGCCTCAATCTTCCGTTTTACTGGGTCCGGAAGCGTCATTCCGACTGCCGTCATCTATCCAAACCTTGAGTTCGGAGGCTCGATTAGCCCTCCGGATTATTCTCACTTTGTCGCTTACGGCGATATTACGCTACTTTCGGGTCTTGAGCTCAGCGGCAATTCCTCCTCGTTCGCCCTTTCTGGCAATTGGACAACCGAAGCGGCTACAGTGATCTCAAACAATCACACAACGGTAGAATTTATCGGATCCGCTACCTCGACACTTACTGCCGATCCAGGCGGAGCAGCTTTCTATGATATTAAGGTAAATAAAGCGGCTGTCGATAAAGGCGTCATGCTTCTTTCGGATGCGATGGCGACACACGCTCTTGTGATGACGAAGGGGATCTTCGACTATAACGGCTACACGCTATTTCTTCCTGGGAGCTGTACTTTTGTCGGAGGGGCAACTCCTTCTTGGGGTATGCCCGCTAACTGGAGTTGTGCGGGCGCTGCTCGCCTTCCGAATGTCATAGACACGGTAACGATTCCAAATGGTAAGTCGCCCGTGCTGTCATCGCTCGTTACAAGGGTCGGCCCGCTCGCAATCGAATCAGGTGCCACGCTTGAAGTACAAGCCGGCGGGTCGTTATCCGTTTATGGAACCAGTACTAACACTGGAACCATCACAATAAACAGCGTCGGCGGGTCTACAGCGGGCATCATCGCTCTAGAGGGAGGAGGGCCTTCAACCTCAACAAATAACGGGATAATACTGGCGCTTAATGGCGGCAAGCTTGCTGCAAACGTCCCGTTGCAGAATCTGGGAATCATCGACATGTCTTCATCGGGAACGCTGCAGCTCGGACAGAACATGCCCACCGTCGGAAGCTTGGATGTCTCGGGACTCGGTGAATTGATCCTCACCGGACCTGGGAACACGGCATTTCCACCGAATCGTTTTATCCCCGCGGTACCATCTATCGGGACGCTTACGATCGCTATTGACGCCTATCAGTCTATCTCGCTCATGGCATATGCCACAACGACGCACGCGCTGAATCTTAATAACGGCTACCTTGACCTCAATGGAAACACCCTGAGCCTTGATGGTGCTGCGAGTCTCATGGTTGGGGCTTCGGGAGGCTTCTACGGAGGGGGTACGCTGGAATTTACTGGATCCGGAGATCAGACGATTGGAGCGCCGATATATACGACTATCTCAAGTATGCGAATTCGTAAGACGAGTGGTCAGGTTTCTCAGGGTACGTCTGTGATAAGTGTTGCCGGTGCGTTTGACGTTGTCTCTGGAACATATCTTATAGATGGAGGAGTGTTTATGACTAATGGGTCATTCACCATTTATGCCGCAGGTACCGTTTCTTCTACCGTCTCTTCAAACCTTAACTCGCTTGCCGGCCTCACAAATGCGGGGACGGTATATATTGATGGGAATAATTATACCGCAGGAGGGATCATCAACAATGGAACGATCTATTTGGGTAGCGCTCTCTCGATGACGGTTGATACATTAACGAATAACAACACTATCAGCAGCGATGCGGCGAGTGGAATGCTTACGCTTACTACAGCGTTCACAAAAGGTGAGGGGAGTACATTCAGTGCACCGTTGTATGTTCTCTTTCAGGGTCCAGCGGCCATGCCCGCCTATTCGTATAACCAGGTGACGATTTATGATGATGTCACCCTCAGTGCGGGCGCAGATACCACTCTCAGTTTTGGTGCAGTTACTCTTAGCCCGGGAGTTTCTGGCCCGATATGGACAATTCTCAATGCTGGATCAACGCAATCTGACGTCGGTATCACGATTGATTCGTTAAATATTCAGTCTGGTACGAGCGTTGTTCTCTCTGGCACATCCGTGGGCCCTACCGTCACAACGACGCATGAACTTACAAATAACGGTTCACTCACAGTAAACGAGGCATTGCTTTCTCTAGGTGGTATCCCCATGGGTATCGGTGGCACGCCTACGCTAATCGGTTCTGGAGATTACACATTCACAAATAGCGATCTGCGCTTCTTTGGAGATGTTCCAGAGACCATCCCGGCTGCCACCTATCACGACCTATCTTTGCTCGGCTCGGGAACGTATACGCTCTCCGCGAGTACGACCGTCATGGCAACGACAACGATCGCTTCCAGCGCCACCCTTGATCTCTCTACGTATCGATTAAGCGCAATCGGAGATATCGCAAATACAGGCCTTATTACCAGCAGTACGGGTGCCGTTCTTCATCACCCCGTTGACTATGTTCGTTTTTCCGATAGTTCCGGCACGCTGGTCAGTTCCCTTACGGATGGAGACTCGCTCTACGTGACTTTGAAAGACCAGAGTCGAAACTTAAACGGAAGTGCTTTAGAAACGATGGTTATAACCGCAACAAGTACCGCACCCGCTGGATCAGATTCAGAGAGCCTCACACTGACCGAGACGTCCGCATCATCCGGAATCTTTAGAAATGTTTCAGCGATTCCCGTGGACGGCGTAACGATTGCAACGACGGAAAATGGCACATTTGAATTAATTGGGGATGGCATAGGCAACACCACCTACTCTGACGCCTTTGATGTTTCTGATAGCTCATCCACATCCGTTACATTGGCGTATACACAGCCCGTATCGGAACCAGAGTCAACGCCAGTTCCCACCGTGAATAGAGGCGGAGGCGCTTTAAGTTCGGGTGGAGGTGGAGGGTCTATTGTTCTTTTTTGGAATAATTCGCCAGCGCAGCTTATCCCAACCCCCACCCCTCCTCTCGCAACCCAACCTTCCATAGAACCCTCCATCCCAACTACGCCTCCAAATACGCTTGAAGTGTTCCTTCGGTCAGGAACGACTCCATCCACAAAAATCCTTGGATCAGGAGAACGTCTTGCTCTCTTGAAAGATGCACGTGAAACGATGGGGCGAACAGACATTCCGGTTGAAGACCTTGAACGTATGGCCGAAGGAAAGATTCCAAAGACACGTAATCTCATTATTGAACGTACTCTCGCTCCTCGTGCCCTTGCAACCTTCAAGGCTCTGTACAACCATGCACCAAACTTCAATATCCCTTCAGAAAATCTCGCCTGGAATACCCTTATGTATCGTATCCGCTTCCCACGAGATCTGAAACAAGAAAGTCAGGGGATCCAGAAATTCAAGCAGACATTCAAGAAGACCCCAAGTGATCCATTCCAGTGGGCGGTGGTGCGCGTGTTGGGATATGTGAATCGTTAGACTGAGCAAATTGACTACGGTTAGGACTTCGTCTCTTAGGGTGCACCACAGAAGACTCGGTCCTGAAAGGGGCTGAGTTTTTTATTCCGTGACTTGCTTTTTTGAGAAATATAGAGTATATTATTCCGCCACGGAATACGCGGGCTCTCTGTCTATTCTCTTCTCTTTTTAGGAGGGAATCGACGGAGAGCTTGTTCTTCCGATGGAGTGACGGAGGTTCGTGGTGTTTTTCGACGAAGAGGTACTGGATCGGCTCTCGGCACGTCTGCCGGGAGGAATTCGTCCGGTCTCGGTACTAGGTCAAGGTGGGTGTGGGGTCGTCGTCTGTGTTCAGTCCGACGGTTTCTCTGATCAATTCGCGATGAAGATCGCGTGGAAAGGGAATGAAGAACAGATTCTACGTGAACAGCAGGCACTCCAATGTCTTCGTGGAGTGAACGGCGTCGTAAAGTTGCTCGAGCAGGGTCAAGAGCCCGCCCCCTACTTCATGTGCGAGGTTGTGTCGGGTCAGACGATGGACGCGTACCTCAAGCGGGGCAGGGTGACTGTAGAGCGCGCACTTCGTCTGCTGGCACGTCTCGCTGACATCGTGGGGGAGATTCATGCCCGAGGCATCGTGCATCGGGATCTCAAGCCGGAGAACGTGATCGTGAAGTGGGGTAAAACCCCTTCGCCGGTCGTGATCGACTTCGGTCTCGCGATGCGATACGGGTATGGGGAGCTGCCTGACAGCGTAACGGGCACGCTGTCGTACATGGCACCCGAGGCATTCGACCTGAGACATCCACCGGGACCGGGACAGGACCTGTACGCGCTCGGCATCATCCTGTACTGGATGTGTGCGGGGACCATGCCCTTCAAGGGTGAGAATAGGATGCAGGTGTGTGCGCAGCACTACATGGAGCCTATTCCCAATCTCCCGCGTCGCTATCCGGCGCGTCTGAATGACTTGGTTCATCTCAGCTTGCGGAAGGATAGTCGGTCGCGCCTTTCCGACGCCAAAGCTTTCGGGCGGGTGTTGCGAGAGGCGATCGAAGAGCTGGGGTCGCTCGGAGACCAGATCATTCCCGGGGCGGACGTCACTCGTTCGCGCGGGTCTCGCATCAAGACGTTGGTAGAAGAAGCACAATAACCAGGAGGGACTCTTCGGGCGCCATCGATCCTCGTATCGGTGGCGCCCACCTACTTTTATACGGGGAACGAAGCCTTTTTCATAAATGCAAAGCACCCGGCGACGAACGACGCGAGGGGAGTCACCGAAGTGCTCTGCATCGTTGTCACGCGGGTGCGTGTAGGGTGTGCGCAACGCTACCGAACAAGGAGGTAGGTCGCGATGGCGGCGAAGGCGTAGCCCGCGAGCCGCTGAGGCGGCAGGCTGCCGGTCGTGATCGCCTGAGCAGTTGCGACGACCGCGAACTGCACCAGGTTCATGATGACGAAGAAGGTGCCGAGGTTCTGCGGCGATACCCGCGCCAGCATGCCGTTGAAGGACATGAGGCCGAGTGCTCCGAAGATGCCCGCGAGGCCGACCATCTTCCAGTCGGCACTGGGGATGGTTAGACCATTGCTGCTCAGAGCGAACGGCAGGACGCCGATCAGTGTCGCCAGGCTGAAGCAGGCGGACGACACGTAGCCGTTCAGGTGGCTACGGTTCATGCAGAGTGGCCAGAAGGCGAAGCAGATGCCAGCGAAGACCGTTTTGAAATACAAATCACCCATCGTCGTGCCTCCTTGTGTTCCTGAAGAATTCTCTCTCGAGGACGGTAGAAGGTAGGCCTTTCCCACGAAAAAGTCAAAGAACGGAAGGGGAGGCATAGCCGATCTTCTTCCGTCGTGTGTATGATATCCGCATGTCTTTTCTTACCTTGCTAAAGACAAGTCGACCGCGCTTTTGGATCTATCTCCTAGGCCCAGCCTTAATTGGGATGATTTCGGCATTGTCTGTGAATGGTCAGTGGACCTGGGCTGCGATAGGTATCCTGCTCGTGTTTACCTTCCCGGCAAACCTGTTTATCTATGGAGTAAACGATGTGTTTGACCAAGAAACAGACCGGTTGAATCCAAAAAAACAGGACTATGAGCAGCTCTTAGACCCGAAGAAGACGCGGGTACTTTTTTTCGTCATTGGAGCGTCTCTCATTCCATTTTTAGGGGTGTTGCTGATGCTTCCGCGGAGTACGAGTATCAGTTTTCTCATTTTTATTTTCCTGGGCGCATTTTATTCTGCTCCACCGATCCGCGCGAAAGCGAAGCCATTTTTAGATGCGTTGTTTAATTGCCTGTATCTTCTCCCCGCGCTCGTTGCCTGGTTCGCTTTTGGCGGAGGCGCGCTTCATTGGCCCCTTGTGATTGCAGGGGGAGCGTGGTGTATGGCGATGCACGCTTATTCTGCCGTGCCAGATATTGCCGCTGATCAGGCGAGCGGTATTCAGACGATCGCTACCTTCCTTCAAAAAAAAGGAACGCTTTATTTCTGCACGGTTCTGTATTTGATGTCTGCTCGCATCGCTTCCTTTTCGATTGGGAACATCGCGCTTCTGTTTGGTCTGGTCTATCTCGTGTTGATGTTCGTCAGTCTTCAAACCAAAACGGCCGAAGAGCTCTTCCGAGTGTATCGGTTCTTTCCGTGGATAAATACGCTTATTGGGATGGCGCTCTTTTGGTGGATTCTGCTTGCCAAGTAAACATAAAAAAGAGAAGGAGCAGACAGCCGATCAAGGCGGGTAAAACCATGGAGGCTGACAGGGCGATACCAGTCCAAAAACTCAAGATCGCTGCCGGGCCGATCAGAAACGCAAACATATTTGTGCGCTGAACAATGGTACGAGAAAGAGCCCGATGCAGCGTGAAGAGCACGAGTGTGCCGGTAAGAAGCCAGCCCGCAAAATTTTGCCAGGGGACAGCGTGATACCATCCGGTGCTTGCGTAGCTCCAGAGCCCGAGCCGGACTGCGCCTGGATCGAGTACGAGATCAAATGTGACTAAGAGGAGAACGCTCCAGAAGACGATCCATAGGCCTTTTCTCTGTGGGCTCCAAACGCGTGCTACGAAATAGCTTGCGAGGACAAGTGGCACCCAGCCGAAGGGTGTTGTCCAAGGCACTCCTGCAATCAAAAAGGATCGCAGGGTTTGCGCATAGGTAAATGAGCTATAGGGGAATCCGGTTTGAACACCAACGATTTCGATCAGGTAGGCGAATAGAGAGAGTGCGAGGAGGATGAGGAGTCCCCGTTTTAGAGAGGTGATGCGAATCAGCTCTCTATATCCCGGTAACGCCGCGATGAGGACAAAGAGGGTAGAGACAGGTCCCAGAAAGGGAGTAGCGAAGCTGGATTGAAGGCCAGTCAGGATGCCTATGACTAGGCAGAGAGCCGTCAGGCCTATCCACAGACCCCATCTCTGCCGCAGCGTCATAGAGGGTCGTTCTCGAGCTTTGTGAGAGGTCCAGCGCTTTTGATGTTGTACAGACGTTTGTAGACGAGTTCAGCACTCGCAAAAACCATCGGCATACCGATCCCCGGATTTGTGTTTGCGCCCACGTAATACAGCCCCTTCACTTTTTTGCTGATGTTATTTGGTCGGAAGATAGCGGTTTGCCAAAGGGTGTGGGCGAGTCCAAGGGCACTTCCCCCTAAGCTGTTGTAGCGTTCGGTGAAGTCATTCACGCAGAAGAGTTTTTCAACCCGGATTCGCGTTTTAAGATTTGGAATACCCATCTCCTCTTCTAACGTACGGAGAATTTTTTCTCGAAATGATTGGCGAATCTTTTCTGTATCGGGAAGGTTGGCGGCGATTGGGACGAGTATAAACAAGTTTTCCATCCCCTCAGGAGCAACGGACGGATCGGTCACGCTGGGTGCGCATACATAGAGCGAGGGGTCATCTGGCCAGCTCGGATGCTCAAATGTTTGATCAAATGTACGTTTCCAGTTCTGAAAAAATAATAAGTTATGGTGTTTCAGGTTTGGAATTTTTCCGTCAATGCCAAGGTAGAGCACAAAGGCGGAGGGGGCGAGTGTGCGTTTCTTCCAATACGTGTCGGTGCGTTCCCGAGCTTCCGGGGGGAGGAGTTTCTGCTCGGTGAAGGCGATGTCGGCATTTGAAATAACGGCATCCGCAAAGTGCTGTTCTCCGTTCTCTAATTCGACACCGATCGCTTTTTTGTTTTCTACCAAAATCCGTTTCACGGGGGCATTCACCTTGAGTTCGACGTTGTGGGTTCGCGCAATCTGTTCTAAGGCCTGCGGCAGTTTTGTGATTCCTCCTATCGGGTAGAAGACGCCTTGATGAAAGTCGATATGACTCATCAAGGAATAGAGCGCTGGCGTACGTGCAGGGGAGCTCCCCAGAAAGACGAGGGTATACTGGAGAATTTTCTGAACGTTTGGCTGTTTGAAGCGTTTTGAGATGTAGCGCTCCATCGATTCAAAGACATGGAGTTTCAGCCCGTCTGTCAGAATCTCTTTGGTGAAAAAATCCTTCACTGAGTCGTAGTTCTTGTAGATGAAGCGATCTGTCGAAATCTCATATTGAATGCGAGCGGTTTCAAGATAGGCGCGTAAGCGTGGTCCGCAGCCAGGTTCGATCGTTTCAAGTGTTTTCAAATCTCGTTCCAAATCGCCGTAGAAATCGATCTGCGTTCCTTCTCCTTTGAAGAAAATCCGATATGAAGGATCAAGACGTTTAAGTGTGTAGAAGTCCTCTGTCTTTTCGCCAAGTAGCTTGAAAAAATGCTCAAAAAATTCAGGCATGAGGTACCACGAAGGGCCCATGTCAAAGGTAAATCCATCGATGTGCAATACGGAAGCGCGTCCGCCGAGCTGCTCGTTTTTTTCAAACACCGTCACCTGGTTGCCGGATGCGCCTAACAGGCAGGCGGTTGCGAGCCCGCCCAATCCACCTCCGATGATGATTGTTCGCATAGTTGCTACAAAGCGGCTGTAAGTAAGAGATTGATCTTCTTGAGGCGGGAGGTCCGGGCGCGTTTGGTGAACACATTGTACTTATTCGCTTCAATCTCACGGAGAATATTTTGATACAATCTGCTTGCGGCTCGCACGGCAAAGCGCCCATCTTTGGAAAGGAGAGCGATCCCGGGTTCGGCTTGGGCGTAGAGTGCGTCCGCGCGAGCAATCTCAAATTGAAGAAGACGCTTAAACTGATCGCTTAAGACGCCATCGGCAATTTCTTGTTCAGTGACACTGAAGCGTTCTAAATCTTCTTGGGGGAGATAAATACGCTTGCGGTCCCGCCAGTCTTCACCGACATCGCGTAAGAAATTGGTCAGCTGCATCGCCTCCCCAAGCGCTTGTGCGTGAATGAGCGCTTGTTTGTCCGAAA